>NZ_JBNHGJ010000017.1:0-96557 GCF_059091165.1 Arthrobacter sp. Hb9-2 | reverse complement strand
GCATCTCCAGGCCTGCCACGGCGGTGTAGTCGCGGACGCCGCCGTCGGTGATGATCGCCGCGGCGCCGCGCACCTGGGCGCGCAGGGCCAGGATGTCTCCCACGGTGCCGGTGCCTTTTTCGCCGCGGGCTTCCATCACCAGGATTTCACCCTCGTTGACCGAGTCGATGGCCCGCTTTTGTGCGTTGAACCCGCCGCCGTGGATCTTGAACAGGTCCTCGCGGTTGGGAACATAGCGCAGGGTCCGGGCCAGGCCCACCACGCGCCGGTCCGGGCGGGTGGACTTCAGCCCGTCGATGCTGACGTTGTTAAGGCCGCGCTTGCGCAGCTGCGAGGACAGGGTGGCCGTGGCCACGCTTTCCAGCTTGGCCTTCAGCTCCGGGGTCAGGACACTTGCTGCCTCGGGCAGCCCGGCGGCCTCGCGGGACCCCCACGCCTCCTCCCGCTGCAGGTCATCAACCTTGGGCCCGGCACCGAATTCCGCGAACGGCGTCGTGCCTTCCTCCACCCGGGTGACCAGGCGGCCCGTGGTGAGGTCTCCTGCGGTGACCTCCACTTCGAGCACGTCCCCGGGTTTGGCGACGGACGCGCCGGCCGGGGTGCCGGTGAGGATAATGTCCCCCTCCTCAAGCGTCAGCAACTGGGACAGGTCCGCCACCAGCCGGGCGAACGGGAAGAGCAGGTCCTCCGTGGTGTCGTCCTGAACCATTTCGCCGTTGTGCCAGGTGCGGATGCGCAGTTTGGCGGGGTCGACGGCGTTTGCCGGGATCAGTGCCGGGCCCACCGGTGTGAACCCGTCCCCGCCCTTGGACCGTAGGTTGGAGCCCTTGTCCGCGTAGCGCAGGTCGTAGACGCCCAGGTCGTTGCTGGCAGTGACGGCGGCAACGTGGCTCCACGCGTCCTCCATGCCTACCCGGCGGGCGGCCTTGCCGATGACCAGGGCGATCTCGCCTTCGTAGCCGAGAAGTTCGCAACCCGCAGGGCGTTCGACGGCGTTGCCGGTAATGGAGAGCGACGAGGACGGCTTGAGAAAGTAGGACGGCTGGGATGGTGTGCGTCCCCGCTGTGCAGCGCGGCTGGGGTAGTTGATGTGCACCGCGATCACCTTCCGTGCCGCTGCGAGGATGTCCTCGTTGACCTGCTCCAAAACCGCTCCTTGTGAAGTACGAAATCGTATACGATCACCTTCGCTCTGCGCGCCGCTGTTTGTCAAGCCTTTTTTCGCGCCGAATTTGCGGCTCTTGTCGTCCGCATCACACGTGGCGTACAGTGTTGCTCCACAGCGTGGTTTTCTCATATGGAAACTGAAATTCTATTATCGAACACATAATCCGGCCCTCCAGCCACACAACGAAGTGAGGATTCCCGTGCAGTTTCACCACCACGGTTACGTATCCGGAGACCCGCGGGTAAAGCCTGCGGCCGGCGTTGGGCTCACCCGCCCCGAGGAACTCCCGGAGGACGTCGATGTGCTGATTGTTGGTACCGGACCTGCGGGAATGGTGGCTGCGGCCCAGCTTTCGATGTTCCCGGATATCAGCACACGGATCATCGAACGCCGCCCGGGCCGGCTTGCTATCGGACAGGCCGACGGCATCCAGGCGCGCAGCGTCGAAACCTTCCAGGCCTTCGGATTCGCCGAGCGCATCATCGCCGAGGCCTACCGCATCACCGAGATGGCGTTCTGGAAGCCGGATCCCTCGGACCGCAGCCGCATCATCCGGACTGCCCGCACTCCTGATGACCCCACGGGCATCAGCGAGTTCCCCCACCTCATCGTCAACCAGGCCCGGGTCCTGGATTACTTCGCCGAATACGCCGCCAACTCACCCACCCGGCTGAAGCCAGACTTCGGGTACGAGTTCCAGTCGCTCAGCATTCAGGACGGTGGGGAATACCCTGTCACCGTGACGCTCCTGCACACCTCCGGTCCGAATGAGGGCCAGGAACGCGTGGTGCGCGCCAAATACGTGGTGGGTGCCGACGGCGCGCGGAGCAAAGTGCGCGCAGCGATTGGCTGCACGCTCGCCGGAGACCAGGCCAACCATGCCTGGGGCGTCATGGATACCCTGGCCGTCACCGACTTCCCCGACATCCGCACCAAGTGCGCCATCCAGGGCGAAAAGGGCAGCATCCTGCTGATCCCGCGGGAAGGCGGCCACTTGTTCCGTATGTACGTGGACCTGGGTGAGGTGGATCCCGCGACGCATCACGCCGTACGCAACACCACTATCGAGCAGATCGTCCACAAGGCCAATGAAATCCTCCACCCCTACACCCTGGACGTGCGGAATGTAGCGTGGCACAGCGTCTACGAAGTGGGGCACCGCCTCACCGACAGGTTCGACGACGTCCTGCCGGAGGACCGCGGCACCAGGACTCCGCGAGTGTTCATCACCGGCGACGCCTGCCACACTCACAGCGCCAAGGCCGGGCAGGGCATGAACGTTTCGATGCAGGACGGCTTCAACATTGCCTGGAAGCTTGGGCACGTGCTTGAGGGGCGCAGTCCGGAAAGCCTGCTTTCCACCTACTCCGCCGAGCGCCAGGTGGTGGCAAAGAACCTCATCGACTTCGACAAGGAATGGTCCACCATGATGGCCAAGAAGCCCGAGGAGTTCGAAAACCCCTCGGACCTCGAGGACTTCTACGTGCGCACCGCAGAGTTCCCGGCCGGATTTATGACCGAGTATGCGCCGTCCATGCTGGTGGCCCCCGCCAAGCACCAGGCGCTGGCCACGGGCTTCCCGGTGGGCAAACGCTTCAAATCGGCACCCGTGGTGCGCGTGGGCGACACCAATCCGATCCACCTCGGCCACCACGCCACGGCCGACGGGCGGTGGCGCATCTACGTCTTCGCGGACGCAGCCCCTGCCGGTTCGCACTCAGCTGTTGTTGACTTCGCCGAGTGGATCGCACACTCGCCGGACTCGCCTCTGGCCGCGACGCCGTCGGGCGCTGACCCTGACGCCTGGTTCGACCTGAAGGTGATCTACCAGCAGCCGCACACGGCCGTGGACATAGGACAGGTTCCCGCCGTTTTCAAACCGCAGGTGGGCCCGTTCAAGCTGACCGACTACGAAAAGGTGTACGCTACCGATCCCGGCGCCGACATCTTCGAGCTCCGAGGCCTGGACCGCGGCGGTGTGGTGGTGGTGGTGCGCCCAGACCAGTATGTTGCCAACGTTCTGCCACTCACCGCGACGGCCGAGCTCGGCGGGTTCTTCTCTGCCCTCCTGAAGCCGCGCCAGTCCTCGGATCATCCGCTGACGGTCTGAGCAGTCCTGTACTCCGCGGCGGCATAGACCCCAAGGATCCGCACCTCGGTGGTGAAGAAGTCCAGTTCCTCGAGGGCCAGCTTCAGCGGCAGGTCCTCGGGGTGGCCTTCGACGTCGGCCATAAACATGGTGGCCGCAAACTCGTTGCCCACCATGTAGCTTTCCAGTCGCGTCATGTTCACGCCGTTCGTCGCGAACCCGCCCAGCGCCTTGTACAGGGCGGACGGGACGTTGCGGACGCGGAACACAAAGCTGGTGACCGCCGGTCCGGGCAGCTCGTCCCGGGCCGGCAGCGCCGCTTCCCGGGCCAGGACCACAAAGCGGGTGGTGTTGGAGGGATCGTCTTCCACCCGCGACGCCAGCACTTCGAGGCCGTAAATCTGCGCGGCCAGCGGGGGAGCGAGGGAGAGCTTGCGGGGATCGTTCCACTCGGCCACTTCCCGCGCCGACCCCGCGGTGTCGCCGGCGATCACGGGCTTGAGGCCGTGCTCACGGATGAGCTTCCTGCACTGGCCCAGGGCATGGATGTGGCTGTGGACCTCGGTGGCGTCCTTGATGGTGCTGCCCGGGATGCCCAGAAGGTCAAAGTGGATGGGCAGGAAGTACTCGCCCACAATCTGCAGGTTGGACTGGGGCAGCAGGATGTGGATGTCCGCCACCCGGCCGGCAATCGAGTTCTCGATGGGAATCATGGCCAGGTCCGCCTCGCCGCTGGACACGAGCTCAAACGCATCCTCGAAGCTCGCGCAGGGCACGCTTTCCATGTCCGGGAACATCTGCTGGCACGCGATATTGGAGTTGGCGCCGGGTTCACCTTGGTACGCAATCTTGGAGGCCATGATCCGTATGGTTTCACGCCCCGCGCCTACGGTCCCAACTGGGTAGCGCCAAGTGTCGTTTTGGGTGGTCAAAACGTCATTTGGCGCTACCTAGTTGGGATTATGAGGGGGTGACGCGCAACCAGACATACTGGCGCGGTAGGAGCGTGACGCCCTCGTCCAGTTTCAGCTCGGCTTCGGAGAGGAGGTCGACGGCGGCGCTTGAGTATCCGGCAAAGATTTCCGCAGGCAGGGTCTGCGGCAGGTCGCTGAAGTTGGCCAGTGCCAGAACCCGGGTGCGCTGCCCGACCCGCTGGTAAGCAAGAATCCCGCGGTTGTGGGTGGCGAAGTCCAGCAGCCGGGTGCCGGCCAGTTCAGGAGTGCTCGCCCGGACCTCGATCATTCTTTTCAATCCCGCATAAACGGCGCCTTCGGGACTGGAAGGATCATGGCGGCGGGCGTACTGCTCCATGGGGTAGTACGGCCGGTGGACCCAGCGGCTGTCCGCCTCGTGCCCGGGCTCGGAGGCGTAGCTGTAGTCGTTCACCTGGCCCACTTCGTCGCCCAGGTACAACAACGGAATCCCGCCGGTGCTGAAGGCAACCGAGTGGGCCAGCAGGATCCGCTCCACCGCCTCAGCCGGGTCCACCTCCATGCCGCACAGGGACGCCGTCGTGCCTGAAATCCTGCAATCACCCGTCTTGGGGTTGTCCTGGAAGGGGACCCCGCGGGCAAAGCTGCCGGGGAATCGGTTGACGTAGAAGGAGTTCAGGAAGCGGCGGTGGTCAAAGCCGTTGATGCCCAGTTCGGCAGCGTCCTCGTCGGCGAAGGTCCAGCCGATGTCGTCGTGGCTGCGGACGTAGTTCACCCAGGACGTGCCGTCCGGGATGTTGTGCCGGCGCTCGAGTGCCTGGGCCAGGAGCGAGACGTCGCGGGTTGCAAGGGATTCCCAGATCAGGGCCATTTGCAGGGGGTTGTAGGAAATCTGGCATTCGGCGGGGTCGATGTAGCGGGCTACCTCGTCAGGGTGCACGATGGCCTCGGATTTGAACAGCAGGGATGGCGCCGCCAGCCGGCACACCGCATTGAAAGCCTGCAGCAGCGTGTGGGCTTCGGGAAGGTTTTCGCAGGGGGTGCCCAGCTGCTTCCAGATGAAGGCGACCGCGTCCATACGCAGGATGTCCACGCCCTGGTTGGCCAGGAACAGCATTTCGCCGGCCATGGCGCGGAAAACGTCCGGGTTGGAGTAGTTCAGGTCCCATTGGTAGGTGTGGAACGTGGCCCAGACCCAGCGGTCTTCCTCCATTTGAATGAAGGACCCCGGGTGGTTCTCGGGGAAGATTTCCCGGACGTTCTGTTCGAAGGCGTCCGGCATGCTGCGGTCCGGGAAGATCCAGTAGTAGTCGCTGAACTCGGGATCGCCGGCAGCGGCGCGCCGGGCCCACTCGTGTTCATCGGAGGTGTGGTTGAAGATGAAGTCAACCACCAGGCTCATCCCGTTGGCCCTCAGCTCCGCCGCCAGATCGCGGAGCTGTTCCATGGTGCCCAGCTTTGGGTTCACCTCCCGGTAGCTGGAGACGGCGTAACCGCCGTCTGAATGCGGCTCCGGTGCCAGGAACAGCGGCATGAGGTGCAGGTAGGTGAGGCCGAGTTCCTTGAAGTACGGGATGCGGCTCCGGACTCCTTCCAGGTTTTCGGCGTACCGGTCAACGTAGCAGACGCCGCCCAGCATGTTGTTGTCCTGGAACCAGCCGGGGTTCGCCTCCCGCTTGGCGTCGATGGCCTTCAACCCTGCCGGGCGGTCCTGCCAGGAGCGGGCGCACTGCAGGACCAGTGCGCCGAGCTGGTCCAGCCAGTCCCCGCGGGAACCGTACAACGACTGGAAGAGCCGGAGGAGGTCCGGGAAGTGCAGGTCGAACCGCCGCTCGAAGTCGGTTCCTGGTTCGATGCCGGCCTTGGCCATAGCTTCGACGGCGTGCTGCCGAACCATGTCGTCCACACCGACGAATTCCTGCATCACGGACCCCTTCCGACTGCCGGCCGGCTCGTCCGGCAGGCACTGTTATCGGAGTATCCCATGCTGCGCTGCGCGGGTACGGCCGACGGCGACGCCGTTTACCGCGGAGCGGTTGTTCCGTTCCGGGCCTGCAGGTGCTCCGCGTGGATACCCTGTGCCCGAGTGTGCCGGGCCTGCGTGCGCCTGGCCAGTACGCCGGCAGCAAGGAAAAGCCCCGTAAATAAAACCGCCGCCCCGGCAGCAGCCCGAACGGTGTTTGGCCACCATCCGGCGATGCCCAGGACGGCCGGGACGGTGGCCGTGGCCTGGCTGGCCAGAACAAGCGCCCAGCCGGTGAATACGTCCACTTGTGCCAGGCCCAGGGCCATCGATACGAACAACAGCGCCCACAGTGCGGACCAGCCGAGCCACAGGACAGCAAGCAGCGGATCGTCGCGGAGCCAGGCGGCCGCCAGGAGCAGGCCGACCAAGGCCACCATGCCGCAAAACCAGCCAAGCCCTTTCGAGCCGAGGCCAAGTATCACGTCCAGCCCGGCATACGCGTACGTCAACCCAAAGAGGACCATGCCGGCTGCACCCTTCAGCGTGCTTGCGCTGCCGTCCGCCCCCGTGACGTAACCGACGGCGAGGGACAGCTGGACGGACCCCACCACCAGACTGAGGACGGCTACATCCCGGCGGGGCAGGCGCCCCAGTGTGGCCAGCCCGTTGACGAGCAGCGCGGCGCCGGAAAGGAGGAGGCATAGATATGGCATCAGCGCACCCCACGCCTGCGTAAGTTGCTGAAACTTCTCGTAAAGTGGAATTCACATGTCACAATACGGACAATAGAGGGTAATTGCGACGCTACCTAACGTTCAATGGTCGTAATCGGATAAGTTGACGCGTAAAGTTTTGGGACGTTGCCGCCTCCGGGTGGGCCGCCCCTTGCCCGGCCACGTAAGGAAGAATTCATGGATGCACGACTCGAGGCCGTGAAGGCGATTGTCCTGGCCCGGAGCCCTGGTGAGGCAGAATTCCATCAGGCCATCACTGAAGTCTTTGAAAGCCTCGGCCCGGTCCACGACCGCCACCCCGAGTTCCTCGAAGCAGCCATCCTGGGTCGGCTCTGTGAACCCGAGAGGCAAATCATCTTCCGGGTTCCCTGGACAGACGACGAGGGCCGGGTGCAGATCAACCGCGGCTTCCGGGTCGAATTCAACTCCGCGCTGGGTCCCTACAAGGGCGGGCTGCGGTTCCACCCCTCGGTCAACCTCGGCATCGTGAAATTCCTCGGTTTCGAGCAGATCTTCAAGAACGCCTTGACCGGCATGCCCATCGGGGGCGGAAAGGGCGGCTCCGACTTCGACCCCCGCGGCCGCAGCGATGCCGAAGTCATGCGGTTCTGCCAGTCCTTTATGACTGAGCTCTACCGCCACATCGGGGAGTACACCGATGTCCCGGCAGGCGACATCGGGGTGGGCGGGCGCGAAATCGGCTACCTGTTCGGCCAGTACAAACGCATCACCAACCGCTATGAATCCGGTGTGCTCACCGGCAAGGGCATTTCCTGGGGCGGATCACTGGTCCGGCCGGAGGCAACCGGCTTCGGTACGGTCATCTTCACCAACGAAATGCTCAAAACCCGGGGGTTGTCCTTCGACGGGCAGCGGGTTGTGGTTTCGGGGTCCGGGAATGTGGCCATCCACGCCATCGCCAAGGCACAGGACTTGGGCGCCACGGTGGTGGCGTGCTCGGACTCCAGCGGCTACATCGTTGACGAGGGCGGGATCGACGTTCCGCTGCTGCGCGAGATCAAGGAAGTGCAGCGCGGCCGGCTCAAGGAATACGCCAACCGCAAGCTTGGCGCCCAGTACTTCGAGGGCGGTTCGGTTTGGGATGCGGGCGCCACGGTAGCCCTGCCCTGCGCGACCCAGAACGAGCTCGACGGCGCTGCTGCCGCCGCCCTGGTCAGCGGCGGTGTGCTCGCCGTGGGTGAAGGGGCAAACATGCCCAGCACTCCCGATGCGGTGTCCGTTTTCCAGCAGGCCGGCGTGCTCTTCGGCCCCGGCAAGGCAGCCAACGCCGGCGGGGTGGCCACCTCCGCTTTGGAAATGCAGCAGAACGCCAGCCGCGATTCCTGGTCCTTCGAGCACACCGAGCAGCGCCTTACCGAGATCATGGTGGGTATCCACGATGTCTGCGCCGCCACGGCGGAAGAGTATGGTGCGCCCGGGGATTACGTACTTGGCGCGAACATCGGCGGATTCGTGAAGGTGGCAGACGCCATGCTCGCGCAAGGGCTGATCTAGCCGGCACCCGCACGACGGGTGCTCTGCCGTTTGGCGGGCTACTTGTTCTTTCCCCGGGCTGCCACGCTCCACCGGTCCACGAGTTGTCCCTGCCTTACGACGGCAACCTCGTCAACGAGGTTGATGGCCAGGCATACATGGTTGGGGATGACCCGCAGCCGGGTGCCGACGGGTGGCGGCGCGCCGCCGTCGTTCCATTCCACGGTGGCGTGGTGTTCGGAGAGGGCGGTGACCCTGGCTCCGGGGTGGTCGATCAAGCGGCCATATCCACTTGCCCAGGCCGGGCGGTCGCTGCCCAGGATCTTGCTGCCGGCGTCAACGATAAAGCGCGAAGGGGTGCCCGGCGGAGTGGTGTGATGGCTGACCACCGTGGTTGCCACCGTGAGGGAAATGTCTTCAAGAGCGCAGCGGCCCAGCTCGAATTGCTGGGCGTCACCAAACACGTAGACTCCGGGCCGCACTTCGGTGGCAACGGAACCCTCGGTGAGCAGTGCCGTGGGGGTCGATCCGCCGCTTCGGACCTTCGCCTCGAACCCTGCCGCCGCAAGGACTTCTGCCGCTTGCTTCAGTGCTGCCTGCTCCTGCGCCGCCGCCTCGGCGGGCATCCCCGGGGCGTAGCTGTGGCCCGGGAAGGTGAACACGCCTGCCACCCGCAAACCGGCGTCGAAGGCTGCCCGGGCCACCTTTGCCGCCGCTTCCGGCGGGACACCGCTGCGGTGGTGGCCGCTGTCGATCTCCACCAGCACGGCCACGTCCCCGGCCTGGCCGCCTAGGCCGGCTCCAAGCACCGCCGCGCCGGATGCGGAGTCCACACCTACTGAAATTGCTGCCGTTGCCGCCAGCCGCCGGAGGCGCCCGGCTTTTTGGGGCGAGAGCCACAGTGGGTAGGCAATGAAGATGTTGTCTACACCCCGCGCCGCAAACACCTCCGCCTCGCCGATGGTTGCCACTGTCAGCCCGGCAGCACCAGCCGCGAGCTGCCGGGCAGCGATTTCGGGGATCTTGTGGGTCTTGGCATGCGGGCGCAGGGCCAGGCCTTTTGCCTGGACGGCCCGGGCCATTTTGGCGATGTTCCGGTGCAGGACATCGACGTCCACCAGGATTTCCGGTGTATCAATGTCGGCGGGAATGATTGCGGCATCGGCATCCTTGGATCCCAGCCATGGCTCGTTATGGTCAACACTCTTTGGCACCGCAGCCGCTCCTGCACGTCGTTCGCTGATATTCCGAAGCTACCCTACGGAACCCCCGCGCAGCACGGCGTGGAAGGCGTAGGCGGCGTTGCTCCAGACCACGAACAGCAGCGGCGCCGGTGCAAGGGCCACGCCCAGGACCGGCTGGAGCAGTGCCGCCGAGACGATGATGCCGAGCAGCACCAGCATGGCAAGGCTGAGGTACCAGCGCTGGACGCACAGGTAGAGGGATGCTTTGAGCAGGCTCTTGAGCCCTGCGTCCGGGAGCAGCACGGCCCCGGCGATGGCCAGCACTGCCACGCCGACAACGACGGCCGCCGCCACCACGATGACGGGAACCAGCACTGCCCCGGCGGGCAGCGACTGGACAATCATGAGGTCGACGCCGAGAAAAAGGAGGGCGGCGACGGCTGCCGACCCCAGCGGGGCTGCCCGCCGGAAGCTCCGCCTGTACCCGCGGAGGAACGCGACCACGGGCCTAACGGCAGTGCCGTCGTCGTTGAGTGCCTGAAACGCGGTGAACAGGCCGGCGAGCGACGGCGGCACTGTCACCGAGAGGGCCAGGAAAAACGGCCAGGCCGCGAAGGGATCCGCCACCAGGGCGAGGCAAAGGACCAACGGAGCGTTGGCCAGGGCCAGCAGGACGTTCCCGGCGAGGAACGTGTACACGAAGCCGAAGATGCTGCCGAAGGTGTCAAACCCCAGCCCGGAATTCCACCCCGCCCTCCGGCGCCGCTGCGGCCCTGCCAGGTCCTTCTGCACGGTGGTCATCCCTTCATGCCGCTCGTCGCTATGCCCTGGATGAAGTAGCGCTGCCCCACCAGGAAAATGAGGAGGATGGGGATCACGGAGATCACGGAGCCGGTCATGATCATGGCGTATTCGGCGTCGAACTGGCCCACGAAGGAGCGGAGCCCAAGCTGGACGGTCCAGAGCCGGTTGCTGGTGAGGTAGATGAACGGGCCCATGTAGTCGTTCCAGGTGTTGACGAACGTCAGCAGCGCCAGGCTGGCCAGGGCCGGTTTGGACAGCGGCAGGATGACGCGCGCCCAGATCCCGTACTCGCTCAGGCCGTCGATGCGGGCAGCTTCACACAGTTCATCGGGAATGGTCATGTAGTACTGGCGCATCAGGAACACACCGAAGGCGCCGAACGCCTGGAGCAGGATCAGGGCGTTGAAGCTGTTGGTTAGGCCCAGGTTCTGCATCATGATGTACTGCGGCACCATGTACGCCTGCCAGGGCACGGCAATGGTGCCGATGTAGGCCAGGAAGAGGACGTCGCGGCCCGGAAAGCGGACCTTCGAGAAGCCATAGGCCGCCAGCGACCCGGTCAGGACCTGCAGGCAGGTGATGATGACTGCCAGGTACAGCGAGTTCTGCAGATACCCCATCATCGGAATCCGGGTCCAGATGTCGCTGTAGTTGCTCCACACGAACTCGGTGGGAATCCATTGGATGGGAACAGTAAGGACCTGGTTGTTCTCCTTCAGCGAGGAGGAGACCATCCAGATGAACGGCACCATCAGTGCCACCACCAGCACGGCCAGAACCGCGTAGATCACGACGTCGGTGGTGCGGGCCTTGCGTTCTCTCGTTGAGCGTTTGCGCTGCGAACGGCGGTGGTCTTCCGGAGTGGATGTGAGGCCGGTTCCGGCGAACGGTGCCTCGGCTTTGACGTCTTCGGCCATGTTGGTCATCAGCGTTCCCTCCGCTGTTGGATCTTGAACTGCAGGACGGTGACCGTCAGGACGATGAGGAACAGCACCAGCGAGATGGCGGACGAGTAGCCGAACTTCCCTTCGCCGATACCTTCCTGGTAAATGAGCTGGGACAGCACGGTTGTGGAGCGGCCCGGCCCGCCGTTGGTCATGACCACAATGAGGTCGAAGACCTTGAAGCTGGAGACTGTCAGCATCACCACCACAAAGAAGGTTGTGGGCCGCAGGGACGGGATGGTCACGTTCCAGAAGCGCTGCCATGCGCTGGCGCCATCCACCTCGGCCGCCTCATAGAGTTCTGCGGGGATGGCCTGCAGGCCGGCCAGGTACAGGACCATGTAGTAGCCCATGTCCCGCCAGACGCTGGTGATGATGACGGCGGGCATGGCCCAGTCGGAGCTGGAGGTCCAGCCGGGGGTCTCGGCGATGCCGATGGAGTTCAGGAACTGGTTGATGGGGCCGCTGTCCGGGCTGAACAGCATGTTCCAGACGACGGCGACGGCCACCAGGGAGGTGATGTAAGGGAAGAAGATGGCCACCCGGAAGAAGCCGATGCCCTTGAGTTTGCGGTTGAGGAGCATGGCCAGGAGCAGGGCCAATGCCATGGTGAGGGGGACGTGGCCCGCAGCGTAAACCACGGTGTTGCGCAGGGCCACCCAGAAGGTGTCGCTTTGGAACATTCGCTGGAAGTTCTCAAGCCCAACCCAGCGGGGCGCCGTGAACGAGGTCCATTCCATGAAGGAAAGTGCGAAGGCTGCGATAACGGGGATGAGCGTGAAGGCCAGGAAGCCCAGGAAGTTCGGCAGGATGAAGGTCCAGCCGATCAAGGTATTGCGCCGCGCCTGCTTGCGGTTGCCGCTGCCGTGCCGGGGCAATGCCGGGGCGGCAGCCGGCTCGAGTGTTTCAGTAGTCATGATGACCCGCTCCCGGAAACCGGGGGCGTTCCTCCAATTCAGGATCGGAAAGTTCTGGTTTCCCGGGCCGGCGCTGCCCGCTGGGGGACGCCGGCCCGGGGAAGGGCTACTGCCTGGCCTACTTGCCCAGGACCTCGCCCTTGACGCGCTTGCCCATTTCATTGACGCCGTCGGTGACAGAGCGCTCGCCGACCATGATCAGGTCATGTTCCTGGTTAAGGATTTTGTCCGTAGCTGCGGACTTATCGCTCACCGGCATTTCGAGGGCGGTTTCGTCCGGGGTGAAGGCCTCCTTGGACAGTTCGTCAGTGGGCAGGCCATCCAGCTTGAAGTACTCAGCGGTGACGGACTCATTCTGCAGCGCAGGGACAACACCGATCTTGGAGATTGCCTTGGCGCCCTCCTCGCCGGCGGCCCATTCGATGAACTTTTTGGCTTCATCGGAGTGGGCGGCGTTCTTGTTGACCGCGAAGGCCGTGGGGGAGCCGAAGGTGGTGACCTTGCCGTCCGCTTCCTTCTGCGGCAGCGGAGCCAAGCCCCAGTTGACGTTGGACTTGCCGTCCTTCTTGGCCTGCAGGATGCCGGCGATGTACCAGGTGCCCATGGGCATCATGGCCGCCTGGCCGGTTTCGAACATGGTGCGGTAGCTGGTTTTCTGGCTCTTGGCCGTTCCGAAGTCCAAGGTGGCGCCGCTCTTCTGCAGGTCCAGGGTGGTGTTGTACTGGTCCTCCATGAAGCTGTACTCGCCGCTGTTCTGGTCGGCGCTGTTCTGGGCGGCCGCGATGGCCTGAACCGTGGAGCGCCAGATGTGGTGGTACGTGCCGTAGACCTTCTTGCCGCCCGCTTCTGAGCTGAGCTGCTTGGCGATCTCCGCGTACTTCTCCCAGGTCAGATCCTTGGGATCTTCGATTCCGGCGGCCTTGAAGAGGTCCTTGTTGTAGTACAGCAGCCAGAAGTCCTGCCGGTAGGGTGCTGCGAAGTACTTGCCGTCAATGTCGAAGGCGTCAATGCCGGCGAGGTTGTCCTTGCCAACGGTGTCCACCACGCTGTTGATTTCCTGCAGCTGGCCGTTGTTGGCGTACCGGGCGTAGTCAATGACATTCTTCATGGTCAGGACATCTGTGGTGTCACCGCCGGCGAGCATGGTGGTGACCTTCTGCGGGTAGTCGTCAGCGAGGATGTCCACGGGCTCGATGTCCACGCTGGGGTTCGCGGCCTCGTAACTGTCAAACAGGGCCTTGAATTCCGGTGTGCCTTCATAGTTCCAGACGGAAACCGTCAGGCGGGTCTTGCCGTCCTGGCTTTGGGGCTCGGCAGGGCCTGCGGCACCCGCGCAACCGGTCAAGCCAAGCCCGGCCGTGACGGCCAGGGCGATGGCGGCGAGGGTTGTGCGCTTCATTGCGTTCTCCTTTGTAGGGTTCCAAGTTTGCCGTAATGGCGGTGGTTGTACTTTGGTCAGGCGCTGAGCGAGAGGTCCTCGTGGAGCACTTGGGCGAGGAGCTCCTGGCCGGTGAGGTACCGTTCCAGGTCGTCCAGGGCGGCGTCGGACATCCTCCGGGTTTCCGTTCCCAGCGAACCTGCGATGTGCGGGGTGATGATCACGTTGGGGAGGCCGTACAGCACGGAATCCGCGGGCAGGGGTTCCGGTTCGGTGACATCCAGCAGGGCCGTGATGCGTCCGGTGGCACACTCGTCTTCCAGGGCTTTGGTGTCCACCAGCGAACCCCGGGCTGTGTTGATAAGGGTGGCGTGGTCCTTCATGGCCTGCAATTCAGGGGCGCCGATCATGTGCCGCGTTTCAGGCAGGGCGGGGGCGTGGACTGTCACGACGTCAGAGGCCGACAGCAGCTCCTGCAGCGGAACGAGGCGCCCGCCGGCGGCCGCCACGGCCCGTGGATCCGCATGAGGATCGCTGACCAGGCAGGTCACGTCCTGCAACTGCTGCACCAACTGCACCACCCGGCGTCCAATGCGCGAGAAGCCGATCACTCCGATGACCCGCCCGATGTTTCCCAGCTCCCCGCGCCGGGTACTGTAGCTCCAGTCCTCGCGGAAAGTGCGTGCGTCATTGGACAGTACGTGTGCCTTCTTCCCTGCCAGGATGATCGAGGCAAAGGTGAACTCTGCCACCGGGATGGCGTTCGCGTCCGCACCGTTGGTCACCAGAATCCCGCGCTCCCACAGTTCCTCACTCACAAAACTGCGGACCGTGCCGGCACAGTGGAAAACTGCCCGAAGCTTGGGCATCCGTTCCAGGCGTTCGGCGTCGAGCAGGGGAACGCCCCAGCTCGTCAAAAGGATTTCGACGTCGGAAAGCCGCTCCGTGAGCTCCGCACCATCGAGTGAATCCGTCCATGGGCTGGCCCCGAGGTCAACCACCTTTCCCAGCCGTTCCAGCCGGGTGCAATCAAATTGATCGGCAAAGGTTCCACTATTCATGACCAGCAGTGCCTTCGGCTTCAGTGACATCAGGGACCCTCCTTGCGCATTCTTGGCCTGAGCCGTTCCGGTCTGAACATGTCTTGCATCACATCTAACATTCCGTACATACTCATAAACAAGGCAGATCATTCAAGCTGCTCCTAATCGTTCCGAAACATTCATAGTCGAACAAGCGAAAGTAGCCATGGCCCTTCACTCCGTGCCAGCGGGCACCCTTGAACCACCCTTGGCTGCCGCCTGGGGCAGCAAGGCCGCCGGCCCGGAACTGGCAAGCCTGCTGGCCGAAGCGCGGCAGCGCGTACGGGTCCGGCCTGCAGAGGAAGCTGCGTGGGAAGGGGTCCCCGCCGCGCCGCTGGAAGCGCTGCGCCGGCAGGCCGCCAGGGAGAAAGGCACGGCGTGGCCGCAGCCCCTCGTCTCGCATTACGCCCGCTATTTCCGGGACGGCAACCGCACGGCTTACGAAGGCCTGGTAGCGGCACGCCAGCAGCGCCTCATCCGGGCGGTGGTGATGTCATTGCTTCCCGGCCCGGCTGCAGAAGGGGCAGCAGAAGAGGAGAGCTGGATTGATGAGGTGATCGACGGCGTGTACCTGCTGTGCGAGCAAAGCTCGTGGAGCTGGGCTGCGCATGATGACGTATTCTCCCGCTCCGGCGAGGTGGTGCCCAGAATCTCCAGGCCCTACCTGGACCTGGGGGCGGGGGAAGTCGCGGCGCAGCTGGCCTGGCTGGACCACATCCTGGGGGATCGTCTGGAGGAGAGGGCCCCTGGTCTGCGCCTCCGCATCCGGGAAGAAACCGCCGAACGGGTCATCCTGCCCTTCCTGGCTCGCCTCGACTGGCATTGGCTGGGGTTGCACGGCGACGTCCACAACTGGAATCCCTGGATCCATTCCAACCTTCTCGCGGCCGCCATCTTCCTGGTGGAGGATCCATCCGAACAGGTTCGAACAGTCGAACGGTGCATTGAAGGACTGGACCGCTTCCTCGCCTCCTTGCCCCCCGACGGCGCCATTGACGAGGGCTTCGCCTACTGGTGGAACGGGGCCGGCAGGGCGCTGGAAGGACTCGCGCTGCTGGAAGAAGCCACCGGAGGTGGACTCAATGCGGACCTTCCGGTGATCCGTGAACTGGTTGCCTTCCCGCACCGGATGCACATCGGAACGAACTGGTATCTGAACGTCGCCGACGGCCCCGCCCGGGCAGCCCGGGCGCTGCCGTGGGACATGCTGCACCGTTGGGCTGTACGCCTCGGGGACCAGAACGCCACCCGCCATGCGGCGGCCATGGTTTCCCCGTGCCCCGAGCCGGCTTCGGGCCTTGGAAGAGTCCTGCACTCGCTTCTGGGTGCGGCGGATACGACAAGCCCGGACACCCCGCCGCTGATTCCTTTCACGTACCTCCCGTCGGTGCAGATCATGGTGGCCCGGGAGTCCGCAGGCACTGCGGAAGGCCTGTTTGTGTCCGCAAAGGGCGGACACAACGGCGAACACCATAACCACCGGGACGTGGGCTCGGTGGTGGTTGCGGTCGACGGCGTTCCGCTGCTGGTTGACGCCGGCCAGCCCACCTATACGGCGAAGACGTTCAGCCCGGACCGCTACCACATCCGGGCCATGCAGAGCGCCTGGCACAGCGTCCCGGCACCGTTCGGACTGGAGCAGGGCACCGGCAAAGAGTTCGCTGCCGAGGCGCTGCGGGCGCCGAAGCCGGCGGACCCCACGCTGCAGCTGGCCTTGGGAGCGGCTTATGGACTGCACCCGGACCAGTGGATCCGAACGTCATCCCTGGACCGGAAAGCCCGGAAGGTTCTGGTGGAGGACCGCTGGGACCTGGGACATGCCCCGCCGGGAAGAGGAACGTCCGACGTCGACATCGCCTACCTTGCGGCCGGCACCGTTACGGTGGGGCACGGGACGGCCACGGTCCTGCCCGTGGGCATTCCCGCCGCCGGCGGCACCCGCGGAGCCCTCCTGCGCTGGGAGCCGGCCGCCGCCGTCGTCCTCGTTGACGAGTGGCTCCTGGACGATCCCCTCCTCGCGGACATCTGGGGCGCCAAGCTGACACGCCTGCGCTTCCGACTGCCCGCTGCATGCCTGCCGGAACATTCAAACGCTGAACATCCCAGCGCCACCGGCGCATTCACCCTCACCGTGGAGGCAACATCATGAGCCCTGATCAACCGCATGAAGCAGCAGGAAAGGCCCTGTTTTCGCTCCAGCGCAGGGAACGGTTGATGGAGGAACTCCGGGCCCACGGCGCCATCACCGTCCGGGATATCGCTGCGAAACTTGGAGTCAGCGAGTTGACCATCCGGCGCGACGTCAACCTCCTGGCGGACGAAGGGCTGGTATCCCGGGTCCATGGTGGTGCAACGCTGCCCAGCAGGCTGGACCGCTCAGCGGCCGCGGGCCGGCCGCAGCCGCACAGCTACGCCATCGGCATGGTGGTGCCTTCCCTCGACTACTACTGGCCGCAGGTCATCAGCGGCGCACGGGCGGAAGCGGAGGAGCAGAACCTCCGGATCCTGGTGCGCGGATCCGCCTACGATGCCGCGGACAACCGCCGCCAGGTCCAGGCGCTCCTGGACAACCAGAACGTGGACGGGCTGATCGTTGCGCCGGACATGACCGGCGAACAGGGCCAGGAGCTGCTGCGCTGGCTCAACGCGCTCCCCATTCCCGTGGTGCTGGCCGAACGCAGGTCGCCCATAGAAATCCCTGCGCACCGACTGGAATGGGTGGCTACTGACCACACCTTCGGCGCCGGTATGGCGGTCCGGCACCTCTGGCAGGAGGGGCACCGGAGGATTGGCTGCCTTACCGATTCGTCCAGCCCCACCAGCCCGCATGTGGTGCGAGGCTGGCGGCAGGCACTTGCTGCCCTGAAGATTCCGCTGGAGGGCTCGGTGCACGAGGATTCGGCCAAGCAGGAAAACGGGGAACGCGCCCAACACTTCGACCACGTCCTGGAGCTGTGCGAAAAAACCGGAACCACGGCCATGCTGGTCCACTCCGACACCCAGGCGGTGGCCTTCGTGCAGCACTGCGTGGACAGGGGGCAGCAGGTACCGGGGGACATGGCCATTGTGGGCTACGACGACGAGGTGGCCTACCTTGCCGAGCCAGCCATTTCTGCCGTGCGGCCGCCCAAGCAGTACGTGGGTAAGGTGGCTGTGCAGCTGATGGCAGCCCGCCTTGCCGAGGGGCGCATGCGCCCGGTCCACCGGATCGAGTTGAATCCGGAGCTGATCCTGCGTGAATCTTCCGTTGGCCCACCGCGCCTGCCCGGCTCCAGCGTGCTGCAGGAGTCCCGGTGACGGCGGGACTGACGCCGGAATCTCCCTCGTTTGACGGGGCCGCACGTCCGAAAGCGTTGCTGTTGAGCGGCACTGGCAGGTACGCCGACCCGTGGCACCCGTTCGCCGAAACGTCCACTGCGTTGGCGGATTTGCTCCGGGAGGCGGGATACGACGTCGACTTCCCCGCGGACGTGGACGCCGCCTTGGCGGAACTTGCCCGTTCTGGCGAGGTGGACCTGCCGGATCTCCTGGTGGTCAATGTCGGCCTGCCCCGTGATGGGCTGCCGTCCCCCGGCATTCCGGAGGCCACGGCGGGACTAAGACGCTGGGTGAACTCGCCGCGTCCCATGCTCGCCAGCCATGTCAGCGCCACCAGCTTCGTGGACCTGCCGGATTGGGAGGACGGGTTGGGCGGCCGCTGGGTCCGCGGGACATCCATGCACCCTGAGTACGGGCCGGCCACAATCCACATACGGCAGGACTCAGGCCCCCTCGTGGCAGGGATCCCGGACTTCACACTGCCGGATGAGCGGTACTCCTGGCTGCGGACCGCTCCGGACATTAACATTCATGCCACGCACACCCACGAAGACGCGGAACATCCCGTGGCCTGGTCATTCGAACGCCCCGTGCCCGGCTCAGAACCGGCCGGCCGGACCTTCTACGATGCCCTGGGACACGACGGCGCCTCCTATGAGTCCGCCGAACACCGGGAACTGCTCCGTCGAGCCATCTCCTGGCTGGCCCTGCCCCCAAGACCCGCTGCCCCCAAGACCCGCTGACGCCCTGATACCGCTGACGCCCTGATACCCCTGAGGAATCCATGCCCGCCACAACTCCTCCCGTGTCCCTGACCCTGTCTGCTCCGGACCGGACTCTTTCGCCGTACACCGGACTCACCCGCGAGCACTGGTGCGCCTACGCGGACTACCTTCTGCGCTCGGCCCACCGCTATGCGACGGATGATCACGCCAACCTGCACCTGCCTGGGGCCAACAGCGCCTACGGACCACGAAGCGATTCGCTGGAAGCCTTCGCCCGGACCTTCCTGTTGGCATCCTTCCGGATAAAGGGTAACCCGGAGGGCACCGGCTGGATTGCTGACTGGTATGCGCAGGGGCTGGACGCCGGCACCAATCCGGCCAATCCGGACCGGTGGCCAACCCCCGGAGAACTCGGCCAGGCAAAAGTGGAGGCGGCGTCCCTGGCGGTAGGCCTCGCCCTGACCCGTGACCTCCTGTGGGACAAACTTTCGCAGCGGGTCCAGGAGCAATTGGTCGCATGGTTCGAAACAGTGATCGGTGAGGAGTACCCGCCCATCAACTGGGTCTGGTTCCAGATCGTCGTCGAAACCTTCCTGGCCTCCGTTGGCGGCAGGTACTCGGACGAGGACATCGACGCAGGCCTGGCCATTCACGACTCCTTGTACCGGGGCCATGGCTGGTTCGCCGACGGACCCGAACGCGCCTACGACCACTACGTGGGTTGGGCCTTCCAGGTCTACCCGCAGCTGCTGCAGCTCATGGCACCGGAGGATCCACGGGTCAAGGCCCGGGCAAAGCTCGACGCGGATAGGCTCGCCGACTTCCTGGACGACGCCGTGCACCTGGTGGGGGCCAACGGTGCCCCGCTCATCCAAGGCCGCAGCCTCATCTACCGTTTTGCCGCCGCTGCCCCGTTCTGGTCCGGCCAGCTGCTGGGTAACACCCGGCTGAGCCCGGGCGTCAGCCGGCGGGCAGCGTCAGGCATCCTGGACTACTTCGTCAAGCGTGGGGCCATCACGGATGACGGGCTGCTCTCCATCGGTTTCCACGGCGAATTCCCGGGGATGAAGCAGTCCTATTCGGGCGCCGGCTCGCCGTATTGGGCTGCAAAAGGCATGATGGGCCTGGCCCTGCCGGCTGACCACCCCGCCTGGACTGCGGCCGAGGAGCCGCTGCCTGTGGAAACCGGGGACACGCGGAGGCTGCTGGCCGCCCCCGGCTGGCAGGTGGACGGGACTGTTGCCGACGGCGTGGTCCGCATCCGGAACCACGGAACGGACCATGCCAACGCCGGCGCTGCCGTGGCGGACTCGCCCCTCTACGCCCGGCTGGGCTACTCCACATCCACTTTCCCGGACCCTGAGCCGTCGTCCCTGGACAACGCCGTCGTTCTTGTGGACAACGCGGGAAGAACCACCCATCGGACAGGCTTTGAGTACCTCGGTCAGCAGGACATGGGCTTCGCGTCGGTGGGGATCTCCCGAGGCACCTTGAATTGGATAGCCGTTGACCCCGACGCCGGACCGGACCACGGCAGCGGCGCCAAAGGCACAGCGACGCCGGGGCCGGAGGTGACGGTTGTTTCCATAACGCGGGGTGCTGTTGAGCTGCGGCTGGCCCGGGTGCGGGGCACGGACGCGACTGTGGAAGGAAGACTTCGGATCGGGGGCTGGCCGGTGGACGCTGCATCCGGGCTGGTCAGCGAGGTCCGTCCCCTGCCGGGCTTCGGGGTGCCCTTGACCGACCTCGGAGCCTGGCGCCGGGACGGGCCGCACCCCATGGGGGAGCAGCTCGCCATTCCCTGGCTTGGCACCTCCGCCGCGGCCATCGACGGCGACTATGCCGCCGTTGTCATTCTCGCCGGCAAGGGAAGTGTGGAAACCGGCGCCGTCCGCTATGTCCCGGCGGAAGGATTTGAATTTGTTGACGGCACCGTCCTGAGCGTCGCCGACGCATTGGAGTTTTTGTCCGGATAAGACGACTTACAGGCCTCCGAAGCCCGCGCAGCTGGATAAACTCCTAGGCTTCTTCGAACCAGCCGCGGGCAGGGTTGGTCACTTCCGGGACCGAACGGTGCAGCTCCGGCTGGGAGGCCCAGCGGACCCCGTTGGCCAGCACCCGCTGAATTTGCGGGTGGTGGTACACGGGGTATTCCTGGTCGCCGGGGCTGAAGTAGAAGATGCGGCCCTTGCCCCGGGTGAAGGTGACGCCGGAACGGAATACCTCGCCGCCCGCGAAGGAGCTGATGAAGATCAGGTCGTCCGGGTCCGGGATGTCGAACAGTTCCCCGTACATCTCCTGCTCGGGGATAACGATGGGGCTGTCCACGCCTTCGGCAATGGGGTGCGACGGCTTCACGGTCCACACAAGCTCGCGCTCGCCGTCGTTGCGCCACGCGAGGGAGCAGCTGGTGCCCAGCAGCTTGGTGAAGACCTTGGCGAAGTGCCCCGAATGGAGGATGATCAGGCCCATCCCGCCCAGGACGTGGCGGTGGACGCGTTCGACGACGGCGTCGCTCACCTCGTGGTGGGCCATGTGTCCCCACCAGAGCAGGACGTCCGTCTCCGCCAGAACCTCCTCGTCAAGGCCGTGTTCGTCGTCGGTGGCCAGGACCGCCGTCGTGATCTCCGCCTCGGGATAGTAGGAACGGAGCCCTGCGGCGATGGCGCCGTGGATGCCGTCCGGGTAGATATCCCCGATGTGGGACGGCTCGTTGATGGCTTCGTGGACGCCCTCGTTCCAGACCCTGATCCGCAGTTTGCCGTTCATTAGAGACGAACCTCCTTTTGCTCACGCGCGGACTGGTAGCACGCGTCGATGATCTGTGCCCGGTAAAGGGCCAGGGATCCATCATGCTCACCCCAGACATCCTTGCCGCCGCGCACCGCCGTCACGAAATCTTCCACAACTCCGTCATGCGCGCGGCCCGGCAACACCGGCGGCACGTAATCGGCGGACTCGCCGTCCTTTTCGGTGAACACCCGAAGCTGGCCCACGGGTGGAAATGGTGCGCCCTGCACCTTGAGTTCGGCGCCGCCGTCCGTCCCGTAGACCGTAAAGTCCAGGAGGTCGTCGGTTTCGCGGTAGGTGGCCCAGCTCGCCTCGATCAGCAGGGTGCCGCCGCCTTCAAGGCGGAGGAATGCGGACGCGAAGTCTTCCACCTCAAAGGCGTGGCTGGAGGCCAGTGCTGAGTACGCGCTGCCTCCACCCCGCCCCTGCGGGCCCAGCTCCGAGTGGGTGGCAGCGGAGACCGCCACCACTTTGGGTTCGCCGAGAAGATGCAATGCGTAGTCCAGCGCGTGGACGCCGATGTCTGCCAGCGGTCCGCCGCCTGCCAGTTCAGGATTGGTGAACCAGCTGCCCAGCGTAGGGATGCCGGAGCGGCGCAGCCAGGAAGCCTTGGCGTAGTACGGCCGGCCCAGCCCGCCGTCGTCGATCACACCCTTCAATGCCTGGATGTCGCCGCGGCGGCGGTGGTTGAACGCGACGTCCAGGACGCGTCCTGCCTTGCGCGCCGCGTCCACCATGGACTGGCCTTCGGCGGCGTTGCGCGCGATGGGCTTCTCACTCAGCACGTGTATTCCGCGTTCCAGGGCGGCCACGGCGATGGGTGCGTGCAGGAAGGTGGGCACTGCCACGCTAACCGCGTCCAGGCCGCCATGCTGCAGCATGTCTTCCCAATCCGCGAATGCATTGGGAATGGAGTATTCAGCCTGCAGGGAGTCCCGGAGGTCCTGTTCCATCCCTGCCAGCGACACGATGCGCACGCCTGCCAGCGAATCGTAGGCTTTGAGGTGCTGCTGACCAGCCCAGCCAATGCCGACGACGCCCACCCTCAGTTCTTCTACTGGCTCGTTCTCCGGGGGAGCGGCGCGCTGTCCCGGCGATTGGTCGTTGTTCACTGATCTTCCTTATCTCTTGGAGGCGGGGGAAGGTTTCGAAGGTGCCGTGTCCGTGCCGTGAGAGGCTGCGTGGGTTTTCAACAGCATAGCTGCCTGTTACTTACACCGATGCGGAACCGCGGCTTCGAAGGACAACGCAAACGGCCGTTGCGGCACCACGTGCGGGTGCTGCAACGGCCGTCCCTGCGTTTCGCCCCGAAAGGCTCAAGGCAGTTGCCTCAGCGGCTAGTTCGCAGTGAAGTAGCTAACGCATTCCCCCAGGTTCTTGAACGTTGGTGACGGGCTCGTCGTCCAGCCGCCGTTCTTGCATGCGTCCTTGCCGGTGGAAAAGGTGAGGCGGTACTCCTTCGTGGTGCCGTCCGGCGCCGTCACGGTGACTACCGCCGCCGGGCTTTCAGCCGTTGCCTGCTGCACCGTCACCTTCGCGTTCGTGTCCAGGGGGTAGCCGACGACGGCGTGCGCCGCCGACCCGGCCAGCACCCGGTAGTCAGTGGTTCCAGGGGTAAAACCGACCACCGAAGCCTGGCTCACGAGCAACCTGCCGAGGTCTGCGAGGCCTGCTTCACCCAACCGGCTGCCGGCAATGGCAACTTCGGCGACCTTCGTGTACGAGCCCGTGGTAACGAACACAACCCGGATGCCGCGGGTGGTGACCGGGTCAAAACGGACGGTAACGGGTGCCGCCGTCGAAAGTCCCGTGATGGAGCCGGCGGACGTGTCCTGCCAAGCGCCGGAAGAGTCCTGGTATTGGACCTTGAGGCTCTGGGCAGCCTTCTCGGCGGAAGCCAGTGTCACCGAATCCACGGTGTAGTCGCGGCTGAAGGCGAAGCTCAGGCTGTCGCTGTTGCGGCCGCCGCTCACCCAGTTGGACCAGCGGGTGGAGGTGTTGGCGTCGCAGGTGTTCTTGGCGATGTACGAGCCTTCGGTGTAGCTGGCGGACACAGCCGTAGCGGGGTCGTCCTTGCAGATGTTGCTGCTCGGAACGCGGTCCACCACCAGAACGGTCAACGTGGCGTCAAGCTCACCAGCTTTGCCCGGAACGGCCAGCGTTCCAGTCGCCTGCAACGCCGACACATCGAGCGAAGCCCAGTCCCACACCACATCCAGCGGGTTGCGGGCAGGACCGTCGCCGATCTGCCCGGGGACGCGGGTGGGGGCAGCTGCCTGGACCGCAGCCAGCGTGGAACCAACACCGACGGTCACTGACGCCGGGTCAGTTGCCACGTACCTGCCCACCGTTACGGTGAGTTCAGCATCATCGAAGGCCTGCCCGTACGGATCCGTACCGGAACCCCGGACAGTTACTTTGCCTTCCTTCTGCCATGCGGCAGGGTCGACGTTCTCCCACGTCACCGCCAGCGGCTTACCTGCACCCGCCTCGTACAGGGGGGTCGCCGTGGCGGGGAGGGCAGGTGCGACGCCGATGGGCGTGCTCAGCTGAATGGGTTCCGTTCCCAGGAGCACAAGGTCCGCCAGATCGGTGAATCCCCATGCCTGGTGAGGGCTTGCAGTGGCGGTTGCCGTGGTGCCGATGGAGGAGCCTAGGGAGACCCCGGTTCCGGCGCCGGTCTGGTTGCCTGAAACCTGCAGGGCAATCGCCGCTGCAGCGTTCACCAGGGACCACTGCTTGCCGTTTTCGGTGGTGACGATCCATTGTGCAGCCGGATTTGCCTTCGCCTGCTCAAGGGTCATCGCCGAAAGGGAAGCGGGGCCGGACTGGCTGCCGTTGAGGACACCGCCATTGCCAGTAAGGACCCGTCCGTCCTTGTTGGTGACCACCCAGCGGCGGTCGTTTGCGAACTCGTCGTCGCTGTTCACGGCGTTGAAAGTCCAGACCTGCGGCGTAACGCCTGCAGCGTCCATGCCCAGTTCCTCGATCGACGCCGTTCCATTGGCACCCGCCGTCAGGTACTTGCCGCTGGCCTCACCGCCGAGGTGGTAACTGTGGCCGTCCTGGACCGGTGCGGCGTCGTTCGAAACTCCACTGACGCCGTCGACGACGAACGTCACCACGGATGCCGCAGGAACGTCAAGCGTCACGGACTTTGCCGTGATATCGACTGCGACCGGGGCGCCCTTCACGAGGGCGTTCTTCTCGATGTCATCCAGGGGCGATTTGGTGGTGACCACGGGTGTGACGGTGGCACCGGGCGCGATGCTGCCGAACCGGCTGAGGTCGATGGTGACCTTCTCCGCCGTCGGGGTGTCATTGAAGTGCACCAGCGTAGCGCCGTTCCCGTCTGCGTCCAGGGCGCTCGCCGTCTTGGCGTTGTCGTTCTGGATGAGGAAGTCGCCGGGGCGGATGTAGTGGGTGAAGTTCCGGGTGGTGTTGTATTTCTGGTTGGTCAGGACCCGGCATTTGGCCTGATCCGGGGAGGCGCCGTCGTTGAGCCGCCGGTTGGAGAACCCTTCGCGGCCCTCGTAGTTGCAGTCGAAGTCCACGTAGATGGATCCCCAGCCCTTGTCGGCCTTTTCCTGCTTGTAGGTGTCCTCCACCGGCTGCCAGAACACCCAGGCGTCCGGTTCAAGTTCGCGCAGGTCATTGACCATGCGGCCGGCGATGCCCAGGCCGTTGGTGATGTTGGAGCGGTCCCAGCCGCTGGTGGAGTCGCCAAGCGCGGGATTTCCGGTCCAGAAGCCGCCCACTTCGCTCATCCAGAGGGGCTTATCCGTGGAGCTCGCCAGGTCGCGGACGCGCCGGCGGTCGTTGGTGCCGTACGTGTGGACATTCAGTTGGGCAACGGCGTCCTTGGCCTGTTGGCTGTAGCCGTTCCAGTTGGTCATGAACTTGTTCGGGTCGGTCTCATCCATCGCGGAAATGACTGCGTCTGTGGTGGTGCTGTCCTTCGCCAGTTCGGCGGCGAGGAGCCTGGTGACGCGGTCCTGGGCCGCCGGATAGATCAGGGCGCCCTCCTGCTTCTGGGTGTACGTGGTGGGCGGCTTGCCGGTGGCAGCGTTGATGTCGGTACCCCAGTAGCCGGAGTTTGGTTCGTTGAACGGATCGATGGTGTCCACGGTGATGCCGCTGCCCTGTTCGAGCAGTTCGACGGCGTGCTTCATGTAGGTGGCGAACTTGGCTTCTGCTTCGGGCAGCAGGTTTTCGCCCTTTTTGGTGTTGACCTGGCCGGATACGTAGCCGCTCCTGGTCATGAACCAGGGCGGGGAGTTGCTGAAAGCTTCCCAGTGGGTGATCTGCTGGTCTTGCGCAAGACGCTCCACCCACCAGCGCTGGTTCTGGTCTGCGTCCGGGTTGTACGAGGCGGGGTCATGTGGGTTCCACTGTTCCAGGAACGCCAACTTGTTGGACTGCGCGGGGTCCACGGTGCCGTCCGGGTTGTAGAGGTTGGAAGCGGCGGTTCCTGCCGGAGGCTCGGTGACCGGATTCCACCAGCCCTCCACGGCGCTGCCGTCGTTGAGGTAGTCCGCGACGTCGGATGCGTTGCCGCCGCCGACGTTGTAGCGGGCAATGTTGAGGTTGAGTCCGTCCTCGCCAAACACCTTTTGGTAGAGCTCTTCGCGCAGCTCGGGGGAGTAGCCCGCCGTCGCGTTGGCGAACCAGACGAGGCTGGTGCCCCAGCCCTGGAAGGCTTCGCCGCGGCTGGCCGGGTTGGGTGTGATGGTCACTGAGGTGGCTTCGGCTGCTGCCGCCGGCGCGGGCGGCAGGAGGGCGAGCCCGGCCGCTGCTGTTGCCGCGGCTGCCAAAGCGGCCACCGGCCTGCGTGATCTTCGGGCGGAAAACGTCATTGTTGTACCTCGTATGTCAGGGGCTGCTGGTCCGGCCGTTGATCGGGTGCGATGCCGTGGAATCCCTTGGTGGTGATCCCGGGAAGCCGGTTCAGCGAGACTATGGGCGGCATGGCGCTGTCACAAGCGATCCGTACAGGCTCGATCGGGCTCGGTCACAGCTGGTCACCCACGCTCCGGTACGGACGTGAGGGGTTGAGTCGCGATGAACGTCGGCTACAACGGGATGCCATCTAGAAGTGAAACTCCGAGTGGCTGGTGCCTGGGCGAGGAACGCACCGCCGGAACAGGACGCCCGGCTCAGGGCTCCCTAATTCCGAACGCGGTACGTCATGAGGACACAGCCGCCGGCGATAGTGCGCGACTCTGTGAGTTCGAGGACAATCCGACGGGTTTGGTGGAAAAACGGGACACCTTTACCGAGCAGCACCGGATGCACGTTGAGGCTGATCTCATCTATCAGGCCAGCTTCGAAGAGCGAGCCGGCCAGCTCCCCGCCGCCCATCAGGCAAATACCCTTGCCCGGCTGGCCCTTGAGGTGCTTCACGAAGCCGGCTGCGTCGGGCGAGACGAGTTCCACTCCGGGCGGGGTTTCTGTCAGCGTGCGGGAGAAGAGATAGGTGGCAACAGCGGGAATGCCAGAGCCGTCGTTGCCCCCGGAGGGATTTCCGGAGTCCGGCCCGCCGCCTTGCTTGCCGCCCATGCCTTGAGCGGCCGCAAACTCCCAGGTCTTCCGGCCCATCAAAACGGCATCCACGGTGGACCAGTACTCGCCCATCACTTCCTCGACGTCGCGGCTGAAGTGGAGCCAGTCGAGGGCTCCGTCGCTGCCCGCGATGAACCCGTCGAGGCTGCACGCCGCACCATATGTCACGGTCCGCATCGGCCTTTCCTTTCACTCCCGCCCCCAAAGAAACGTTAGGCATGAGCCGGCGTGTTTGGCTATGGCGGATCCTCCCGCACACTGCCGGCACCGATGCCTGCCTGAATGCTGCTATCAGTGGGACACCTGAAACTCGCTCGTGAATGAACGAAACCATCATTTAACACACCGGAAACCCACCCCGAAACGGCCCCCATACAGTTGGAACCAGACGGCAATAGCTGCCCTCCGATGAACGTGGTACTGACTCTGCGTCCCTCCTCCGGAGTGGCTCCAACGGGCGATTTCCGTCCTCTCCTCGCATCACGAAAGGGGTTTCCCATGGATTCGGGAAATGTCGCTTGGATTCTGGCCAGTTCCGCGCTGGTCTGCATGATGATCCCCGCCCTTGCCCTGTTTTATGGGGGCATGGTGGGCTCGCGCCGCATTCTTAACATGATGATGATGTGCTTCGGCGGCGCCAGCCTGGTGGCCGTCCTGTGGGCACTCTTCGGATACTCGATGGCCTTCGGAAATTCGGTAGGCGGACTGGGGCTCATCGGGGACGTCACCGAATTCCCGGGTATGGGGCAGCTGCTCGCCGCAGACGAGGGTGCTTCCATCCCGGTGGCCCTCTTCGCCGCGTTCCAGTTGTTCTTCGCCTGCGTCACCACTGCCCTGGTTGCCGGGGCAGCAGCCGGGCGGATGAAGTTCGGCGCGTGGATGCTGTTCGCAGGCATCTGGGCCACTATTGTCTATTTCCCCATCGCGCACTGGGTGTTCGCCTTCTCATCCGCTGACGGCAGTGTCACCGGCGGCTGGATCGCCAGCGGCATCAAGGCCATTGACTTCGCCGGCGGAACCGCTGTGCACATGAACGCCGGCGCTGCTGCCCTGGCTTTGGCACTCGTCCTGGGCAAGAGCTCAGGCTGGCCCAAGGTGGAACACGCGAAGCCGCACAGCCGTCCCCTGGTGCTCATCGGCGCCGGTCTGCTGTGGGTGGGCTGGTTCGGGTTCAACGCCGGCTCCGCACTTTCCGCAGGTCAGTCGGCGTCGGTGGTTTTCCTCAACACAGCTGTTGCTGCTGCGGCGGGCCTCCTCGCGTGGGCACTCGTCGAGCGCTTCCGCCGAGGGGCAGCCTCCAGCATGGGTGCGGCGTCCGGCCTGATCTCGGCACTGGTCGCCATTACGCCCGCCTGTGGTGCCGTCAGCCCCCTCGGCGCGGTGGCCATCGGCGCCATCGCCGGGGCGGTCTGCTCCCTGGCCATCGAGCTGAAGTTCCGCCTGGGCTATGACGATTCGCTCGACGTCGTGGGCGTCCACCTGGTGGGCGGCATCCTCGGAACGCTGCTCATCGGCCTGTTTGCTACCGACGCCGCACCCAACGCCGTCAACGGACTGTTCTATGGCGGGGGCGTCGAGCTCCTGGGTGTCCAGGCCCTAGCAACGGTCACGGTGCTGGCTTACTCCTTCGGCATCACCTGGATCCTGGCGAAGATCCTGGACAAGACTATTGGCCTGCGCATCCATCCCGAGGACGAGATGCGCGGCATCGACCTCGCCGCCCACTCCGAACTGGCGTACCTGACGGACGAAGATCCGGTGGAGCTCGGCTCGCCGCAGCGGACCTGACGGGTACTTGAGAAGACCGGGCCGGGCGCCCGGAGTACGCGTCAGGCAGAGGGCCAAACCTTGGACCGGTGCCGGCAGCAGCCGGCTTATAGTTCCAGGGTTTGGCCCTTTGTCATGATTCCCGCGTGGTCGGGTTCCGTTATCAGGGCTCGCTGCAGACCAGGTTGCCGTCGCGGACTTCCAAGACCGCCGCCCGGACATGGCTAAGTCGGGTCCTGGGGTCAGGTGCCATGGCGTCGATGTCTTCGCCGCCCCAATGGGGGTGCGTGAAGTAGACCAGCAGGGCGCGTTCCCTGCCGTCCTCCCCGGCTTCCAGGGGCACCACGTCAGCATGGCGCCCGACGACGGGCCTGCCGTCCACGTGCTCCGGTTGCGTCAGGATGAACCCGCCCAAGTGTTCCTGCCGGATCCAGCCGCTGGCGGCGTTCTCCGAACGGTAGATCGCCTGGCCCCGCCATTCGTCCACGATCATCCAGTAGGTTCCCTCGAGCTGGAAGACCTTCGGCCCTTCATGCGGTCGGCCGGGAATGGTGGGTCCTTCAAGACTCCATGACGAGGGGTCCTGCGGTCTGTCGCTGACCGCGCTGTACGTGTTGGAGCCGCGGGCTTCGTCCTTGTACCAGAGGCGGTATCGGCCATCCCCGCAGAGTGTCACGGCGGCGTCAATGACCCGCGGGGAATCCAGATCGATTGCGCCGAGGTACTCCCACGTTACGAGGTCGTGGCTGGCCAACTGGACGATGGACGCGGTGCCGGTCCAGTCCGTCCGTACCCCGCCGAGCACGGTCAGGTACATGATCCACCGTTCGCCAATTCTTACGACGTCGGGAGCCCAGAGAGTAGCGGGCTGTTCCGTTTCCGGAGGCACCAGTCCGTCCACGGTGCCTTGGTACCTCCAGCTTCGTCCGCCGTCGGAGGACCTCGCAACGCCGATGGCCGTGCCGTGAACCCACTCGACTCCGGTCAGGCCCGGCGCCGTGGCACGGCGCTGGGTGTAGAACAGCACCCACTCGCCGGTGAGGTGGTCCGGAACCAGGATCGGGTCGGTGGGGCCGTCCCAGGCGGGGTCACACGGTAGGGAGCGGCGAAGGCGTCCGGGTGCAGGGGAGTGAGGGCTTTGACTAGCTGTTGTGACACGCGCTTCTCCAACGTTGTAACTTTCGTTACATCCAGCATATGTGGTGTGGATGAAGCGCACGTGCTCGAAAAGACCTCGCAGGGCTATTCCTGGAACAGCCCTGCCAGGTCTTCGGCGGTGATGGCACCGCCGCCCAGGGCGTCGCCTTCCATTACGTCGGCGAACAGCTGCGACTTCCGTGCCTTGAGCGCCATAACCTTCTCCTCGATGGTGTCCTTGGCGACGAGCCGGTAAACCATCACGTTCCGGGCCTGCCCAATCCGGTGGGTCCGGTCCACCGCCTGCGCCTCGGAAGCCGGGTTCCACCAGGGATCCAGCAGGAACACGTAATCTGCCTCGGTGAGGTTCAACCCAAACCCGCCTGCCTTCAGCGAGATCAGGAATACCGGGGCGCTGCCGTTCTTGAACTCGCTGACCACGTCGGCACGGTTGCGGGTGCCGCCGTCGAGGTAGCAGTACTCGATCTTCTCCTCGTCCAGCCGCTCCCGGACCTTCCCCAGGAACCCGGTGAACTGGCTGAAGATCAGGGCCCGGTGGCCTTCCGCGACCAAGTCCTCAAGCTGCTCAAACAGCACGTCGAGTTTGCTCGAGCGCACTGACGAAAGCGCGGGATCCACCAGCGAGGCGTCCAGGCTAAGCTGCCGCAACAGGGTCAGCGACTGGAAGATGGTGAAGCGGTTCTTGTTGACGTCCTCGATCAGCCCCAGGATCTTCTGCCGTTCGCGCTGCAGGTGCGTCTGGTAGACCTTTTGGTGGCGCGGGTTCAGCACCACTTCCAGGATCTGCTCCTGCTTCGGCGGCAGGTCCTTGATGACCTGGTCCTTGGTGCGCCGCATCATCAGCGGCCGGACCCGACGGCGGAGCTTGTCCAGTTGCCCCTTGTCGCCGTTTTTCTCCACCGGCTTCTGGTAGTACTCGGCGAAACGCTTGGGACTGGAAAACAGCCCCGGCGCAACGATAGAGGTAAGTGCCCAGAATTCCATGAGGTTGTTTTCCAGCGGAGTGCCCGTGATGGCGAGCTTGAAGGCCGCCGGCAGTTTGCGGGCGCACTGGTACGCCTTGGACTGGTGGTTCTTCACGAACTGGGCCTCGTCCAGCACCAGGCCGGCCCATTCGCGTGAGGCGTACGCGTCATAGTCGATGCGGAACAGGGCGTAGGAGGTGATCACGATGTCGGCCCCGGCCAGTGCCGCAGCCACGTCCTGCCCGCTCTTTCCAAACGTCGCACCGACCGCCTGGACCTTCAACCCGGGAGCGAACCGCGCTGCTTCCAGGGCCCAGTTGCCCACCACGCTAGTGGGGGCAACCACCAAAAAGGGCGCGACGGCCTTGGGCTGGCTTGCTGCTGCGACGGCCTCGGCGGAGTTATCACCTGCAGGGCCGGCGCCGTCGTCGGGCGCGTTGCTGCTTCCAGCACTGGCCAGAGCCAGTTCCTTCGCCGCGCACATCAGGGCGAGGGCCTGCACCGTCTTGCCGAGGCCCATGTCGTCCGCCAGGATCCCGCCCAGGCTGTGCCGGTACAAGAAGGTGAGCCAGTTGAAGCCTTCCAGCTGGTAGGGGCGCAGCTCCGCGTTCAGGGTAGCTGGCAGCGGCAGGCCGTCCACGCCGCCCTCGAGCAGGCCGCCCACCGCCGAGCGCCAAGCCGCCGCCTGCTCGTCAACGATCCCCAGCTGGGCCAGCTCGTCCCACAGTCCTGCCTGGAACCGGCTGATTTGCAGGGGCGCGTCCTTGTTGTCCTGCAGGGAGCGGGCCTCTTCGATCAGGGCCCGCAACTGGTGCAGTTCGGGCAGGTCCAGGGAGAAGTAGGCGCCGCTGGGCAGCAGCATCTTGGTCTGCCCCGCAGCCAGTGCGGAGAACACCGCGGCGAATGAAACCGGCTGGCCCTCGAGGGTGATCTGGATGCCGAGGTCGAACCAGTCGCGCTGTTCCGTGGCTTTGGTGGAGATGGATACCACCGGCGCTTCCTCAGCCTCACGGTAGTCTGCGATGTCGCCCACGGTGTCCACGTCGACGTCGGGTGCCTGACGCAGGCGGGGCAGCACTTCCTCGGTGAACGCGAGCGTGTCCAGGCCCTTCAGCTCCACGGACGCCGCGAGCCGGGGAGTGCCCCAGCCGCCGGTGGCGGATTCACCCAGGGCGGGCACCACGTCCCACGGCTGGCCGATGCCTTCAAGGATGCGGGCTTCGGCGGTGTCGTCACGGTAGCCGTGGTCGCCGGGGTGCCGCCACAGCGGCTGGGCGGTGACCAGGTTTCCCGTTTTGTAATGCCATTCCCAGTGCAGCCGCACCCGGTGGTCAGCACCGTAGTTCGCCAGCAGGGAGAGTGTGGGGATAGCCAGGGTGGGCAGCTCAACAGACTCGTCGCGGGCAGTGACCCGGGCCGTCTGCTTCAGCTTGGGGTAAAAGCCGGTGAGGAAGCGCGATTCGTCCTTGGCCGGAATGTGGAGGGTGCTGCCCGCCGTCACGAACGACAGCAGTTCCTCGCTCAGGCCGCTTTCCAGTGGCGCCAGCGTGATGACCGCGTCGCCGGCTTGTGCCTCGCCCACCCCGGGCAAGGCTTCGTCCGGCAAGGCTCCCGGCGCCGGCGCCCCGCCGTCGGACGTGACAAAAATTCCATGCGCCGGCCGGCCGATGGTTCCAATCGACGCCGGATCCACCTCAACACCCTCAACGGTGACGGTGGGCGCAAGCTCCAGCCCGCCGTCGGTACCGTCCCTGTCAGCAGCAGCGCCGTACCTGCCCAAGTTAAGCCCGACGGCGGCGGGGGACTCCGCGAGGCGCACCGGCTCCGTGCCGCGCGAGTGGACCAGTGCCAGGCCGATCCTTTTGGCGTCGGCCAGCAGACTCCAGAGGTTCTTCCCCGAGTAGGTGTTCAGGCCCAGCCAGAGGCCGGAGGAGTTGTGCATGCGGCTGGCCGAGGCGGAGTGGGCAGCCAGGAACTCCTGCATCCACTCCACATGCGACTCATTGCACTCACGGCGGAAATTCAGGTAGCTCAGGGTGTTCCAGGAGACGTCCCCGCGGATCCATTTGCCCTTGGCCCCCATGACCACTGGACGGGCCTTGAGCTGGCGGACACTACGGAGCGGATCCCGGCGGCCTGTGTAGGAGAAGTGGGGTGCCGGCTCCTCGATCTCGAACTGGAGGGCCAGGGGGACGCCGTTGCTGGACGGAGCGGCACCGGGCTGCGAGATGAGCGGGCTGAGGGCGCGTTCCCAGTCAGAAACGGCACCGGATGGTTCGCGTGAGACCTGGGTGGCGGTGGCCGGCGAAAGCAGCTGGACGCGGGTGGCCGGGTTGTCCTCCGCCGCGAAGAGCAGTGCCGCCACGTGCTTGCAGTCCTTCCGGACCGGGCAGCTGCACACACCCACGGTGCAGCTCCAGCCGCCCCCCTTGCGGACCAGTTTGGCGGTGGTGGAATAGGGCAGGTCCGCACCGCCGCGGACCTTGCCCAGCATGAGCCCGGTAGCAGCGTCGAACGAGATACCGGAGACGCGGCTTCCCATGGCATAAGCGAGCCCGGCCGCGAGGGAACGGTCGTTAATGGCGGGGGTCTGTATTGCCAGTGCCGCACTCTCGTCCGGTTGGGATGGCATGGTGCGCGCTACTTTCAGCAGGCCACGGCGGGGCCGGGGCCGGTGGTTGGTTATCTGATCCATCTTAGTTCGCCCAGGAGGGAGGGCGTGCCGCCGTTCCTTTCGGGCGGAAGCCATGGCCGGGCAAACAACAGGGTGGAACAGCAAAGGCCGTGGCGTGCCGCTGGACAGAACAGCAGCACGCCACGGCCAGTTCTTCACGAACTTCGCGCAGGCAGCAGTTGCGGGACTAGGAGAACCGCTCCGGCCGGAAAGTCTCCAGCATCGGGTGCCGCGCTCCGGTGAGGATTTCCCCGGCCAGGAGCTCGCCGGCAATCAGCCCGAGGGTTGCCCCCGAGTGGGTGAAGGCGACAAAGCAGCCGGGGACTTTTTCGAGTTCGCCGAAGACAGGCTCGCCGTCGCCCGGAATGGGTTTGTAGCCGATCTTCCACGACGCCGGCTTGAGCTCCGGGTTGCCTGCGATGAGCTTGGAAGCCTCGTCGGCGAGTTCCTGCACCACGTCATCAGGGATGCTGAAGGTTCCGTCAGCGTGTTCGGTGATGCTCTCCTCGTACCAGTCGTGGTCAAGGGCAAGGGTGTTACCGGGGTTTGGCCGGACAGCGGCCCGCGGCGTGTTCAGCACGGGCGCCAGGCCGTGGTCCGTGGGCTTCGTGATGACCAGCATCGATACCGGCGAGCCGTTGGGAATGTCCACTCCGAGGGGGGCCACGACCGACGGGGTCGCAGCACCGCAAGCTACCAGGACGGCGTCGGCATCATGCGCAGCACCCGAAGCGGCCTGAACGCCGACAGCGCGCCCGCCTTCAACTACCACTGAGGCTTTTCCTGCGTTGAGGACCAGTTCACCGCCGAGTTCGTGGAACTCCGCCATCAGGAACTCCACCAGATCCGGCAGACTCACCCAACCTTCGCCCGGGTTGAAAATCGCGTTGTCAGGAACGGCGGAGGCATCCACCCCGGGAGCCACCGATGCGATCTCCGCCGGTGCCAGCAGCTTGGAATCGTAGCCCTTGTTCAGCTCATACTGGTGGCGGGCAGCCGTGGCGTCAGCCTGGCCCGCCGGGTTCCACATCAGGCCGCCACGGAACTGGAGCCACTCGCGGGTGGGGTCCGAGGCGAACAGCGTCCGGTACCTGTCTACTCCTGCCATGCGGAGCTGGTGGTAGGGCGTGGAGCGTTCGCCCGCGGAATTCAGCCACGAGAGCGACCGGCCTGAGGCCTCGCTGGTCAAGCCGCTTTCGGTCAGGAGGACTACTGAAGCGCCTGCGCGCAGGAGGTTGACGGCGGTGGAAACACCAAGGATTCCGCCGCCGATGACGGCAACTTTCCTGGCGGGGCTGGTGGAGGACATGGGGACTCGCTTTCCTGTGTTCAACGATGTGCCGTGACGGGGTGCGTCAGGCGAGGGCATGGACTTCTTCTATGACTTTCAAGACTTCGACGGCGTCTGCCGGGTCAACCGGGACCGGTGCGCCGCGCAGGAGGGTATCGGCGAGGAGCCGGTAGAACTGGGGATAAGCACCCCGCTCGGCGGGAACGGCGCTTGTTGCACCATCCACTCCCAGGACCCCCCAAGAGTCCTGGGGTTCGACTCCGTAGGCGGGGTCGCCGGGGAGGACCCCGGCGTCGAGCGCGGGTTCCTGGCCGTCCAGTCCCCACTTTGTGTAACCGGCGGCCGAGCCGAGCACGTGGAACCTGGGGCCCGTCAGTGCGGCTGCACCGTTCATCCAGAGCCGGGAGCGCACGCCCGAATCATGCAGCAGGGACACAAAGGCTTCCTGTTCCGGTGCTGACTGCTCTCCGCTCTGCCCGGCTGTTTCGCCGTAGCTGCGTGCCACCGGCCCAAAGAGCTGGATGGCCTGGTCAATGAGGTGGGCGCCCAGGTCGTGGAGGATGCCACCGCCCTCCGCCGTGGTGGCAGAGTCGCGCCAGTTCCCGAAACCTTCAGGGCGCCACCACTCAAACCTCGATTCGAAGGTCTTGATCCTGCCCAGCGCATCGGCATCCAGGAGCTTCTTGAGGGTGAGGAAATCAGCGTCCCACCGGCGGTTTTGAAAGACCGTCAGTTGCACGCCGGCCTCGGCCGCGGCGGCTGAAAGCTCCTCGCCGTGGGCTGACGTGGTGACGAATGGCTTGTCCACCACCACATGGAGCTTGTGGGCGATCGCCGTCGAAGCCATCCCGAAATGGGTTGCCGGAGGCGTTCCCAATACCACCAGGTCAAGGTCCGCGGCGAGCGCGAACAGGGCCTCTGCCGTGGGGACAATGCGGGCGTTTGGGTAGCGGGCCGCCGCTGCGGCGGCACGTTCCGGGTCGGCGGTAACTATCACATCCAGTGAATACGAAGGGTCCGCCTCGACCAGGGGTGCATGGAAGACACGTCCGGAAATCCCGAAACCGACGACGGCGGTACGGATGGGCGCGCTCCCTGCTGTCCCCATCACAGGACCTCCGAGAGGAAGCGCTGGAGGCGTTCACTCTTGGGGTTGTCGAAGATCTCCGCCGGAGTTCCGGCTTCAACCACTTCGCCTTCATCCATAAAGACGACCTGGTCAGCGACTTTCCGGGCGAAGCCCATTTCGTGCGTTACCACAACCATGGTCATGCCCCGCTTGGCAAGGGATGCCATGAGGGTCAGGACGCCCTTGACGAGTTCGGGGTCCAGGGCGCTGGTGGCCTCGTCAAAGAGCATGACTTCCGGTTCCATGGCGAGGGCACGGGCTATTGCTACGCGCTGCTGCTGCCCGCCGGAGAGGTCCCGGGGGCGATGGTCGGCGCGTTCGGCGAGGCCCACTTCTGCCAGGCGGCGGCTTGCGCGCTCCCGTGCCTCTGCCTTGGACATCTTCTTGACGCTCCAGAGGGCGAGGGGCCACATTTTCCAGGGCAGTGTGGTCCGGGAAGAGGTTAAAGTGCTGGAACACCATCCCGATCCGGCTGCGCAGAATGTCGGGGTTGACCTTCAGGGCGCTCTCGCCCGCCAGGAGCACGTCACCGCTTTTGGGCTCATGCAGGCGGTTCACTCCCCGTAGAAGGGTGGACTTGCCCGAACCGGAGGGCCCGATGATGCAGGTGGTGGTGCCCGGGGCCACCGTGAGGCTGACGTTGCGGAGGACCTCGATGTCCCCGTACGCCATGGTCAGGTTCTGCAGTTCCAGGCTGGATCCATGGAAGGTCTGGATGTCAGCGGTGGGGTTGGCGCTGGTGCTGGTGATCATGTGTTGCTCCCGGTAGTGAGCGGCGAGGCCGCGTCGAGTTCCTTGACTTCGTTCAGGCCGCTGGAAGGTGCGGTGGGCCGGCGCTTTCCTGTCCGGAAGCGGCTGTCGAAGTAGTTCACCAAGTGCGTGAGCGGCACGGTGATGATGAGGTAGAAGATGCCGGCCATCACCAGCGGGGAGAGGTTTCCGGAGAGTACCGCGGCGTCCTGGCCGACGCGGAAGAGTTCACGCTCGCTGACCAGCAGTCCGAGGAAGTAGACGAGCGAGGAATCCTTGACGATGGCGATGAACTGGTTCACGAGCGCCGGCAGTACGCGGCGGATGCCTTGGGGAATGACCACGAGTGCCATGGATTTGCCGTAGCTCATCCCGAGGGCGCGGCAGGCCTCGCCCTGGCCCTTGTCCACGCTTTGGATACCGGCGCGGAAGATCTCGCCGATGTAGGCGCTGGCGATCAGGCTCAAGGCGATGATCCCCAACGGGTAGGGCGAGGGGCCGAAGATGGACTGGCTCAGCCGGGCAAACCCCTGGCCAATCAGCAGGATGGTCAGGATGGCAGGCAGGCCCCGGAACAGGTCCGTGTAGATGCGGGCCGGGATGCGCAGCCACCGGGACGGTGAGATCCCCATGACGGCGACGATCATGCCGAGCACGACGCCGATAATAGTTGCCGCGACGGAGATGATGAGGGTGTTCAGGAGGCCCACAGCGAGGAGCTGGGGCAGGACTTCGGCCATTGCACCGAAGTCGAAGAAGGTGCGGATGATGGTGTTGAGCCAGTCCATGGTTGCTCTCAGACGTTGTTAGCTGGTGGAACGGGGGCGGCGCTGCCGGCGGTGATCCGGTGGCGGGCCGCCCCCGCAACCTTGGGAGGGTTACTTGCTGGGTGCCGGGCTGGAGGTTTGTTCAGCCTTGGGAAGGTACTGCTCGGGCATCGGGGAGCCCGGGAACCACTTTTCGTAGAGCTTCTTCCAGGTGCCGTCCTCCATGGCTTCGGCCAGGCCCTTGTTCAGGGCCTCCTTGAACTCGGTCTTGCCCTTGGCGATGGCGAAGCCGGCCGGAGCGTCGAAGGAAGGGATGTCAGCAGCGCTCACCAGCCCGAACTGTTCCTGGTATGACTTGGCGGCCTCGTAGTCCAGGAAGTGTGCGTCGACCGCACCGCTGTTGACGGCCGAGACTGCAGTGTTGTTGTCGGGGAAGCGCACCAGGCTTGCGGAAGTGAAGTTCTTGACGGCGTAGGCTTCCTGCAGCGTGCCCTGGACAACGCCCAGGCGCTTGCCGGAGAGACCTTCCGGATCGCTGATGCCGGACGTCTTGGTGGTGATGATAGTCAGGTATCCGGCCAAATAACCGTCGGAGAAATCAACGGTTTCCTTGCGCTTGTCCGTGATGCCGATGGCGGCGACACCGGCGTCGAACTGCCCGTTGGCGACGGCGGCGAGCAGGCCGGAGAAGTCCTGTCCGGTGAAGACCACGTTGTCTACACCGGCCCGGCGGGCTACGTCCGTGAAGAGTTCGACGTCGAAGCCCGTGAACTTACCCTGGGCGTCCGTGAAGGTGTACGGCTTGGAGTCGCCCAGGCTGGCGACACGGATGGAGCCGGGCTCAATCAGGCCGTACGGGTTGTCTGCGGACGAAGATGAAGCAGGAGTGGAGGCTCCGCAACCGGACAGCGCCACGACCGCGGCGACGGCAGCGGCAACGAGCGTTGCGGGGCGGAAAGTCTTTCGAGTAAACACAGCGAGTTTTCCAATCGAGAGAAGCGGGAGATGGAGGATCAAGATCCGCCGCGGTGGTGGTGCTTTGCCGGTGCCTCTTGCTGAGTCCGGTCTCAGTCCCTACGATTGAGACCGGACTCACACCGATTGATAAGAATGTAACCCAAGCCACAAAAGGGCGTCAAGCGCCCGGTAAGAAAGGCCGACATGAGTAATGACGCTTCACGGCGGCGCGACGTCACAGTCGCCGACGTCGCCAAGGCCGCGCAGGTATCCAAAGCCCAGGCGGCACGTGCCTTGGGCAACTACGGCGCTGTCAGTGACGATGTGAGGGAGCGCGTGCTGGCCGCGGCGGAAGAGCTGAGCTACCGGCCCAACGAGCTTGCGCGAAGCATGAACACCGGAAAATCCAACACCATCGGCGTGGTGGTGGGCGACATCGAAAATCCACACTTTGGCCTCGCCACCAGGGGCATCACCGACACCGCCAAGAAAAGCGGCTTCAACGTCATCCTGGTCAACACCGATGAGGACACCGCGGCCGAAGTCGACGCCGTGAAGGTTCTGCTGGACAAGCGCGTCGACGGTCTGATCATTGCTCCGGCGTCGTCGGTTGATACCAGGCACCTGGAAGGCGTTCACAAGTCAGGGCGGCCCTTGGTGCTCCTGGACCGCAAGGCACCGGGGCTCGAGGTGGATACGGTGGCGGTGGAGATGGAGGGGATTTCCTATGAATCCACCAGCTACCTCATCCAGGAAGGGCACAGCCGGATTGCCTTCATTTCCACTATCCGAACGGATGAGCCCTACTTCGCCGGGTTGTCCTTGGAATCCTCGCAAATTTCCGATCGCCGGGACGGCATGAAGCGCGCCTTTGAAGAAGCGGGGCTTCCCCAACCCGAGGACTTGGTCCGCCTCAACGCCGGCAGCCCGGAATCAATAAAGAAGATCACGCGGGAACTGCTGCAGCAGCCCCATCCTGCCACCGCGATCATCGCGTCTGACGGGCTTATCGGACTCAGCGTGGTGGAGGCAATCCAGGACCTGGGGCTCTCGATCCCGGACGATGTCTCGTTCCTGATGTATGACGACTTTGCCTGGACCCGCCTCACTACCCCGCCTCTGACGGTCATTGCCCAGCCCGTCTATGAGATGGGCGTGGCAGCCGCTGAAGCCCTCATTCGCCAGATCCAAGGCAGGAAAGCGCCGGTTGCCAAACCTGAATTTTCCGCAACCCTGGTGAGGCGGGGATCTGTCGGCGCGCGGCCCAACAGCGGTGGCATTCCGGTCAACTAGCGGAAAAGTTCACACGCTGCGCGATGCCGTCCCCGAATGCGTTGAGGCACTTCTGGAAGGCGGCCCGGGGATCGATGGAGTACGACCCGTCGCCGAAAAGTTCGAAGGTGAACGATTCCCTGTACCCCAGGTGCCCTAATTCCCGCAGGATTGCTTGCAGGTCCAGATTGCCGTCTCCCCACGCCATATGACCGGCGGGGGAGCCGTCTATCAGGTGTATGTGCCGCACCTTCCCACCAAAGGACCTGCCGTAATCACTGATCGCATCTCCTGCCACCGCCAAAGCGACGGTGTCTATGACAACACCGAGGTCACGATGTCCGACGTCGCCCACCATGCGTTCCAGTGACCTCAGATCGGTGACCAGGTTCGACTCCACCCGCTGCAGCGGTTCCAGTACGCAGGAAACGCCCAGTTCTGAGGCCCGTTCAGTGATCGACTGCAGGGCAAGGACACTCCGTTCCCAGGCTGGCTCCAACGGCTCGTCCTCGTAGCCGCGGCCGGAGGTGAGGAACAGCAGGGGGGATTCCAGGTCACTGCAAATCTCGGCTGCGCGAAGGAAGAGCTGCAGACTGCCCTCCCGCAGCCACGTCTCGCCTGACGCGATGTTGACCGGGTAGGCCACCTGCTCAGGCGTTATGCATGCCACAGAAAGCTCACGCTCATGGAGCAGCTTCAGAACATTCCTGACGTCATGCTTATCTGCGTTCGGGATGTGCAGGTGGGGCGCTATCCCCCACAACTCCATCTTCGCGCGTCCCAGTTCCACCATGTCGTTAAGGCAACGCTCAAGAGTGTGGTGCTGATAAGCAAAATTGGAACCGCAAATCTGGTCCACCTCCAGGTTGCCCATTGCTACTTCCCCACACCGTCAGCAAGGCCGCGGATGAAATACCGCTGACCCGCAAAGAAGAGCACAATCACCGGAACGGCGGCGATGGCCATTCCCGCGAACACCACGGGGTAGTCCGTGCCATGTTTGGCCATGAGGTTGGTTAGTCCCACCGGCAGCGTCTGCAGCGTGCCGCCGCTCGTGAAAATCATGGCGAAAAGGTATTCGTTCCAGGTGAAGAGAACGTTCAGCAGGATCGTGGAGATGATGATTGGCCGGCACATCGGAAGGATGACCTGCCAGAATGCCCGTGCCTTGGAGGCACCGTCCACTGCTGCTGCCTCGTCTACCTCGAGGGGCAAATCCAGCATGTAGGCACGGATCAGGAAGGTGGTGAAGGGAACGCGGAAGGCCGTGTAAAGAATCAACAGAGCCCAGAAGCTGTTGTAGAGACCCAGCGCCTGGAACATCTTCACGAGGGGAATCAGGGCCACGGTCGGCGCCAGCATCAAACCGGCCAGGATCAGAATCAGGATGGTCCGGTTGAACGGAATCTTGACCCTGGTCAGACCATAGGCTGCCCAGGCACTGATCAACACGGTGGCGGCGGTGGATGCGACGGTGACGAGGACGCTCGTGGTGAGGTAGTCACCAACACCCCGGTTCCAGGCGGTCACGTAGTTTTCCCACCGCCACGTTTCTGGAAGCGCAAACGGATTGGCGAACAGTTCCGAATTCGACTTCACACCGTTCAGCAGCATCCACAGCAGGGGGTAGATCACAACGATGGCCAGGGCAACCAGGAAGGCCTGGACAAAAACCCGTCCCAAGAGCATCAGTACTGACGTCCGTGTCACCATTCCACCCTCCTGCGCTTGGCCAGCCGGAGCTGGAGTACCGCGAGGACCAGCGTGATGACGAAAACAGCCGTGGCGATGGCCGCGGCATAACCGAAATCGTTGCGGACAAAACCGCTGCGGTAGAGCCAGGTGCCAAGGACCTGGCTGGAATTGTTGGGGCCGCCTGTGGTCATGACCATCACCTCATTGAAAACCTGGAACGCCCCCGAGACCGTGACGATCATCATCAGGCTGCTCATCTCACGGACAAGGGGCAGGGAAATGGAGAAGAACCGGCGGACGGGGCCAACGCCGTCGATGGACGCCGCTTCGAAAAGCTCGGAGGGAATACGTTGCAGCGCCACTGCGAAGAGCAGGGTGCAGTAGCCGAAACCTTGCCACTGGCTCATGGCGATGATCCCGAAGATTGCCGTGTTTTCCTGGCCCAGCCATGCTTGTGCGAAGTTTCCCAGCCCCAGGGTTTCCAGCGCTGCATTCAGGATGCCCATACGCGGTTCGTAGATGAAATAGAACAGGAGCCCGGCCACCGTAAGGGATATTGCCGAGGGAACGAAATAGATCGCCCGCAGGGCACCACGCCAGCGCGGACTGGGCAGCCCCTCCACGAGGGCTGCCAGAACCAGCGCTCCGAACACCTGGAAGACGATTGAAATTCCGGCATAAAGGGTGTTGTTGAGGAGTGACTTCCAGAAGATCGGGTCATTGAACATCTTGAGGTAGTTATCGGCACCAACGAAGGTCTGCCGTCCGCTGTAGATGTCCCACTTCAGGAGGCTGAAGCCCAAATTCTGCACGAGGGGCAGGTAGCAGAAGGCACAAAGCAGCAAAACCGCGGGCAGGACCCACACCATATTGCGCCACCCGCGGGCCCTGCTCCTGGCCGCTTGCCGGCCTTTGGGTAAACCCTTGGCGTCGGATCCGGAGGCTGAAGGCGCAGGCCTCCGGATCGCGTTCGAAACTGTCATGGCAGGTCTGCTACTTGGCTGCGCTGGAAGCGGAACGCACAGCGTCAAGGACTTGTTGCGGGGATTGGGTTCCGGCAACGAGGGCCTCGCCGCCTGCCAGCCAGGCATCGGCCACCTCCGGAACGGTAACCGAGTCAAGCCAGATGATGGCTTCGGAGGCGTCATTCACCTGCTTGATGCCTTCGACAACGGGTCCGGTGGAGTTCTGTTCCGAGACCACGCCCTTGACCGCGCTGGGCTGACCATAGGGCGGTGACGAAAGCTTGGTGGCATTCTCCTTGCTCGTGGCGAACTTCATGAAGTCGACTGCCAGTGCCGCGTTCTCCGACTTGGGGTTGATCAGGTATCCCTCCGGAGAACCCTCGATTGCCTTTGTGTCCCCCTTCGCCCCGGCTGAGGCAGGCAGCTTGAAGATGCCCAGGCCGTCGTTCTTGAGCTGGGATCCATCCGACGCCGTTGTGTCGAATTCGAGGACCTCCTGGTAGTACATACCGGCGGTACCCGTAGCCAGTGCCTGCTGTGCCGTGGTGTAGAGGACCCCGTTTGAGTCTTTTCCGCTGCCGGTGCACTCGTTGATCAGCTCGGTGAACTGCTCCATGGCCCGGAGATAACCCTGGTTCTCGAGCTTCGCCGTGCGGGGGTCGAAGTCCGCTTCCAGTTCTTCGGCAGGCACCTCATAGGCGAACAACTGCTGCAGGTAGTGCAGGCCCGGCCAGCCGTCCTTATTGCCAAAGGCAATAGGCTCGTAGCCGGCATCCTTGAGCACGGAGCAGGAGGAAATCAGTTCCTCGAAGGTGGACGGCGGGTTAAGGCCAAGCTCCTTAAAAACCTTCTGGTTGTAGCCCATGAATTTTCCGTTGTTGTACAAGGGAACGGCAAAGAACTTGCCGTCTCTTTCAAAGGCTTTGAGTGAAGATTCGCCGAAGGTGCTTCCCCAATCAGTGCCAGGGGCGATAACCGGCGTCAAATCCGCTGCGAGGCCGCCGTCGATGAAGTTGTTTGCCCAGTTCCCCGCCCACGTGAAGTAGATGTCCGGCAGGGCCTGGGATGCTGTAAGGGTCTTGGTTTTGTCCTTGATGCTCTGGTCAGTCTCCTGGATGAGTTCGAAGGAGACATCCGGGTGGAGTTTTGTGTACTCCTCGGCCAGGTCCTCGAAGTATGGTTCCAGGGGATCGCCGCCGAATTTGGTGAGAATACTCAGGGTCCCGGAATATTCGGGTTCTTTCTGCAGATCCAGCTGAGCAACAGGCTCGCTTCCGCCGGCGCAGCCGGTCAGGGCAAGGGCTGTGCCCGCCAGCAGGGCTGTCAATATGTGCGTGCTTTTCCGCATCGTTTTCTACTTTCGCTCGGATGGCTGAATAGCCGAGGTCCACAGGGCGAAGAGTGCTGCCCTCCGTTGGATGGCACCTGCGCCAAGTGTGCGTTTTTGGGAATTGTGATACCGGTACCACAGTGAATCACGATTGCGGTCCCGGGGGAAGGGTTTCAGGAAGAAATACTTGCCGGCGGTTTATTCGGCTGCCCGTGAAGGCGCGGGGCCGTCCGAGGAGCGCGCAATAAGGGTGGAGGGCAGGACGTGCTTCCTCGGTGCGGAGAAATCGCCCTCGATCCGAACGAGGAGCTGTTGTGCTGCCGCGGCGCCAAGTTCGCGCATAGGCTGCTGGATCATGGTCAGGGGTGGTTCCATGACTGCTGCCCAAGGGCTGTCATCGAAGCCGATCAGCGACACGTCCTTGAGGATCCGGCGGTTGTGCGTCCGTAATGCATGAAGGGCGCCCACCGTTGCCTCGGTTTCCGTCGTGAAGATGGCAGTGGGGGGATCCGCCAGGGCGAGCATCCCGCCGATGGCCCTGGTTGCCTGTCTTTCATTTTTCAGGACGTGGGTTACCAAGGCAGTATCGAACGGTATTCCGGCCGCTTCCAGGGCATCCAGGTAACCGCGAAGGCGTTCGCCGTCACTCCAGAGTGCCTCATCAAGGATGCTGTGCATCTGCTGCAGGTCTGTTGCGGGGCTCAGGGTCACCGGGCCCCAGGCGAAGGCAATCCGCTGGTGGCCGTTCGCAATCAAGGATGCAACGGCGGAGCGGGCGGCTTCCCGGTTGTCGATGACCACCGAGTCGGTATCCAGGCCGTCCACCAGACGGTCAATGAGGACCACCGGTATTCCACGTTCCATCGCGGTGGATAGGTGCGAGACGTCGTCGTTCCTTCCCGCCGCCGAAGCGACCACAAGGCCATCAACTTGTTTGGCCAGCAGGACCCTGATGGCGTCCCGCTCCAGGTACAGCTTCTCGTCCGTGCTCAGGATGATGGCATCGTAACCAGCCTGTTTTGCCGTTTCCGAGATGCCCCTGAGGACCCCCGAAAAGAAGGGATTCGCCACGTCCGCGAGAACAATCCCCAGCGTTTTGGTGATGCCGGTGCTCATGCTGCGCGCCAGCGTATTGGCCTGATAGCCCAACCGTTCGGCAGCCAACAGGACCTTTGCCCGCGTGGCATCGCTGACGGACCCATAGTTGCCCAGGGTACGGGCGACGGTGGCCCTGCCGACCCCAGCGGCAGCGGCAACTTCCGAAATGGTCGGAGCGCCCCCGTGCTGATGATCCGGCGACATCCGGTTCCCTTCTGGTCATGGAATCGCCGTGGCGCGGTTCCGGTGAGGACAGGCTCTGGTTCAGATCCTAGTTGCTGCAGCAACGGGACGGCCGTACCCGAATGCAGCTTCAACGTAGCACTGTTCCGCAGCCGATTCGGCGGCAAAAGCAAGGGCGGGGTGCAGCGAATCTGCAGTCGGCGGGGAGTCCCGGGCCCAGCCTGACCGCAGGAGGCTCACAACCAATCCGGTGACGAACGCGTCCCCGCAGCCCATGGTATCGGCGAATCTTCGCGGGTCCGTGGGCGCCGCTCCTTGCCTATGGAACCGCTCGCCGTCGTACAGTACCGCGCCGGCGGCCCCCCTGGTGGCAACCGCGAGCGAAGCGCCCGCCGCCGTCACCCGCACAAGCTCATGTTCAACGGCCTTCAACGGTGCGTTTCCCAGCGACAGCAGTGCCAAGTCCACGAAGGGGGCAGTGCGGCCCAGGTAGCTGTCAGTCCTGCGCTCCGGTTCCCAGGAATAGTCAAAGCTGACCAAGGGGCCGGCCGCGCGCACCGACGGGAGCTGGCCTTCCGAGGCGGAGTAGACGCTCGAATGGACAAGGGCTGCTGTGGCCAGGTAGCTCCGGTGTTCGGGCCCGAGCATGAAGGGTTGGCTGATGGTGACACCGCCTTCATTCCAGCCCAGGAAGACCCGGTCGCCGTCGATAACCTTGATCTCGGTGACGCCGTTGGGGCCTTCGCGGGTCTGGCACCTGCTGACATCTACTCCTTCCGCTTCTATGGCGGAACGGACAAAGGCGCCCAGCGGATCGGAACCGAAGACACCCATGTAGGCGGACTCCAAGCCCAGGCGGCGTGCCAGGACCGCAAAGTTCACACAGTTTCCGCCCGGGTACATCACTCCCCGGTCCAGGAAGCGGTCCACGATGTTGTCCCCGAACCCTATTACTTTCATGCTCATCCTGTCTTGACGGCGGTGTCCCCGGCTTGTGACCGGGTAACGCTGCCGCGCCCCAGGCCGGGGCGCGGCGATGGGAGTCTGTCAGTATTCAACGACCCGGTAGTACCGGCGCAAGTCCAGCGAGTGGTTGCGGACCCGTTCCAGGTGCTTGCTGATCCGGTCCGCTACGGTGTCCAAAACCAAAGGTGCCAGAAGGCCCCGGAACCGTGCACTGATTCCCGCCAGCTCGTAATCCTTGGTGTCGAGGACGGTGGTGTTCTTGTTGTAGTTTTCGGCGAACTTGACCACGCGTTCCATGAGGGGCCGGCTTTCGTCTTCACCCAGGAAAAGCACCAGGCTGGTGTCCTCCTCGATAAGTTCGAGGGAGCCGTGGAAAAACTCGGCGCCGTGGACACGCGTGGTGCGCAACCACTGCATTTCCTCGAGGATGCACATTGAGTACAAATAGGTGAAACCCCAGAGATTGCCCGCGCCGACGAGGAAGTGGTAGTCCGCCTCCTTGTTCCGTTCTGCAAACGCTTCTGCCACCGGTTCTGCCTGGCGTGCCACCTCAAGGAGGACGTCGGGAATGGTCTGGAGCTCAGCGGCAAACTCTTCGTACCCCTCAAACTCTCCCCGCGCAGCCAAAAGGCGGGTCGACAGTAGCAGCAGGGGGATGTCGAACGGCCAGGTCTTCGGTTCGGTGACCAGGGTGACATCCAACGCCTTGGCAAAAGGACTGTCGCCGAAGCCGGTAAAGCCAACGGTAAAGGCGCCTTTGGCTTTGGCGAATTCGATCGCCTCGATGATGTCCTCCGTTGTTCCGGAGACAGAAGCAAAAACGGCGATGGATCCGGGCCCGAACGCCGGGTCGCCGGTCAGCATCAACTCCTTCCCGATTGCTGCGCGTACGGGAAGGGTGGACCGGGAGCGGATGAAGTGTTCGTAGGGCAGCATTGCGGCGTAGGTGCCACCGGCGCCGATGAGGAAGAGGTTGTCAAAACCCCGCTCCTGGATGGAGTCCACGAACTGTTCGATGTGTCCCTGCAGCGCAAGTGCGCTGCGGGTCTGGGCGAGGAATTCCTCTTCTTTGAAGCCGAGCACGGGCTGTCCTTTCGTCTTTTGTGGTAATCGCGTGTGATACACATTGATACCGGTATCACAACTGCTCATCATCGTTTCACGCGGCTGGCAACGGGTCAATAGTTTTGTTGGCGGGAATTTTGGCGCAGCCCATGCCCTGCAAAAGGTGAACGTCCAACCTGCCGTCCCCAAACTTCGCCGGACGTTCACTTCCCCCTCACGCCTCGAAGGAACGGCGCACGTAGCGTGAAAAGCGTACGAGCACCACCCGCTAACAGCAGTGAGGATTGCCATGATCACCAGCCAGCAGCCCGTCGTCCTGACCAGCAGCAGCATCGAATCCAGCGACGAGGACGTCGTGGAGGCCAACGTCAGCATTGTGGACGCCATGCACTCGGCCCTGCTGCGCACCGAAGAGATGTCACCGGTAGCGCTCCGCGGCTACTACGTCGACTTCTACCTCACCCAGGCGCTGGAGGGTGGCTTCGCGCAGTACGTTTTCACCGCCGTCGACCGGGCCGAAACGGACACGCTGATCCGCGAAGGCATGGCAGGGATGGGTGCGGCAGCCCACCTTGACCTGTTCAACCGTACGGTTGCGGTTTACGACAACCTGTCCGAGGACGATGAAGAGCAGTACCTCGACGGAGGCCTGGATGAGTCAGGGGAAACGCCCGACGGCGTCCTCCGGATGGAAGAGCTCGACGGCGAGTTTGAGGAGCTGCTGGAGCGGGAGAACATCACTTCCCTCAACGCCGACTGGCTGCGGGGCCAGGCCGACCTTCTGGTGCTGGACGACGAGGAAGTCGGCGCCCACATTGAGCGGCTTGTGGCGCAGATCCCTGACCTGCCGAAGCGCCAGGCGCAGGCTGACGCCGAGGCCCTGGAAGGCGCCCCGGACTTCGAGATCGTCATCCGCGAGCTCTGCAGCATTGCAGGGTATGAACTGGTCAAGATCACCATGGGCGACCCCAACTATGTCCATGGCGGCGGGAAGACCCTGGCCTGGCACTTCTCCACCGACCACGGCGACTTCCTGATGGTCGAGGAGGAGGACGAGGCTTTTATGATCAACCCCGAGACACAGGAAATCGTCGCAGCGGTGGAGTTCGAGGAAGCGGGCTTTGATGAAGCAGACGCCGAGATGGTGGGCGCGTCCAGGCGCTAGCGCAGCTGTAACCGGCTGATAGTGACGGCGCCTTCCAATACCAATCGGAAGGTACGTGCTTCATCGAACGGTGAAGTGCCGGAAGCCAGCGGAACCCGAAGCTCGCCGCTGAAACCGGGCGAGATGCGGGCGGTGCCAATCGTGTTCCAGGTGTCGGCAGGTCCCGGCACCTGGACACGGAGCACGCAGCCGGTGCCCGATGTGGCCGGGCTGCAGGACACGACGTCAGCCAGCACAACGTTCTCCCTTTGCGGCTCCGCTGCACTCCAGAAGCGGTAGGTCGCCCAGGCGGGGCGGACGGCGTCGGCAGGGGTAATGGCAGTGCCCGCCAACCGGGTCTCGGGAACCAAGGCAACGTTTCCGCAGGAGTCGAAGTTTTCCGAACGGAACCAACGGCCGGCGCTGCGGCTGCGGCCGGGTGCTCCTGGCACTGCCAGCGGCACTGCCAGGGGAAGGGTCTCTGCCGAGGAACCCACCAGCAGCTGGTAGGCGCCGGGCTCCACCAGCATCCGCTCCTCCACCACGCTGTAGGTTGCCAGGCGGTCCAGCGGAACAACGATTGTGGCCGTTGCTGTTCCGCCGGCCGGCACCTCCACCCGCTGATGGCCCACCAGAAGGCGGCGCGGGAATTCGAAACGGTGGCCGGGGGCGGACGCGTAGACCTGCACCAGCTCGAAAGCCGGGCGGCTACCCTCGTTGCGCAGTTCCACCGTTAGTTCGGCTACGTCTGAGCTGGTGGTTCCTCCGCCAGGCATCTCGCGGAGGGCCACCGACCCGTACTGCACATCGCCGTACGTCAGGCCGTGGCCCAGCGGGAACTGGGGCTCGGCACCGCTGTACAGGTATGTGGAGCGTGAGCTGATGATGTCGTAGTCCAGGATGTCCGGCAGGTCTGCATCCCGGGCAAACCAGGTCTGCGCCAGGCGTCCGGTCGGTTCGGCGTCGCCACTGAGGACATCGGCCACACCGCTGCCCAGTTCCTGCCCGCCATGGCTGCTCCAGACGATGGCGGGAGTGTCAGCCAGCGCGCCCAGGGCGTAGGGGTAGGAGGACACCATCAGGAGTACTGTCCGCGGGTTCGCCTCAAGCACAACACGGACAAGTTCCTGCTCGGCCAGCGGCAGTTCCAGCGTGCTGCGGTCCAGCGTTTCCCTGCCGCCGAGGTGGGGATCATTACCGACAACCACCACGGCGGTATGGGCTTTGGCTGCGGCTTGCCGGGCGGCCTCGTGTCCGGACTTGAGTGTCCGGAGCACAAACCGTTCAGCCGTGGCGGCCTCCGGAACCAAGGCGGCGCTGTTCGTTCCTGACTCAATCCGAAGCCACTTTCCGGTCCCGACATGCTGCAGGGCGGCTGTGCCGTCAGCAGCGCGGTCCAGCCGGAAGGTCTCCTGCACCACCCAGCCACCAACCCGGTCTGCCTCCGCCCGAAGGTAACCGTCACCCGTGTCCGTCACGAATTTGCCGGTCAGCATCGACTGGAAGGTTACCTCCCCGGCACCCCAGTCCTTCACGGTGAACGATTCCGCCAGGCCGGGTGCGGTGGCGGCGGCGGTGAGGACCTCGCCCGGGCCGCCACCCAGGTACCCGCCCGTCCTGACGCTTCGCAGGGCAACGACGTCGGCACCTTCTTCGGCAACGACGCCGGTCCCGTCCGTTCCGCCGTAGCGGCGGGAAAGTCCTTCAGCGATGCTGACGGCGTCCTGCAGGGTTCCGCTGTACCAATCACTGAGGACGCGCGATCCGAGGCTTCCGATGACGGCGATGGTGCCGGGTGCGTCGCCCAGGGGAAGGATGCCGGCGTCGGCATCGTTGCGCAGCAGCACCACGGACTTTGCAGCCGCTTCCCGTGCCAGCTGCACGTGCGCCGCCGCGCCGACTTCTTCCGGTCCGATCGAGGCGTAGGGGTGGTGTGCAAATTCACCAGTCCTGGCCCTGAGGGTGAGGAGCCGCAGGACAGCCCGGTCCACGTCAGACTCGCTGATCAGCCCCTGCTCAAGCGCCTCAGTAAGGTAGGCGATGGACGGTGCGGGGTTATCGCCGTCGTCCGTGAAGCTGTCCACCCCGGCCTTTAGCGCGGCTGCGTAAGCTGCCGGGCCGCCGTCGAAATACTTCTCGGCACGGAAGAGCGAACCGGGAGCGCCGGCGTCCGTGACGATGGCCAGGGTGTCCCCGTTCCGCCATTGCCGCAGCTGTGACTGCACCAGGTCCGACACGTGGGCCGGCCTGCCATTGACCAGGTTGTAGGACAGCATTACCGCCCCGGCTACCCCCTCTTCGATGGGGGAGCGGTAAGCGGGGAGCTCATATTCATGAAGCACCCGCGGGCTGAGGTTGCTGGAGGTGACGTTCCTGTCGAACTCGTTGTTGTAACCGAGGAAGTGCTTGAGCGTGGGAACCGTCAGCCACGTGTGCGGGTCCTTGCCCTTCAGCCCCCGGCAATAGGCACCGGCCAGCTCCGCCGTCAGGTGCGGGTCCTCAGAAAAGCCCTCCTCGTTCCGCCCCCACAATGGATGCCGGAGCGGATTCACCACCGGCGCCCACACGTTCAGGCCCACGGAGGAATTTTCCGCCTTCTTGCCGCGAAGCTCGCGGCCCGTGGCCTCGCCGAGCCGTTCAATCAGGTCAGCATCCCAGGTGGCGGCCATGCCCACGGGCTGGGGAAAGACGGTTGCCGGGCCCAGCCAGGCAACTCCGTGCGCAGCCTCTGCACCGGTATGGAAAGACGCCAGTCCCAGCTCCGGGACAGCCGGGGCGTGCTGGTGCAGCATGGCCACCTTCTGCTCCAGGGACAAGCTGGCCAGGATCCGGGCGGGCAGGCCGGCGGCCTCCTCTAGGCCGGGCCCTGAGGCATCAACGTTGAGGGTGGCAGGCAGAGCGGAATGCGGCACTGGAGTCCAATCGGCTGGTTATCGAATCGCTTATACGAAGCAGGCGAGACCCAGTGTTGCACTCCAGGATGTGAGGCGCAACACATTTCGGCCTTGCGGGATTTGCTGCGAGTGCCCTACGCTAATCGAAGTCGAACCGATTCGATGAATCCGTTGAATCCTCCCGTCATTGACTTAACACGAAGGAGTGCTGTCATGCGCAGTTCCACCACAGGCCCCGGGAGGGGCAAGCCCCGAAAAACCGCCGCCGGACTGCTGGACGAAGCATCATCCGCAGGCGTGAACCGCCGGTCCTTCCTCGGAATCCTCAGCGGCGCCGTGTTCCTGGCCGCGGCGCCGGCCGCGCTCTCTGCTTGTTCCGCAGGTACCGCAGCACCCCAGGCCACTAACTCGGGAGGACTGGCGGAAGCGGTAGCCAAGCTGGTTCCTGCCTACAAGCCACTCGAGCTGGTGAAGCCCGACATCCCCTCCACCAACGGCTCCACCCCCGGCTTCACCAGCATCCCTTCCTCCCTGGTCAAGTCCGTCGCCACGACACCGGGAAGCGGCGGAACCTACACGGCCATGACGCCGGCCTGGTGGGCCGTCCCGCCTGCCTTGCCGCAGAACAGCTACTACCAGGCTGTCAACGAAAAGCTTGGCGCCACCATCAACTTCCAGGCCAATGACGGCAACGCCTACGCGGACAAGGTCCAGACAGTCCTGGCCTCGCCCAAGGACGTGCCGGACTGGATGGTTATCCCGAGCTGGAACCTCCCGCCGCGCTTTGGGCAGGCCGCCGCGGGTGTGTTCCAGGATCTTTCGGAGTTCATCGCCGGGGACAAGGTCAACAAGTATCCCAACCTGGCAAACATCCCTACTGCCGCCTGGAAGATGGGCTGCTTCGAAGGCGGCCTTTACGGGCTCCCATATCCCGGCGCGCTGATCTCGGACGCCATCTTCTACCGGGCGGACCTCTTCGAGGAACTCGGAGTGGAACCGCCGAAGTCCGCCGACGGATACCGCAAGCTCGCCAAGGAGCTGACGGACGAGTCCAAGAACCGCTGGGGATCCGAAGACGTCTGGAACGGCGCCCAGATCATGCACGGCGTGGTACCCAAGTGGAAGATGGTGGACGGCAAGCTCCAGAACAAGGTCGAAACGGACGAATACCGGGCCGCCCTGGAGTGGACCGCCCAGCTGTTCGCCGATGGTTCCGTCCACCCCGACGCCGTGGCAGGCAACTCCCAGCAGTCCAAGCAGCGTTTCGAGTCCGGGGCCTCCCTCATGGCGTCTGACGGCACGGGCTCCTGGCATGAGGCCCTGGCCCGTGTCCTGCCCTCCAACCCGAAGTTCAACATGCAGCCCATGGACTATTTCGCTCCCGACGGCGGGAAGCCCACCCTCTTCCGCGCCCAGCCTGCCGCCATCTTCAGTTTCATCAAGAAGGCAGACCCGGCGAAGGTGGAGGAAATGCTGGCACTGGCCAACTTCATGGCCGCCCCGTTTGGCACAGAGGAGAACGTGCTGATCAACAACGGCGTTGAAGGAGTGCACTTCACCCGTGATGCCCAGGGCATTCCGAAGGCCACCGCCAAGGGGACGGAGGAGGTCACCAGCACCTACGCCTTCCTCGTCAGCCCTCCGATCGTCAACTCCATGGTCCAGTACCCCGGGCTGGTTAAGTCCCAGTCGGATTGGGAAGCACGGCAGGCCCCGAACGTGGTGGAGGACGTGTTCTTCGGCATGCAGATCCAGGAGCCAGCCAAGTTCGGCTCCCTGTCCAAGCCGTTCGATGACCTGGCCAAGGACATCATCCGCGGACGCAAGAGCCTGAAGGACCTCGACAGCGAGCTCGCGTCCTGGAAGAGCAAAGGCGGAGACGAACTCCGGGACTTCTACGCCGGGTTCCTGGCCTAGGACGTGGCACGCATGATCACCGGAATAGAGCACAAGGCTGCCGCGCCATTGCAGGATGGGGCTGGGACACATACCGATGAGGCCCTGGCAGCGGGCACGACGGCTGGGCGTAGTTCCCGTGTCGGCGGGCGGGCTGCTGGAGGTGCCGCCACCGTGCCGCCGCGCGCAAAGGGAAACCTTTGGTTGCGTTTCAAGCGGGACCGCTCCCTGGTATTGATGGCATTGCCTGCGGTCATCCTGCTGGGCGTTTTCGCTTACCTCCCCATGCTGGGCAATGTGGTGGCGTTCCAGGATTACTCACCCTACGTCGGTATTCCTGACAGCCCCTGGGTGGGCACGGACAACTTCGCCAGGGTGCTGGCGGACGCCGACTTCTGGCATGCCGTCAAGAACACCCTGGTGATTACAGCGTTCCAGCTGGTGTTCTTCTTTCCGGTTCCCATCGCCCTGGCCATGCTGTTGAATTCCCTGGTGAATCCCAGGCTGAGGGCGGCAGTTCAGGCCGTGGTGTACCTTCCGCACTTCTTTTCCTGGGTGCTGGTGGTGTCCGTCTTCCAGCAGATCTTCGGCGGAGCCGGACTGCTCAACCAGTCGTTGCGGGCCAACGGCTGGCAAGCGATGGACATCATGACCAACCCGGACACCTTCCTGTTCCTGCTCACCTCGCAGGCAGTCTGGAAGGACGCAGGCTGGGGCATCATCGTCTTCCTCGCTGCCCTGAGCGCCATCGATCCCGCCCAGTACGAAGCGGCGGCGGTGGACGGAGCGGGCCGCTGGAAGCGCATGTGGCACGTCACCCTGCCAGGCCTGCGCAGCGTCATCGTGCTGCTGCTGATCCTGCGGCTGGGGGATTCCCTGACCGTGGGTTTTGAGCAGATGATCCTCCAGCGCGATGCAGTAGGGGCGGAAGCCTCCGAAGTCCTGGACACGTTTGTGTACTACACCGGCGTCCAAAACGGCGACTGGAGCTACGCTGCAGCCGCTGGCCTGATCAAGGGCCTGGTGAGCCTGGCCCTGATCCTGACAGCCAACAAAGTTGCCCACATCTTCGGTGAGAGCGGTGTCTATTCCAAATGAGCACAATAATTAGCAAGGCCGGGCCCTCCACCAGCACCTCCAAACCCTCCAGGCCACCGCGGCTGAAACCCGAGCGCCCCGTCTGGGACGAAGAACCCGGGGCAGCAGCGAAGGCAGGGAAGTTTATTGTCCTGGCCGTCGTCGTCCTGGCTGTCCTGGGGCCGCTGTACACAATCGTCCTGACGAGCATCTCCTCCCAGGCCACCATCACCCAGGCCGGCGGACTGGTCCTGGTCCCCGGAGAAATCTCTTTCGCCGCGTACCAGCAGATCCTCAGTGGAGGTGTGGTCACCCGCGCGGTGCTCGTCAGTGTGGGAGTCACGGCCACCGGAACCGCTCTGAGCATGGTGGTTTCCATCCTCTGCGCATACGGATTGTCCCGGCCGGGGTCCTTTGCGCACACACCCATCCTGTTCACGCTGCTGGTCACCATGTTCTTCAGCGCGGGGATCATTCCCTCCTACCTGCTGGTCTCCGGGCTGGGGCTGATCAACACGTATTGGGCGCTGATCCTGCCCAGCTGCATCTCGGTGTTCAACATCATCATCCTGCGCGGCTTCTTTATGGGGATCGACAGGGGAATCCTGGACAGCGCAAGGATCGACGGTGCCAGTGAATGGCGCACCCTGACCCAGATTGTGCTGCCCATGTCCAAGGCAGTTACCGCCGTGATCGCATTGTTCTACGGCGTTGGCTACTGGAACGCCTTCTTCAACGCCGTCCTCTACATCAACGACAGCGCCATGAACCCGCTGCAGGTGGTGCTCCGGTCCTACGTGCTCCAGGGCGTCTCGGTTCCGGGGCAGGTGGACGTGGGCACCGGAGCCGCTGCGGGCCCTGCCCTGCAGATGGCTGTCATCGTGCTGGCCATGGTGCCCATCCTGATCGTGTACCCCTTTGTGCAAAAACACTTCACCAAGGGCGTGATGATCGGGGCGGTGAAGGGATGAGGGGCCAGTTTGCGCCGGTCCTTCAGCTCACGTCATCGAACCGCAGCGGTGGTTTCGCCAGCCATCAGTGTGGGGGCGATGAGCCTGAGTTCGGCTGGTTTTTCCAGGCTCAGCCGGTCCATCACCATCTCCACCGCGGCACGGCCGATGTCCATCGCGGGGATGGGTACAAAGGTCCAGGGGCGGACCGCAGCCTTTGCTACATCTGCCGGCGCAATCACCGCCACGGAGATTTCCCCGGGGACGGAAAAGCCGTGGACGGCCAGGTTCTCCCGCAGGATCGGCAGCAACCCCTCGTTGTGCACCAGAAGAGCAGTGATGGGCTCGGGGCCGGCGAAGACCTTGTCCAGGGCCCTTGCCAGGTCAGGCGAGTTGGCCTCGCACGCCACTGCCACATGATGAACCTCCAGCGCGCGGCATGCCTCCTCGAATCCACGCAGGGCGCGGTCGGCATACGTAGCGTGGCGGCGGAGGGAAGCCGGCGGAGACCCGATGAACGCAATACCCCGGTGGCCCAGCTCGGCCATGTGGCGTACGGCAGTGCGGGACGCCCCGGCAAAATCAAAGTCGACGCAACTAAGGCCCCGCGGATCATCCGGCATGCCGATCAGCACCGCCGGTTTCTGCAGCCTGGCCAACACCGGAATGCGGGGATCGCGGGCTTCGATGTCCATCATGAGCAGGCCGTCCACCATGGACTGGGACGTCACCCGCTCTATGCTGCCGGCGTCGTCCTGGGTCAGCAGCAGGACGTCCTGGTTGAAGGAGCGGGCAGTGGTCACCACGGCCGTGACGAACTGCATGACCACGCCGACGTTCACGTCAGCGCGCAATGGCACTACAAGGCCCAGGACATTGGACCGGCTGGAGGCCAGCGCGCGGGCACTCGACCGCGGGCTGTACTTCAGGCGGCGCATTGCGGCTTCGACGATATCGCGGGTTTCTTTCGATATGGGACGGTTACCGCTCATCACATAGGACACCGTACTTGTTGAAACTCCGGCTTCTTTGGCCACATCACTGATCGTCGCCGCAGTTGAAGCCTTTCGATTACCCATACCCCCATTTAACCAAGGAATTCGATGCATCTTCGCAGCCACGGGCTGAACACCGTAACCCAGCAGGCAGGGTTGCTGTTCGGCGCCGACTACAACCCCGAGCAATGGCCGGAAGAAAGCTGGCCGGAAGACATCCGCCTGATGCAACAAGCGGGCATTAACCTCGCCACCCTGGGCGTGTTCAGCTGGGCAAGGCTGCAGCCGTCCGAAGGCAGGTGGGACTTTGGTTGGCTGGACCGGATCCTTGCGCTCCTGCACGAAGGCAACATCAACGTTTGCCTTGCAACGCCCACCGCATCGCCGCCGCCGTGGCTGGGACACCGCTTCCCCAGTACGCTTCCCACCGATGCCTCGGGGACTACGCTGTGGTACGGCTCACGCAACCAGTTCTCGCCGTCATCGGCGGTGTACCGCAGCGCTGCGCTGCAGGTTACGGCCGCACTGGCGGAGCGCTACGGCAAGCATCCCGCTGTCGTGATGTGGCACGTGGGCAACGAGCTCGGGCAGGCCAGTTACGACGACGAAACGGCCGGTGCGTTCCGGGGCTGGCTGCTGCGCCGCTATGGTTCCCTGGACAACCTGAATTCCGCCTGGGGCACAACCTTCTGGAGCCAGGGGTACAGCAGCTGGGAGGAGATCCTGCCGCCCCGCACAGCGCCCTACCTGCACAACCCCACCCAGGTCCTGGACTTCAAGCGTTTCACCTCGGATGCGCTGCTCAAGCTTTTCACGGCTGAACGGGATATCATCCGCCAGCACTCTCCCGACGTCCCGGTCACCACAAACCTCATGGGCTTTTTCCGCGGGGCGGACTACTTCAGGTTCGCAGGCGAGACGGACCTGATCGGCAACAACTGGTACACGGACCCGGCCCAACCTCAAACCTGGGAACTCGGCGCGCTCACGCACGATCTCTGCCGCGGCATGGCCGGGGGCCAGCCCTGGCTCCTGATGGAATCAGCGGCGTCGGCCGTCAATTGGCGCCCGCACAACAGCGCCAAGGAACCCGGCGCGCTGCGGGTGGACTCCCTGTCTGCCCTGGCCCGGGGCTCGGACGGAATCTGTTTCTTCCAGTTCCGCCAGTCCGCCTTTGGTGCCGAGCGCTTCCATTCCGCAGTGGTACCCCTGGCGGGGGAGGACACCCGCGTGTTCCGGGAAGTCTCGGCTCTCGGGTCCGAGCTTCAGGATCTCCGGCTCCTGGCAGGCACCCCCTCACCCTCCCGCATTGCCGTGTTGTTCGACTGGGACAGCTGGTGGGCTGCCGAGTCCCCGGACTGCCCCAGCGACAGGTTGGGCGTGCTGGACCAGCTCCAGGCCTACTACCGGCCGTTGCTAAGGCGCGGATTGTCCGTTGAGGTGGTGCATCCCGCTGCCGCCCTGGACCGCTTCGACCTGGTGCTTGTCCCCAGCCTTTTCCTCCTCACAGAAGAACATGCCGCGGCCCTGACCGGCTGGGTGCATGGGGGAGGAACTGCAGTGGTGGGCCCCTTCAGCGGATTGGCCGACAGCAACGGACACCTCCGCCAGGGACGGTTCCCTGCCGTGCTGGCTGAGGTACTTGGGGTTACAGGGGAAGAATGGCGGCCTCTGGCCCGCAGCGTTGGACTTGAATATGCACAGCCATGTCCCATTGGCCCGGAGGCCAACGCAGGAATGCCGGACAACCTCGAAGCCTCCTTCTGGTCGGAGGACCTGCGCCTCCACAGTTCCAGCGCTGCCGCGGTGGCCACCTTCACGTCCGGCCCGCTTGCCGGGAAGCCGGCAGCAGTCCGCAACAGCCACGGCCAAGGGACCGCCTGGTACATCGGCTGCGACCTGCCTCCTGCAGCGCTGGGAAGCATTGTTGGGGCGGCGGTGGCGGAAGCGGGACTGACTGCGCCCGTCGCCGCGGAGCTGCCCGACGACGTCGAGCTCGCCACCCGCGGCGGTTACCACTTCCTGCTGAACCACAGCCCGGAACCCCGGACGGCACGCCTCAAAGAGCAGTCGGTGGACTTGCTCTCCGGGGAAAGCCACGGACCTGAAATCACCCTGGAGCCGTACGGCGCACTGGTCCTCAAGAACAGCTTTGACCATATTGAGAACGGAAACTGAGATCCCATGAAATTCACGGACGGATACTGGCTGTACCGCAAAGGCTTTTCCGCGCTGCACCCCCGCGACGTATCGGACGTAGTGGTGAATGGCGGGACGATGACCGTCTACGCGCCCACCAAACGAATCACCTCCCGCGGCGACGCGCTTAACCTTCCCCAGCTGACGGTCACCTTCGACGCCCCGATGCCGAACGTCATTGGGGTAACCATCGAGCACTTCCAGGGCGGCCTGGACAACGGTCCGCATTTTGAAGTGAACCGGGCAGGATCCGCCGCGGAGTTCAGCCAGGACGGCGGCAGTACCGCAAGCATCACTTCCGGGGCGCTGACGGCACGGGTCAGCACTTCCGGCGACTGGGGAGTCGACTTCTTCGGGAACGGCAGGCTGCTGACAAGCTCCACTCCGCGCAGCGTCGGCGTCATCACGGACGACGGCGGGCGGACCTTTGTGCACGAACAGCTCAGCCTCGGGGTGGGCACCAACGTCTACGGCCTGGGCGAGCGCTTCGGCGCCTTCGTGAAGAACGGCCAGGCGGTGGACATCTGGAACGAGGATGGCGGCACCTCCAGCGACCTCGCGTACAAGAACGTGCCGTTCTTCCTCACCAATGACGGGTACGGCGTGTTCGTCAACCACCCGGAGAAGGTGTCCTTCGAGGTGGGCTCGGAAGTGGTTTCCCGTACGCAGTTCAGCGTGGAAGGCCAGAAGCTGCAGTACTTCATCATCCACGGGCCCACACCCAAGGAGATCATCCGCCGGTACACGGAGCTGACCGGCCGGCCCGCCCGGATCCCGGCGTGGTCCTACGGGCTCTGGCTGTCCACGTCGTTCACCACCGACTACGACGAGAAAACCGTCAACTCCTTCATCGACGGCATGGAAGAGCGGAACCTTCCGCTCTCCGTCTTCCACTTCGACTGCCACTGGATGCGGTCCTTCCATTGGAGCGATTTCGTGTGGGACCCCGCCACGTTCCCGGACCCGGAGGGCATGCTCGCCCGCCTGCACGACCGCGGGCTCAAGGTCTGCGTCTGGATCAACCCGTACATCGCCCAGCGCTCGCACCTGTTCCGGGAAGGCCTGGAACGCGGCTTCCTGGTCAAGCGTCCGGACGGTTCTGTTTGGCAGTGGGACATGTGGCAGGCAGGGATGGGATTGGTGGACTTCACCAACCCCGACGCCGTGCTCTGGTACCAGGACAAACTACGCGGGCTGCTGGGCCAGGGCGTTGATTCATTCAAAACCGATTTCGGCGAGCGCATCCCCACTGATGTGGTGTGGCATGACGGCTCAGATCCGGCCCGGATGCACAACTACTACGCGCAGCTGTACAACAGGACGGTCTTTGACCTGCTCTCCAAGGAGCTGGGTGAGGGCGAAGCGGTGGTCTTTGCACGCTCAGCCACAGCAGGCGGCCAAACCATGCCGGTGCACTGGGGTGGAGACTGCGAGTCCACCTTCGCGGCGATGGCTGAATCGCTGCGCGGCGGATTGTCGCTGGCTGCGTCCGGATTCTCGTTCTGGAGCCATGACATCGGCGGCTTCGAGGGCACGCCTGAACCGGAAATCTTCAAGCGCTGGATCGCGTTCGGGCTGCTGTCCTCGCACTCCAGGCTGCATGGCTCCAACTCCTACCGCGTCCCGTGGCTCGTGGACGAAGAGTCGGTGGACGTCCTTCGGCACTTCACCGAGCAGAAGATGCGGCTGATGCCTTACCTGCAGATGGCGGCCGAAGAAGCGTATGCAGAGGGCATTCCCCTGATGCGCCCGTTGTTTATGGAATTCCCGGAGGACCCGGGCTGCGCACATCTCGACCGGCAATACATGCTGGGCCCCGACCTTCTGGTGGCACCTGTGATGGACCCCTCCGGCACAGTGTCCTTTTACCTGCCCGAAGGGACGTGGACCCATCTGGAAACCGGCGAGCAGCTGGCGGGCCCCCGGTGGCACCGCAAGGAGTACTCGGTCATGGAAGCGGCAACCTGGGTCCGTGAAGGCGCCGTGCTGCCCATCGGTACGGTGTCCGACCGGCCGGACTACGACTGGGCGCAGGACATGCGGTTCCAGGCCTTCGCGGCACAGGACGGCACACGCCGGGTCGCTGTGCCGTCACCGGGCGGGTCCACCACCGTCTTCGAGGTGACGGTTGCAGACGGTGACGTGTCCGCCGTCGTGGTCCCGTAGCTCGTGCTGGGCTGGTCGGCGGGTGCCAAGTAGACGCAGGGCAGCAACCGTCAGCTGTTCTGCATCAGGCTTAGCTGTTCTGCTCCAAGGCCACAACCAGGATGTCCAAAAGTTCATCGTCCACCTGGTCGGCTGAGGTGAGGCGCACCCTGCGGGTGAAAGGGTCATCGGCCCGGGTCTTGACGGTTTCAAGCCGGCCTTCCGCGGAGGCGTCGAGCCGGAGGGTTACGTCAACGGCAGTGTTGGTGGTCCGGGTGACCTGCGCGAACTTCCGCCGGGCACTGTGGAGGGACACGTAACCCTTCCGCATCTGGATCTCCACCCCGCCGGTTGCGGACGCCCATGCCAGGAGGGCGTCCGCAATGGGCCTGAGGTGCGGGTGGTTGGCATACTGACCGTCAATCAGTTCGTCGGCGTCGCGCAGCATAAATTCCGGATAGCCGAACATCTCCCACGACACCGCGTACTGGGCGTACCCAGTAACCCCGAAGCTGTCGCGCATCCAGGTGCGGAGTTCGCCGTCGTTCCGGATGCCCGCGGCACGGGCCTTCCCAACCCAGTAATTGGTGTCTTCGCCGGTCTTCCGCAGAAGGAGGGCTTTGTTGCTGTCCACCATCGACTGCCAGGTGCTGGCTTTCTTCTGGGACTCCGGGATCGCAGGCATGCATCGATCGTAGCGCCGTCCCTAAACCTCGCCGGCTGCTGCCCGCCGGCTGCCGCCGCGATGTTTTCTGACAAACGCCGCAGAAAAAGATCCCGGAGACCCGTAACCTTTCCGCCTGCCCCCGCGATATAGGAGGTGATGGGTCCGCCCGACGGACCTGCATCGAATAAGTTGTCTAGGTTTTGGAGTGTCTAATGTCGTTGTTCACCGTTCTCGCCACCAGCAAAGTCGCCGCCGGAGTACTGGCAGCCGGCACCCTTGCCGTCGGCGGAACCGGCGCCGCTGCCGTTTCCGGCGTCCTCCCCGCCGAAGCACAGCAGACCGCCCACAATCTTTTCGGCGCCCCGGCTCCGCAGCTGGCAGCAGAAGCCGCCACTGACGCGCAGGCAACCGCTGACGCCGCCGCAGAGGCCACTGCCAACGCTTCCGCTGACGCAGAAGCGGAAACCGCAGGAGATGCCGCGGTTTCCGGCGAGAACGTCGCAGCCCAGGCTTCCGTGTCCGCCGCAGCCGGTACGGCAGTTGACGCAGCCGGCGCCGCAGCCCTTGGCCTCTGCACCGCTTTCACCAACGGTGGCCTGAACGCCTCTTCCGAAGGCTTTTCCTCGCTTGCCATCGCAGCGCAGGGTGAAGCGAACATCGAAAGCTTCTGCGCCGACGTCGCAACGCAGGCTGACGCTGCCGCAGAGGCAGGCGCCGCAACCGGTGGTTCCGCCGCTGTTGAGATCGAGCGTCCCGAGGTTCCTGCTGTTCCCGCTGTCCCGGCTGTTCCGGGTGTCGACGGCGAGCCGGCAGTTCCGGCCGTGCCTGCAGTTCCCGAGGTTCCTGCTGCCTCCGTCGACGGTGGCAGCGCAGCTGTGGACGCGCCGTCAGTTTCGGTCCGCTAAGCGGCGTTGGCTAGTGTGTACTGCGGGAAACGGCCCACGGTCCGTTTCCCGCAGTACGGCAGTCCCCGATTTTAGGAACTGCCCTTTCAGGAACACTAACGGCCCTTGGGGAGGCCGGTCCGGAATGAAGCCCGGAATCACCTGCCGAAAGGCAGCGGGAAAGTAAGCGCAGGACCTGCAGACCGCACCGTAAAACCGGGACGGGCCTTGCCTTGCTCCGGGATGGAGGAGCCGCCGGTGCTAGACACTTTGGCCCAAGAAAAGATCGACATATTCGACGACGCAGCCGGAACCGACCCGGCTGCGGTGTTCGGCGTTGCCTACCGGTCCTTCGCGGGACCGGTGCTGGGATACCTCAAGGCACGCGGCGTCGACGATCCCGAAGCGGTAACCCAGGACGTGTTCCTGGCATTCTTCCCGCAGATCAGCAGCCTCACCGGCGGGCTGCAGGGGGCCAAGTCGCTCATCTTCTCCATCGCCCACGCCCGCATGGTGGACCACTACCGACGGCTGGAACGCAGGCCCCAGCTGACTCCTTACGACCCGCTGGAGGACAGCCGGAGCACCCCCTCCGCAGAACACTGCGCGGTGGAGCTCAACGGCGCGGCTGCCGCCCTGCTGGACGGGCTCAGCGACGAACACCAGGAAGTGCTGGCCCTTCGCGTGGTGGCTGACCTGTCCATAGAACAGGTGGCCGGCATCATGGGCAAGAGCGAAGGGGCAATCAAGCAGCTCCAGCGCCGGGCCCTTCAAAATCTCAAGGCACAAACGCTCAAAAGAAACCAGGCAAACCATGAGTGACACTGCAGGATTCCGCGACGGGTCCGTCGACCAGCTGCTGTTGGAGGCAGACCTGGATGGCGACACCCAGCTCCGCCCAGTCCTTCTCGAGCTTCAGGCCCTGGGCTCTGCTGCGCCGGAGCCTTCTGCTGAGCTGCTGGCCCTGATGGCCGGAGCCAACGCGGGGCTTAGTGCCGGCCCGGAAACCGCCGAAGATGCGATCGCTTCAGCTCCCGCTGACGAACTCGCTGCCCGCCGCAGGGCCAAGCGCCGGGTCACCCTCACGGCCTTGTCCGTGGCGGTGTCCCTGAGCGCCGGCAGCGCAGTTGCCGCGGCATCAGACCAGTCCATCCGGGAGTCGTTCACCCAGCTCAACCAGGCTGTCACTTCGTTTATCACGGGGACCGGCGGAGCACCTGCAGACCACCAGGTTGAACAGCCCGCGGCGCCTTCGCCCAACACGCCGGCTGGCGCCGAGCCTGCCGCAACTGCACCGGCCGGCCCAACATCGATACCGGCGGACCCCGCCGCAGCGACGCAACCGACGGTCCCGCCGTCGAATGGTCCGGTTGCGCCGGAGACCGCTGCAAGCCAGCCAACTTCCCCGGGAAAACCCGGGGAAGTCCCCGCTTCAGAGACCCTGCCGGGGGCTGTACCCGAGCATATTGCCGACGGGCTGGGCGGGTCACGGGAAGTGCCGGTGCAGCCCCAGGTTCCACTGCCCGCCACGCTGCCGGCAGTTCCGCTCCCGTGACGCACCGGCACCCGGCCCACCGCCCCCGGAGGGGCATTATTTGGCCGCTGTTTTGATCATTTCGCCGGCCGGATCGGCCAGGTACCAGACGTCGTTGACGCCCTGGCCGAGGATGTCACCGGCCTTGGTGTCCTTGGCGAAGTAGTACAACGGCAGGCCGTTCAGGGTCACCTGCTTGGCACCTTCCGGCGTGGTGATGGTGCCCACGGTCCCGGTTACCCCTTCGACTTTGGGCTCGTCCGAAGTGGTGAGGAGCGGCGGCCACGCGGTCAGGCATCCCCCGGTGCAGGTGCTGGTACCGGAGTCTTTGACATCCTTGGTGTAGTAGTAGACGCTCATCCCCTTGCCATCGACCACAATGTCGCCCAAGCTGGAAGACGCAATCTGGAGGTCGACACCCGCGGCCGTTGCTGTGGACGTTGCGGAGGGCGGAGAAACAGAGGCAGCGGGGGCCGTTGCAGAGGCGTTAGGTGAGCCTCCCGTGACAGCCGGGCTGCTGGCTGCAGGGGTGGAACCGCCGCCGCCGGCGCACCCCGCGAGGGCCCCGGTCAGGGCGAGGATGGTGAGGCCTGTTCCCAGTTGCTTTTTCATAGGTTTGCTCCTTGGTCCGTGCCCGGCGCCGATGCCGGACGCTAACGACTAAGACGCCGCCGGGTGAAGAATGGTTCAAATGAACCAAATTCCGGCTGCGGACGTCGTATCAGCCGGAAGCACACGGTGGCGAACCATGCTGAAGGCCGGGAGGTCCTGATATGCCGCTGGACGAGGACGTTGTTGAGGCCATCTACCGTGAGCACGGCCCGGCCCTCCGGCGCTTTGTGCTCAGCGCCTCCCGGGACCCGCAGCTGGCTGAGGACGTGGTCCAGGAAACCGTGCTCCGTGTCTGGCAGCACGCCCCGGAGGTCACCGGGAGCCTTCGCAGCTATCTTTTCCGGACGGCCAGGAACATCATGATCGACAATTACCGCCGGGCGCAGCGCCGCCCGGCCGAGACCCTGGACGACGGCCTTGCCAATTCCGCCGAGGCAGTGGAACGCGTGGACGAGCTGCTGAACAAGGTGCTGATCGAGGAAGCGCTGCTCCGCCTCAGCTCGGAACACCGGGACGTGCTGGTGGCATTGCACTACCGCCGTTTCACCGTCAATGAGGCAGCGGTGCAGTTGAACGTCCCGAGCGGAACGGTGAAGTCCCGTGCGTACTACGCAGTGCGGGCCTTGCGGACCATCCTGGACGAAATGGGGGTGGAACGGTGAACCCTGCCGAGCTGCACCACTTGCTGGGCGCCTACCTGTTGGGCGGGCTGGACGCCGAGGACCTGAAGATCTTTGCGGCGCACCTTCAGGGTTGCGCGAGATGCCGGGACGAGCTTGGCCGGCTGGAGAAAGTGCCTGCGTTACTGGACGCCCTCCCGGTGCCGGACGCCGTTGCGCTCACCGTGGTGCCGGCAGGACCGGGCGCGCCACCCGCTCGGACAGCCGGGGCCCCGGTGCCCCTCCTTTCGGAACTGTCCCGCCGGCGTCGTAAGGTACGACGGCGGTGGGCGGCCCTGGTGGGAGCGGTCGCCGCAGCATGCCTCGCCGTCGGTTTGGCCGTGGGCCCGGTCCTGAACCGGCCGGCGCAACCGGACGCGAGCTACTCCGTGCAGTCCGGAGATGGCCTGCAGTTCAGCATCGACCTGGCCCGGAAGACCTGGGGAACCGAGTTGGCGGTGAACGGCAGCAGCCTCCCTTCCGACGGGACATTGTCGCTGTGGGTCCGGGACCGGGCCGGCGGCGAAGACCGCGCGTGCGCTTGGACGGCCACGCCGAGCGGCAGGGTCAGGGTCACCGGAGCAACACCCATCCAGCTGGCGAGCATTTCGAGTGTGGAACTGCGCGACGGTACCCAGCAGGCCGTCGCGGTAATTACCGTCCCATAGGGTCCGGCACAAACCCGGGCGCTCCAACCCCAGCCACACCGGCAACTTCAACAGCCGCGGCCACCGGCTATCGGGTCATCTTCGCGAGGCGTGCCCGGACGATCATGTAGGCGCCGTAGCAGATGAGCCCGGCGCCCACAGCCGCCAGGAGGTACACCCCTAAGGGCTGGTCGCGGAGTGCCCGAAGTCCGCCGTCCAGGCCGGTGGATTCCTCAGGGTGCGCCTGCAGGGTGGCTATGGCGATGAGCAGCCCGGTCAGCAACAGCACAATGCCCTTCGCCACGTATCCTGTTACGCCCAGCACGGTGACGGCGGTCCGTGCGGTGGGGGACGAGGGCATTGCCAGATGCTTTTCAAACGATTTCCGAAGGCCGCGGATGCCGTACACCACGCCGGTTACGGCAATGCCCACGCCCAGCAGGACCAGCAGCGCTACGCCGCCCGGCGCCTTCATCACGGACGCGGTAAGGTCGCTTGCCGCCTGCTGGTTGTCCCCGCCCGCACCGGTTCCCATGGCGAAGGACATCAGTGTCAGGGCAAGCCCGGCGAAAACCACTGCCTGCGCCGCTGCCTTGGCCTTCTTTCCGGCCTTCTCCTTTGTGGGCAACTGGTTGTAGTCAAAAATGGCATCGCTGGTCTGCCACAGTGCGAGGGCAGCGCAGGCGGTGAAGCTGGCCCACAACAGGAAGGGCCCGGCAGGCTGGGTGGCGAGTTCGGCCACGGCACCGCTGAAGTCGGCGTTGCCCGTACCGCCCATGGCCAGCCGGATTGCGATAGCACCTACCAGGAGATGCAGGATTCCGCTCGCTGCAAACCCCGCCCTCGCCATCATCTCCAGGGTGTGGGAGTTGGTGACGTTCTCTGCCGCATCTGCGGCCTGTCGCAGTTCTTTTTTGATGGCTGTTCCCTTTGTACAGGCGCGGATGCCCGGATGGTGCGTACCCCCGCGTAAGGGCAATCGTGCCACGCGCTGACGGTCCGGGCCAGTGATCCCCTCGGACGATGTGGATTAGGTGGCGGATCGTGCGGCTCCAGGATGAGGTGCCAGTGCCGCCGCTGCCGGATGGGGAGGGATGCCCATCGCCGAATTTCCCGCCGCCGTGGAACTATATGGTCAGCGACCGAACATCGGCGCGAACTTCTCCGGGGGACGAACCATGACTTTTTACGGCGCTGATGTCAGCCAGTTGCGGGCTCTGGCGAAGGCGGCTGACCAGGCTGCCTTACTGTTGAGCACCCGGGCGAGTTCGCTGCATAGCCAGATCCAGGCGGCTCCCTGGAAGGGCACAGACGGCGAACGTTTCCGTCAGGAGTGGAGCGGAAGCCACCGCCCCGGGCTGGAGAAGGTTGTGTCCAGCCTGCGTGAGAACTCCAGGATTTTGCTGCAGCACGCAGAGGAGCAGGAGAAGTCCTCCTCGTCCTCATCGGCCGGTGCCGGCACCGGCGTCTGGGACCGGGTTAAATCGTTTGCCGGGCAGGCCCAAGACTGGCTGAAGGACCAGGCCGCTGCCGCCGCGGCCGCGGCCGGGCACCGCCGGGAGCTGGAAGCCGGCCTGGAACGGATGCTGGACGCCAGCCCGGAAGAACAGGCCGCGTGGTGGGACAGCCTCTCTGCAGCCGACCGGAAATACCTCATCGAGGGCGAAGGCGGCGACGGTCCGTTCGCCGAGGACCTCATGCGAATGGACGGCGGCATCCCCAAGTCCGCGCAGGAGCAGGCCAAGGAACATCTCCAGGACCTCGCCAGGGCGGACATTCCCGTCTACTCCGAGGCAGGCAAGGCATCGATTGAGGCCCGGGTGGCCTGGGTGCACGGCGGCGCCGAAGTGGGCACCGAAGTGGTGGAGAATGCCGATGGCACCGCCACCATGATGGTGTACGGAAACATGGGGCTGGGCGTCAACGACACCACCGGAACCGCCGGCGTGACCCTTAACGGGCAGGTGTCCCGCGAATACTCCTTCGGCAGCGTGGAAGAAGCCATGGCAGCCCGCGAGCAGATGTACCGGGACCTGCCGCCGGACAGCGTGGGTGAGATCAAGGATGTGGCCGGCAATCCGACCGGTTACATCCTGGACACCATCAACAAAGCCGCCGGTGACAACGGCTCCACCGGACAGACGGACAAGGCCAAGGGAACGCTGTCGCTCGAGGCCGAGGGGGAGACTGGAGCCGCATCAGGTTCGGCCAGGCTGGACCTGGCCTACGAGCGGAACCTGACCGACGGCACCTCAACAGCCAACGGCGAGGTTTCCGCCCAAGGCAAGCTCAACCTGGACGGCCGCGTTTTCGAGGCTTCCGGCAAGGGCGGACTGCAGGTGAACATGGACAAACACAGCAGCATCGAATCCGTGTCAGTCTCCATGGATGGAACGGTGGCGCATGGATTCACTGCGGGTTCGGACGTCAAGGCCGCCAAGCTCGAGTCCTCAGTCACCGTGGGAACCCGGGGTACTGTCAAGATCGATGTGGATTATTCACCGGAGAACAAGCCACTGATCGACAGCTACTTGCGGCATGTCGCGCTCGGAAACGAATACGGCGCAGCACGCGATGCCGCCAGGCTGTATGAAGCCGGTTCTGCCACTGTCCAGGTCAACAATGTGGTGACGGCGTCCAATGAGGCCGGGCTTGACGTGAAGGCGGGCGAGGTGGAGGTCAGAACAGAGAGCCAGGCCACTACAAACGTCTCCACGTACTACAAAGTCCCCAACGACGCCAGGCTTGAGCGGCTGTAATCGCGCCGGCCAACATCCGGCCCCGCACCCAGCCCAGCTACGACACACCCGCTGAAGGAGCAAGAGAATGTCAGTCCACATCGAATCCGCGCTGGGGTTCACAGCAGACTTTCCCGAGCACACCCAGGTCCTGGAAGACTCCACGGCCGGCCCCAACACTGAACAGTACGGATTGCTCGGTGGGGTCCTTGTCACCGTCATCAAGGACGACACCTCCGTGCATGGCGCCGCGCAGGCCAACGGCTGGTCGCACCTGATGTCCGGTTACTACCTGGAGGAGAAGGCAGGCAGCCTTCTCACCGAAGGCGGGTTGAACCTGCCCGGCAAGTCCGCATACGCGGTGGTAGTGGGCTACGACGACGCCGAGGGGGCGGGGAAAGTGGCGGCGACCGTGGGCGTCTGGGAACGCGGGCGGTTCATCGGCCTGGTGGTCATCTGGCCCTACGCCGGCCCTGACGTGGAGCCGAGGCTCAGCATGCTCAGGGAGATTGTTGCCTCCATCAGCGTGGGCTGATGATGCCCGGGCGGCGGCCGGGTGTGCACTCGCTGGAACTAACGGCGGCGGTAGCAGAGATCAAAAATGAGCCGCCCGGCCTCGTGGGCCTTGCCTTCAAAGCTGGTCCGGATCCTTCCCTCGAACCTGGGAGCCCAGCCGCCCGTTTCGTCCACACCCTCGTTGGGGCCGGTGTGTTCCGTGCTGACCGGGGCACGGCCTTCACGGACGGGGGCCCCGCCCACCACTGATTCCACGCCGGACTGCCACACCTGGGTCAGCGGACTCTCCGGTCCGCGGCGCTCGCCTGTGTGCAGGTTCTCAAAGTCCTCCGAATCCGCCAGGACATCGCGGACATGTACCGCATAGTTGGACCAGTCAGTGGCAATGCGCCACAGCCCGCCCTTCTTCAGGGCACGGGCAGCAAGGTCCGCGAATTCGGGTTGGATGAGGCGCCGTTTGTGGTGGCGGGATTTGTGCCAGGGATCGGGAAAGAAGACCCACAATTCACTGACGGAACCCTCCGGGAGCATGGTGGCCAGCACCTCGGGCGCGTTGGCCTCGACAACCCGGACATTGCTCAGCCCCCGGCTGTTGATCTTGATGATGGTGTTGGCCAGCCCGGGAGTGTAGACCTCCACAGCGAGGAAGTCGGTGTCCGGGTTCTGCTCAGCGGCGTGGCAAATAGCGTCACCCAGGCCCGAGCCGATCTCGACAATGAGGGGTGCCTTACGGCCGAATTCCGCCTCCGCGTCGAAGGTGTAGTCCGGGTGGACCGACGTGTTGGCCACGTGCCGGGGGACGTTCACGGCCCACCGCTCGGCATGGAGTTCCCAGGCTGCCTGCCGGCGCCCCTGCAGGCGTGTGCCGCGGCGAACAAAGCTGACAGGCCGGCCACCGTAGGTGCCGTAGGAGGCTTGGGTTCCGGGGGTCACCGGCCGCGGGACATGCTGCGGCTGGGGGGTTTCTGGGGATTCACTCATCCCTTCCAGAATACCGGCGGCCGGAGAGCCCTCATTATGGATTCCCCAATTGATCCAATGCAGGCCCCAAAGCCAGTACGAGGACCAATCCCGCGAGGCATAAAGCGAGTGCCGCCGATGACCGGTCCGGCGAAGTATCCGGGGAGTTCTTGAGGACGGAAATTGCCAACACCAGGGAGGGCAAAGCAAACAGGAGGGGAAGGCTGAAGAACACCAATGGTGCCACCCAGGGCATCTCGGATGGCCCGGTGGAAGGGTAAGTGGCAAGCATGGCAAACATCGCCAAAGGAGCAGTAACGATCATGCTGACAAGGGCAAGGACTGCCAATAACACACTGGCTGTTGCTCTGCGCCCATAACGGGGTTCCTGGGCTTCTTCTGCAACGGGTGCTTCGGGTTGGGTTGGCTCCTTTGCCGGTTGGGGCTCATCTGGCGGCGCAATGCCCATTAGTCTCCTCCGGAGCCGGGCAGTTGGGTGCTGTTCATGCTTCCAAACCTATGGCTCAGACCTGCGGTGGCAGCAGTCCTCCACCGCCCTATGTGGACAACTCGGTCCGATGGCCCTCCTGCAAGAATGGGCAGGTGACGGAAGCGACGAGTGCTGCGGCGAAGAAGGACCGGCGCGCCAGGCCGCCGGGGAGGCCCCACCCCGACAACCTGGTGGATGCCGAAATTGATGAGTTGCCGGCGCCGGAACCAACCCGGGTGGGAAGCCGGAGAAGCTTGGTGTACCTGGGCCTGTGCCTGGTCCTGATCGGCCTAAATCTGCGCACGGTTTTCTCCAGTTTTTCGGCGGTGCTTCCCGAGGTGACGTCGCAGGCGGCACTGCCGGGATGGGCGGTTGTTGTGCTGACCACTGTCCCCGTGACGCTGCTGGGCGTGTTTGCGCCCCTGGCCCCGGTGTTGGCCCGCCGGTTCGGTGCCGAGCGCGTGCTCCTCGGCGCCATGGCGGTGCTGACGGCGGGGCTTCTGCTGCGCCCGGCCGCGCTGCCCTGGCCTCCAGCCGGGGATCTGCCGGGACCAGTGCACCTGCCCGCCCTCCTTGCCGGGACAGCCGCCTGCGGTGCCGCCATCGCCCTGTGCAATGTGCTGCTGCCCGGGCTGGTCAAGCGGGACTTCCCGCACCGCCTGGGCCTCATGGGCGGGCTCTACACCACAGCCATCTGCGCCTCCGCCGCTTTGGGAGCCGGCTTTACCTACCCCCTCTACACGGCGACGGGGGAGTGGACCCTGGCGCTGTGGTTCTGGGCGCTGCCGGCCGCCGTCGTACTTTTCCTGTTCCTGCCGGTGGCGGTACGGCAGCGCCCCGTCCCGCACCAGGCGGTAAAGGAAGGGGTGAACGTCTGGCGCTCGGCGGTCGCGTGGCAGGTCACCATTTTTATGGTGCTCCAAGCGATGATGTCCTTCAGCGTCTTCGCGTGGCTGGCACCCATCCTGCGGGAACGGGGAGTGGACGGCGCAGCGGCCGGGCTGATCGTATCCGTGTGCATCGTGCTGCAAATGCTCGGCTCGCTCTTCGCCCCGGCGCTTGCGGCGAGGTTCCGGGACCAGCGGGTCATCAACACCGTGGTGGCCCTGATGACCGGCGGCGGCTTCGCGCTGAGCATCTTCGGGCCACTTGGGTTGATCTGGGTATGGGCGGGACTGCTGGGGCTGGGCCAGGGGAGCCTCACCGCGGTGGCGCTGACCATGATCATGCTGCGCACCCGGGACGGGCACACTGCAGCGCACCTGTCCGGGATGATGCAGGGCGTGGGCTACGGCCTCGGTTCAACGGGGACCCTGATGGTGGGCCAACTGCACCAGGCCACCGGGTCCTTCACAGCCGCCGGCGTCCTCTTCCTGGCCGTGGGACTGCTCGCGGCCGTGTTCGGCTACCGGGCCGGACGGAACCGCTTCGTCGGCGACCCAACTGGGTAGCAGTAAGTGTCGTTATGAGCGTTCATAACGACACTTACTGCCACCTACATTGGTGAACTAGTGCGTCAGGTCCTTGCCCTTGGTCTCCGGGATGGTGAAGACGAACAAGGCGCTGACAGCCAGGAGCAGCACAGCGTAGACGTTGAAGAGGTCGGGCAGCTGCAGGGTGGTTCCCAGCCACTGCTGCAGGTAGGGGGCGGTGCCGCCGAAGAGCGCCACGCAGATGGAGTACGGAACACCCACGCCCACGGTGCGGATGCTGGTGGGGAAGAGCTCGGCGTACACGGCCGGCACAATCGCGGCACTCGCGGCGATGAAGATCAGCATCACGGACATGCCAACGGCCAGCTGCCACGCAGAGTCCTTCAGCAGCCAGGTCATGGGGAAGTGCATCACGGCAGAGCCAATGGCGCCGGACCACAGCACCTTCTTTCGGCCAATGCGGTCCGAGAGCTTCCCCCAGAAGGGCAGCGCCGCGATGAACACGATGTTGCCGATGACGCCGGCCCACAGGGCCTCGCCGCGGTCGATCTTCAGCGCTGTTGTGGCGTAGCTCGGCGCCACCACACCCCAGATGTAGTAGATCACCGTGAGGCCCACGGTCAGGCCGATGACCTGCATGGCCTGCTTGCGGTGGCGGACAATCTGCGGCCAGATCGGTGCCCGCTTTTCGCGGACGGACTCGCTTTCGAACGCTTCGGTCTCGTGCAGCCGTGACCGCATGATCAGTGCGTACAGGCCCAGGACCGCACCGATCAGGAAGGGGATACGCCAGCCCCACGCGTTCATGGCCTCCGTGCTCAGCACCATGTTCAGCACGGCGCCCAGGAGCGTGCCGAACAGGATGCCCACCGTGCCTGATGTGTAGATCAGGGTGGCCCAGAACCCGCGCTTTTCCTTCGGCGCCATCTCCGAGAGGTACGTTTGCGACGACGGCAGCTCACCGCCGTGCGCCAGGCCCTGGACCAGCCGGGCCACCAGCAGCATCAGGGAAGCCCACGCACCGATGCTCGCGAACGTCGGCGCGATGCCGATCATCAGGCTGCCCAGTGAGGCCAGGCCCACGGCCAGGGTCATGGACGTCTTGCGGCCCACCCGGTCACCGATCCAGCCGAACAGGAATCCGCCGAAGGGCCGGGCAACGAAGCCGACGGCGAAGATCGCCAGCGTGGACAGGACGGCCGACGCCGGGTCCGCCTTGCTGAACAATTGGCTGGCTATGAAGGGGGTGAAGGTTGCATAAATCGCCCAGTCGTACCACTCCACGGCGTTGCCGATCCCGGTACCAACAATGGTTTTCCGCATTGCTGCCCGCGCGCTGCGGTGCGGGTTCACGACAGTGGTCATTTCAGTTCTCTTCCTGGAAGGGTGGATCAGGAGTTGTTGGTGCGGGATTGCGAGAGCGCGGCGAGACGCTGCGTGGCGAGTTCCGCGTAGAGGGCGGCACCGTCCGCCAGGACGCCGTCGTCGAACGTTGCGTACGGTGAGTGGTTGAACGGGGAGGCGGCATGGTCCACGCCGCGGGGGACGGCGCTGAGCCCGATGAACGTGCCGGGCACTTCCGCCAGCACCCTGGAGAAGTCCTCTGAGCCGCTGAGGGGTGTGGCCCAGCGGGACAGCCGGGAATCACCGAACAACTCCGTGATGACGTCCTCGGCCGTATGGGTCTCGTCCTCGTCCGTGATGGTGAGGGGGTACTCCTGCTGGTAGTCGACGTCGACCTCGAGGCCGTGTGCCGACGCGATCCCCTGCAGGAGGCGGGGAATAGAGTTCATCAGCTTCTCCCGGGAGGCCTCGGAGAAGGTCCGGATGGTGGCTTCGATCCGCGCAGTTTCCGGGATGACGTTCCGCTTGGTGCCGGCGTGGAGGACGCCGACGGAGAGGACCACCGGATCGAACATGTTGAACTGGCGCGTGATCATCACCTGCAGCGCGGTGACCATCTCGGCCGCCGCAGTTACCGGATCCTTGGCCGCGTGCGGGGCCGAACCATGGCCGCCTGCACCGAGCACGGTGACCACCAGGCCGTCAGAAGCACTGAGCATCACTCCGGGTTTGGTGGTGAAGGTGCCATGCGGTTCCAGGGCGGAAAACACGTGCATGCCGTACGCGGCGCCTACCCGCCGGCCCGGCGCGTCCAGCACACCCTCGCGGATCATATAGCTGGCGCCGTCAAAGCCTTCCTCGCCCGGCTGGAACATCAGGACCACGTCCCCGGCCAGGCGGTGCCGGTTCTCGGCCAGCAAGGTGGCGGCACCCGTGAGCATCGCGGTATGGAGGTCATGGCCGCAGGCGTGCATGGCGCCGTCCAGGCGGGAGGTGTAGTCCACGCCGGTCTTTTCCTGGACCGGAAGGGCGTCCATGTCGGCGCGAAGCAGGACGGCTGGCGCAGCCTCCTGTCCCTGCCCGGCCCGGGCACCCCGGGCGCCGCGGAGCACGGCCGTGACCGACGTCGTTTCCTTGCCCAAGGTTATTTCGTAGGGGAGTCCGTCCAGCGCCTGAAGGACCTTTTCCTGCGTTCGTGGCAGGTCGAGGCCGATTTCCGGCTCCTGGTGCATGGCGTGGCGGAACCGGGTCAGTACGGGCTGGAGTTCCCGGGCCGCGGATGTGATGGTCATTTCTGCTCCTCCAAAGAATGGACTGCTTCCAGTCTGGCGTGACCTGCTTCACAACTGCGGGAACCGCTGGAAAAATGCGAGAGCAGCCCTCCTGCTCCTCGATTTACGCAGCCGTGCGGAAGAATGGGCACCATGGACCTGACCGAGGAGGACCTCGCACTCATCAACGCGCTTGAGATCGCGCCCCGGGTGAGCTGGGCGGATGCAGGCGAAATCCTGGGCGTGCACGCCACCACCTTGGCAGCGAGGTGGGAGCGGGTGCGTCGCTCTGGTGCCGCATGGGTGACGGCCCACCTGATGGGCGACCCAAAGCAGATGTGCCTGGCCTTCGTCGACGTCGACTGCGAGATGCACCGCCGCGAAGAGGTGACGGAGGCCCTGGCTGCCGTACCCGAGATCGTCACGATCGAGGAAGCAGCCAGCAACCGGGACCTGATGCTGACAGTCCTGACCCCGTCCCTTGAGGAGTTCACCACGGCAGTTGCCTCCCGCCTCAAGGACATCGATGGCCTGCTGAAGTACCAGACGTCCCTGTGCACCAGGCTGCACTCCGGCGGTTACGCCTGGCGTCTCAACGTACTGAACCGGGCGCAGGTTGCGGCGCTGCAGGCCAAGGCCGGGCCGGAAGCGGCAGGATCTGCACCGCCGGAGACCGTCGTCGAGCCTTTGCCGGAAAGCCATCTGGCGCTGCTGCCCTTCCTGGCAAGGGACGGGCGGGCGACGGCGGCCGACATCGCCCGGGCCTTGGACAGGCACCCTGCCACAGTCCAGCGCCAGCTGAACCGCGTCCTCGCGAGCAGGGTGCTCTCGTTCCGCTGCGAAGTGGCGCAGAAGTTCTCCGGCTACCCCGTAACGTGCCAGTGGTTCGCCAACGTACCGGCGGGCCGGCATGAGGCGGCGGCCGTTGAGCTCCGCGGCCTCCGCAACGTCCGCCTCAGTGCCTCCACCACTGGCCGCACGAACTTCCTGATCATCATGTGGTTGCAGTCGCTCGCCGATGTGATGAACGCCGAACTCGCCCTGCAGCAGCGGATCCCCGGGATTGAACTGGTGGAAAGCGTGGTGATGCTCAGTACCGTCAAGCGGGTGGGCTGGATGCTGAACCAGGATTCCACGGCCACCGGACGGGTCATTGTCCCCGCGGCGGTGGCCAGTGCCGGGTGAGCCGGCAGGAAGCGTGAGCCCTGTCACTGCCGGCCGCTATGCTGGCACGACAGACAAACGACCGATCGGGCCAGAAGCGTGCGCGAGACAACCCTTTCAGCCGCGGATCCCCACGCCGGCATCCTGCAGCGGCCGTACTTGTGGGTGACCATCGGTGCCTGCGCGCTGGTGTTCCTGGCGGCGTTCGAATCCCTTGCGGTGACCACCATCATGCCCGTAGTCAGCCGCGAGCTAAATGGTGCGGGCCTCTACGCCCTGGCGTTCGCCGGCCCGCTTGCAACAGGCGTCATCGGCATGGTGGCTGCGGGAAACTGGTCCGACCGCAGGGGACCCGCTGTTCCCCTGTATGCGTCCGTAGCGCTGTTCGTGGCGGGGCTGCTGATCGCGGGCACCGCCGTCTCCATGCCGCTGCTGGTGGCGGGCCGGCTGGTGCAGGGGTTGGGCGGCGGTGCCCTGACCGTTGCGTTGTACGTGTTGGTGGCCCGGATCTATCCCGGGTTGCTGCACCCCAAAATTTTCGCTGCGTTCTCTGCGGCCTGGGTGATCCCGTCCCTGGTGGGGCCCTTCGCAGCCGGAATTGTGGCGCAGGTGTTGAGCTGGCACTGGGTGTTCCTGGGTGTGGTGGGCCTGGTCATTCCGGCGCTGGTGATGATCGTCCCGGTGCTGCGCGGGATGACGTCCGCCAAGGAACAGGCTGCTCCTTCAGGGCAACCACCCACCCCGTGGGCCCTTGGCCGCCTTGCCTGGGCCACTTTGGCCGCGCTTGCCGTGCTGGGGCTCAACCTGTCGCGGGAGGCCAAGTTTCACGGTTTCCCCGCCGCGCCGGCACTCCTGGCGGTGGCCGCCGTCGTGGTTGCCCTGGTGGCGGTGCGGCCCTTGGTGCCACCGCGCACGCTCGCTGCCGGGCGCGGCCTGCCAAGCGTGATCCTGGTCCGCGGGCTCGCCTCAGCCGCGTTCTTCGGCGCCGAAGTCTATTTGCCGTACCTGCTGATTGAGCAGTACGCCTTTTCGCCCACCTTTGCCGGGCTCACCCTTACCGGTGGAGCGTTGGCTTGGGCGGGCGCGTCGGCAGTCCAGGGGCGGCTCGGTGCGCGGTTGTCCCACCGCTGCGCCGTCCGCATCGGTTCGTTGATGGTCCTGGGCGCCGTGGTACTTGCCCTGGCCACCACCGCACTGCACTGGCCGGCCGCCGTCGCAATCGTTGGGTGGGTCTTCGCCGGCGGTGGCATGGGCCTGCTCTATCCGCGGCTGAGCGTGATGACCCTGGCGCTATCCACGAAGGAGAACGAGGGCTTCAACAGCTCGGCCATGTCCATCTCCGACTCCCTGGGCGGCGCGCTCGCACTGGCCGCTACCGGCATCGTGTTCGCGGCGTTTACGACGACGACGGAATCCTTCGCGGGCGTCTTTGGACTTGCCGCCGTGGTCGCGGTCGCCGCGGCCGCCCTAGCGCCCCGGGTCACCGCCAAAAACCCTTAGTTTTTGTCCAGATATGCCGGCTTGGCGGCCTCCGAAGTCTGCACATCTGGACAAAAACTCCAAGGGAAGTCAGGGGAGCCGGCTGGCGCGAACCACCACGTCGGCGATGGTAGCGTGCTGGCCGTCCTTTGCGGTCACCGGCCGCTCCCGGCTGGTCTGCACTTCCAGCTGCCATTCTGGCCCGTCAAGCCCCAGCTCCTGGACCAGTTGCTCCCCCGTGTAGAACATCCCGTCGTGTGTGTGCGCCCCGCCCCATGGCGGCAGCCGGTGCGGATGGTGCCCCACTACCAGCAAAGTTCCCCCGGGCTTGACCGCCGCGGCGGCCGTGCGAAGGGGGCCCTGCCAGGCGAGTTCCTGGGAGTGGAGGAACTGTGAGGTCACGAGATCGTACGCTTCCCCGGGCTGCCATTCCTTGAGGTCGGCCTGCTGCCAACTGATGCGGCTGGCGATGGCACCCTCGGCTGCATGCACGCTTTCCCGCGCGAGTGCGGCCTTTTCATGCCCGTGTGCACGTTCCAGCGCCACGGCTGAAACGTCGACGGCGGTGACGGTCCAGCCGTGTTGGGCGAGCCAGATGGCGTCCGCACCTTCGCCGCAGCCAAGGTCCAGCGCATGTCCAGGCCGCAGCCCGCCCGCCTCCCGGACCAGCTGGGGGTTTGGCTTGCCGCTCCAGATCTGGGGTTTGCTGCGGTACCGCTCGTCCCACAGGGAAGCCGCGTCCCGGATCCCCTGACCCTCGCCGTCCCCGGAAAGGCCGGGGCCGGCGTCGTGCGTTGCCTCGTGTTCATGCTGGTGGGCCGCGTGTTCGCTCATGCCTCAACCCTGCCCCGCACAGGCTGTGTTCGCAACGCCCAACCAGGTAGCGCTAAGTGTCGTTATGGAGGCCCAGAACGACACTTAGCGCGACTTGGTTGGGAGGGGACAGGGCAGTCGGGAAAGGGGAGCGGGCTTGGGGTGCTAGACTGGTGGAACTTGATGTGCAGTGATGCCCATGTACCCCTTCATTTAGGGGACGGGGCTTTTTTCATGTGAGAGGCACATCCTGCGTCGATGAACGCGTTCCATTTGGTCCCGGCCGTCGCTTTGCATAAGCGGCAGCAGGCTGGTTGATCACCTGACTTTTCTTCGGCGAACCCCCTGGGCCAACCGGCGTCGGGGGCCGATATCCGCACGGATACCGCCTGAAAGACCTTTGAACTTTGACTACTTTTGCTGCCCTCGGCACGCCCAAAGCCCTCGCCGACACCCTTACCGCACAGGGAATCACCGAGCCGTTCCCCATTCAGGTGAAGACCCTCCCGGACACGCTGGCAGGACGCGACGTCCTTGGCCGCGGCCGCACCGGCTCCGGCAAGACCATCGCGTTCGCCATCCCGCTGGTGGCACGCCTTGCCGAGCGCGAAGCCAAGCACTTCCGCAAGCCCGGCCGCCCCATGGGCCTGGTCCTTGCCCCCACCCGCGAGCTGGCCACCCAGATCAACGCCACCATCGAGCCGCTGGCCAAGGCTGCCGGCCTGAACACCACCGTGATCTACGGCGGCATCTCGCAGGCCCGCCAGGAAAAGGCCCTGCGTGCCGGCGTTGACATCGTCATCGCCTGCCCCGGCCGCCTGGAGGACCTGATCCGCCAGCGCATCCTCACCCTCGAGGCCGTGGAAATCACCGTCCTGGACGAGGCCGACCACATGGCCGACCTCGGCTTCCTGCCCGTGGTGAAGAAGCTCATGGACATGACCCCCAGCCAGGGCCAGCGCCTGCTCTTCTCCGCCACCCTGGACAACGGCGTGGACAAGATCGTCCAGCGCTACCTGTCCAACCCGCTCACACACTCCGTGGACGACCCGCAGGCAGCTGTCACCACCATGGAACACCACGTCCTGGTGGTCAACGACCAGACCGTCAAGAAGCAGCTGATCGTGGAGCTCGCTTCCGGTGCCGGCCGCCGCGTCCTCTTTATGCGGACCAAGCACCACGCCCGCAAGCTGGCCAAAACCCTCACCGACGCCGGGATCCCCGCGGTCGACCTGCACGGCAACCTTTCTCAGAATGCCCGGGACCGCAACCTCGCTGAGTTCTCCTCCGGTGACGTCCGCGTCCTGGTGGCCACCGATGTCGCAGCCCGCGGCGTGCACGTGGACGACGTCGAACTGGTGATCCACGTTGACCCGCCCACCGAGCACAAGGCATACCTGCACCGTTCAGGCCGCACCGCCCGTGCCGGTTCCGACGGCACTGTGGTGACGCTGACCCTCCCGGAGCAGCAGACCGACGTGAAGAAGCTGATGAAGGCTGCCGGCGTCGAGGTTAACTTCGAGCGCGTCACCGCGAACTCGCCCATCGTTGCCGAGCTCGTGGGCGAAATGGCTGACAAGATCGATCCGCGGACCCGCGCAGCGCTGCTGGCCAAGAAGGCCGCACAGCAGGGCGGCGGCACCTCTACGGGCGCCAACGCTGAGCGCAAGCGGGCACGCCGCCAGGCTGCACCCACTGCCGGCGGCCGTGGCGGCCGTGGTGGACGCGGCCGCGTTTCCGCCGAGCCCACGCGTACCGATGTTCCCCGCGCCGAGCGCCGGGCAGCAGCATTCGAGGGCCGCACCGAAGCCCGCGCGGCGTTTGATCGCGTTGCCGAGCAGAACGAGGACCGCGCCGTTGCCGCAGCAGCAGCCCGCCGCAACGCCCGTGGTCGCGGCACTGCAGCTTCGACCCACCGCAACGACGTCCCCGCGGCAGGTGGCCGTGCAGCGGCTGGCCGCGGTTCGGACGGACGCACTGATTCACGCGTAACCCGAAGCGACGCTCCCCGCGGCGGCACCGGCCGTCCGGCTTCCTCAGGCCGTCCGGCTGCTTCCGGCGGACAGCGCAGCGGACGTCCGGCAACGGGCCAGCGTGCAGCAGCCGGCGCAGGTGCCCGGACCGGCGGCGGTTCACGCTCCGCAGGTGCAGGTGCAGGTGCAGGTGCAGCCAGCGGCGGCAACAAGGCTGTCTGGTCCTCGAACACCGGCGGAACCTCCGGCGGATCATATGGTTCAAGCAACGGTGGCGGTTCCGGTCGTCCCGCCCGCAGCGGCCCCCGCCGTGCTTCGGCTCCGGCGTCGAACGAACGCCGCAGCCGCTAAGGTTACGGACTTCCACTGCTGAAACGGACGGCCGCTCCCGGGATCCCGGGAGCGGCCGTCCGAATCAGCAGCGGAAACCCTGGCCGTCCTACCAGCCGCGGGCGCGCCACTCCTCGAGGTGCGGCCGCTCATCACCCAGGGTGGTCGGCTTGCCGTGGCCTGGATGCACGACGGCGGCGTCCGGGTAAGTCCCGAACAGCCGCTCGCTGACGTCGGTGAGAAGCCTGGCGAACCGCTCCGGGTCCTTCTGGGTGTTGCCTACCCCGCCGGGAAACAGCGAGTCGCCGGAAAAGATGTGCGTGGGGCCTCCCGGGTCCTCGTACACAAACGCGATCGACCCCGGAGTGTGCCCGCGCAGGTGGACGGCCGTCAGCTGGAAGCCGTCCACGGACACGGTATCCCCCTGCTCAAGGTGCCGGTCCACTGCAACGGGCAACGCGGCGGCGTCGTCCTTTCCTGCAGCAGTGGGCGCGCCCGTTGCGGCCACCAGCTCCTTCAACGCCCGCACGTGGTCCCAGTGCTGGTGCGTGGTGGCGATCAGGGCAAGCCTGGGCGCAGCGGATGTATCCGCGGCCGAATCCTGCAGCAGCTGCTGGATGGCCGGCAGGTCATCCGCGGCGTCGATGAGCACCTGCTCGCCGGTGGTCTTGGCGGTCAGCAGGTACACGTTGTTGTCCATCTCGCTGACAGAAATCCGCCTAATGGTCAGCGCCGGCAGGTCGTAAAGAAGTGAGTCCATAGGCTTCAGTCTAGGGAACCGCTTTTTCCGGCGCCGGTTACTCACGGCCTTGGGACACCCAGTTGGGATCCGCCGAGCGGGAACCGACGACGGCGTCCGAAGCTTCGGCCAGTGCGTCCAGTTGCGCCGGGGTCAGCTTCAGAGCCAAGGCACCCAGGTTCTCGTCGATCCGGTGTGTTTTGCGGGTGCCGGGAATGGGGACGACGGGCAGGCCGAGCAGCTTGCCCTGGGCGAACAGCCACGCCAGGGCAACCTGGGCCGGCGTCGCTTCCAGTTCGTCCGCTACGGACCGGACGGTGGCCACTACTGCCTGGTTGGCACTCGCCGCATCAGGGGCGAAGCGGGGGATCCGGCGTCGGAAGTCGTTGTCCCCCAGGCTGGAAGCGTCGACGGTGCCGGTGAGGAATCCCCGGCCTAATGGCGAGTACGGCACAAAACCCACTCCCAGGGCGGCGGCGGCCGGAACAACGTTGCGTTCCACGTCGCGGCTCCAGATGGACCATTCACTCTGGACCGCCGCAATGGGGTGGATAGCGGATGCTGCCTCCAGCTCCTGGGCCGTCACCTCCGACAGCCCCAGGTGCTTGACCTTGCCCTGCTGCACAAGCTCCGCCATGGCCTCCACGGTTTCCACAATCGGAACGCGGAGGTCACGGCGGTGCATGTAGTAGAGGTCAATCACGTCCGTGCCCAGCCGCTGCAGGCTCCGGTCCACGGCCTGGCGGATGTGCGCGGCGTCGCCCCGGATATCCGTATAGCCGTCTGCAGGCGAGCCCACCAGGCCGAATTTAGTCGCTAGCTGGACCTCGTCCCGCCGCTCCTTTAGCAGTTGCGCGATCAGTTCCTCGTTGCTGCCTCCGCCGTAGATGTCCGCGGTGTCGATGAAGGTGACGCCGGCATCGACCGCGTGGTGCAGCGTCCGGAGCGCGTCAGCCGGATCGACCTCCCCATAGACCGGTGTGAGTGCCATTCCGCCGAAGCCGAGCTGGCTGACCATGAGGCCGTCGCCAAGGTGGACCGTTGCTGCCATGACCGTGCTCCCATCATTGAAGTTGTCCAAGCCAAGAACCCCGCCCCCGGTGGCTGTATTCCGTCATTCCTAATGCCAGGGAATGACCCGGTCCGCAGCCGGGCGGGTTGCTTGGATCAACACCGCGTTGGCTTCGTCCGGGCCGGTTGCCCAAGCCTTGGCCGCAGCCGGTTCCATTCCAAACGAAACGTGCCGTGCCACCAGGCGCGCCAGGCGCAGCTCCGGGGGCGTATCCACAAACCACACCTCGTCCAGCTGCGCCCTGATGTCCTTCCAGGGTTCCTGTTCCATCAGGAGGTAATTGCCCTCCGTGATCACCAGCGGAACGTCGGCCAGGATCGCGATGGATGCTGCCACCGGTTCGTCCAGGGTGCGCCGGAACTCCGGGGCATACACGACCGGCTCATCCCGGCGTACCAGGCGGCGCAACAGCGAAAGGTAACCGCCGGCGTCGAACGTGTCGATCGCTCCCTTGCGCTGGCGCAACGGGGTGCCGTCGATGATGGCGTTGCCGAGGTGGAAGCCGTCCATGGGCACCACCACGGCCTGCCCGGGCTCAAACTGCTGCCGGATCCACTCTGCGCAGGTGGACTTGCCGGAACCGGGGGCCCCCGCAATGCCGAGGACGGTCCGCGCTCCCGGAACGAGCCTTGCCCGGAGGGCGGCCACCGCCTGGGTGATCTCGGGGGAGTCCATGGCAAAAGCCTAGACTGCCCGCTGGATCTCCCCACCTTTTGTGCCAGGAAGGGCAGAGACGACGGCGATCCGCGGGGCCACGCCGTCGGCCTGCCTGATACATGGGGATATTCAGCGGCGGGCTGGGGAGGCAGTTTCGGGCTCGGAGGCGTCGGCCCCGCCGGGCAGCACTTTAAGGCCGGCCGCACATCCCACGATCCCGGCGATGAACACCACTTTGACCACACTGAATGCTTCGACGCCGGTGGCCATGGCCCAACCCACCGTCAGCGCAGCACCAATTCCCACCCACACGGCGTAGGCGGTGCCCAGGGGAATAGTCCGGATGGCCATGCCCAGGCCCAGCATGCTCAGCGTTGCCGTCACTGCGAAGACAAGGGTGGGAACGGGCTCAGTAAAGCCGTCCGACAAACCGAGAGCTGTGGCCCACACCGCTTCGAGAACGGCCGAGGCAAGAAGCACCAACCAAGGAATCGAGCGCCGCAGCATCACGCCACCACCTTCAGGCCCACCACGCACACCGCGATGCCGGACAGCAGGAGGAGGCGTGCCGCCGTCGGGCGTTCCACCTTGGTGGCGATGGCGTAGGCGGAGGTCAGCACCACACCCACACCCACCCACACCGCGTACGCCGTCCCGGTGGGTATCGATTGCATGGCGATGGCCAGGCCGCCGGTGCTGGCGGCCACGGAGACCAGGAAGAGGGCGGCGGGGGCGATGCGGCGCCGGCCGGAAGCCTGGAAGGTACGGTGCAGGGCTGCGGCCCACACAGCTTCAAGGGCGCCGGAAAGAATGAGGATTAACCACGGCATGACAGATCCTTTGGCCAGTCTTGTCGCGTGCCGGGTACTGAACCGTCGTCCGGAGGCCCGTTTACGGAGCCTACCCTTCCAGCCTAGCAACGCCCGACGCCGGTCGGCCACCGGTGGTGCGGAACCTCACCACCGGGTGGCCTCCCTGGGCCTGGACGTCAGAGGACGCCGCCGGCTGCCTCCGGGGCCGAGGAGTCGCGGCCGCCGTCGCCGATGGTTTCGCGGGCAATGAAGTTCTCGATGTCGAACAGGTTGTCCGCACGCTCGGCGATGTTCAGCAGCGTGGTCATGGACGCGACCTCTTCCACCTGCTCCTTCAGGAACCAGAGCATAAACTGCTCACCCAGTGCATCGTTTTCGCCTCGGGCGGCCCGGAACAGGTCCTCGATGTTGCGGGTTACTTCCTTTTCCTGCTGCAGGGCCAGGGCCAGCGGCTCGGTGACCGAGGTGAAGTCGTTGCGGACGGCGGGGACGCCTGGAATGGTGAAGGCGATATCCCGGTCCAGCATGTACTGCACCATCATCATGGCGTGGTTCCGTTCCTCCACAGACTGGCGGTAAAAGTACTTGGCCAGCTGGGGGAGGTCCTGGTTGGCGAACCAGGTGGCCACGGCAATGTACTGCTGCGATGCCGTGAATTCGTTGCCGATCTGGGTGGACAGGAGCGCATTGAATGTTGAAGTGGTCATAGCCCGAGTCTAGGGACGGCCGTGTGGAGCCACCAGTGTGGAAAGGCTCTGCTACCCAAAGGCGAGGCTGTCCTATTCCGCGCGGGGCTCATCCTCCACCGGATCGATCTCCACCGGGTCGATCGAGACGACGGCCAGGAAACCGCGGCCCAGGACGTCAGGGGTGTCGACGTCGGAGCCCACCACGGCGTCGTACCGCGCCAGCGCCTCGGGTTCAGTGGTTCCTTCGGCTGCCGTGGCCTGGCCCTGGAGGAGGATCCCCAGTTGCCCTTCGAAGATGGGCTTGGCACGCTTTTTCGAGAGCTCGATGATGGACGTGAAGCCCTTGAAGCGGCCGGCCCGCGTGATCACGTTGAGGTCCCGGATGTCGCCGGTCGGAAGGGAAGCGTGCGTGCTGGCCCCGCCCGGAAACCGGAACGGACGGTACTTCTCCAGGGGGTGTTCGGCGCCGTCCACGGACAGCAGCAGGAGTTCACCCTCGATCACCGTCAGCACCCGCTCCATCCCCGGGAACGCGGAGAAGTCCCCGGCCTTGCTGACGTCAGCGATGCTGACCCGCCAGTCCCAGGCCCCGTCCTGCGTGGAAGCTGAGCCGGGGTGGCTGGCAACCTGGCGCGTCACTCCGCCGCCGTTCCGCCAGGGTTCGGGCTTGAGGTCTGCAAAGCGGATGATCTCCATCTGCCCAGCCTAATTCCCCCGCGTACATCCCGATTCCCCCGCGTACATCCCGCGGCCAGCCTTCCTGCTACTCTCCTCCGGGGGGATAACACAAAAACAGCCTCAAGGAGCCGGGAATGTTTGTAAAAGTGTGTGGTCTCAGTACGCCCGAATCCGTCCGTGAAGCGGTAAGTGCCGGGGCGGATGCCGTGGGTTTCGTCCTCACCGCCAGCCCCCGCGTCGTCTCGCCATCCCAGGCGTCCTCGTTGCTGGCGGAGGTCCCCGCGGGAGTCTCGCCCATCGGAGTATTCCGCCACGAACCCGTGGCCGACGCTGTGGCGATCGCCCGCGTTGCCGGGCTGGAATGGATCCAGCTGCACGGCCCGCGCACCCGCGAGGACGTCGCTACCGTCCACGACGCCGGCATGAAGCTGATCAGGGCAGTCACCATGGACGCCCCTCCCGAGGAGTTCGAAGACTGGGGCGAGGATCTTCTGCTGATCGACGCCGCCGTGCCGGGCTCCGGGAAGGCGTGGGACTATGCCTCCGTGGCCGCCCTGCCGGTTCTTCAAGGACGCCATTGGCTGCTCGCCGGCGGGCTTGACCCCGCCAACGTCGGTGCCGCCTCCACGGCAGCCCATGCCTGGGGAGTCGATGTTTCCTCCGGCGTGGAGGCATCCCGGGGCGTGAAGGACCTGGCCAAGGTGCGTGCCTTCGTGGAGGCAGCGAAGGGTGCTGCTGCCCCGGCTTAGCAGCCGGGCTAAGGGGCCGGTCGGGGCAAACCCCCATCCTTTTGCCACAGCCACCGGGGCACAATGGATGAATGAAGACACTGCTCAACATCATCTGGCTGGTTTTCGGGGGATTCTGGCTTGCGCTGGGCTACTTCCTGGCCGGCGTCATCTGCTGCCTGCTCATCATCACCATCCCGTGGGGCATCGCCTCCTTCAGGATTGCGTCCTACACGCTGTGGCCGTTCGGCCGCACAGTGGTGGACAAGCCCGGCGGCACAGGAGTGTTCCCGCTGCTGGGCAATGTGATCTGGCTGCTGGTGGCGGGTATCTGGATTGCCATCGGCCACGTGGTCACTGCCTTTGCCATGGCCGTCACCATCATCGGCATCCCGCTGGCCATCGCGAACCTGAAGCTCATCCCGGTGTCCCTGATGCCGCTGGGCAAGCAGATTGTGCCCACCAGCGCGCCGTTCGTCACGGCCTACCGGTAAACCGGCTCCCGCCCCACCCGGAAAGCAGCCCGGGGAACGGATGAGCCGACGGGCCTCTACTCCGTTGGCTCATCCGGCCGCAGCGCCCGCAGGACGCAGAACTCATTGCCGTCCGGATCAGCCATTACCACCCAGGTGACCTCGGGGCCCTGGCCCACGGAAACGCGTTTGGCACCAAGGCCCTCGAGCCTTGCAACCTCTGCGTCGCGGTCCTCCGGCCGCAGGTCCAGATGAAGCCTGTTCTTGACCTCCTTGCGCTCGGGCACCTTGAGGAAGAGCAGGTCCGGGGATACCCCGTCCTCGGGGCTGCCGGCTGGCGGCTCGAGCACAATCTCGTCGTCCGCCTCGTAGGTCCGCCGCCACCCCAGCGCCTTCTCCCAGAAGTCCGCGGGCACTTTCGGATCGGTCGAATCGATGCAAAGGGACTGGATGCGCAGGGTCATCCGAGCAGTGTTGCATCCCTAACGGGAACCGTAAAGGTCCGGCTGGCGGAAACTATCCCTTTGGTCCAGCCGGACCAACAGGGCACCGGGTCCTTTAGCGTGGGCTGAATACCCCGTTTACCAGGAGGGCCACGGCGCCGCTGTCGTCCAACTCCGCGGCGATATCCACGTCGTCGGCATAGCCGGCACCGGCCAGCTCGCGGCCGCTCGAACACCCGTGAAGCATTTCCCGGAGCCGTGGTTCCGCCGCCTCGAACACCGCCATCGCCGCCACGGCTTCCGGTGCGTAGCCGTGCCTGCCGTCTTCGGCCTCGTAGCCGCCCTTGCCGGCAGCCACCAGGCCCGCCACAAATGCGCCTGCGCCGATCTGGTCCTCCACAGCAGGGCGGAGGGTGCCGTCAGGCCAGTGTTCGCCGGCGGCAATCACCGCGATCACGGCATCTTCATCAAAGTTGGCCATCACCCAATCGGCTGTTGCCGCCGCATTGCGGAGCGATACCGCAGCCACCAGCGGGACCTCGCCGGCCAGTTCATGGCACAGAGCGGAACCGTTCGGGGACGGCAGGACCACCCGTTCCAAGGACCCCGCCGTCCGGAGGCTCGCGGGGGACAGGCTCAGTCCGCCGCCGTTGCGGGGCCCTGCCAGCTGGGCGCCGTGGCGGGCGGCGAAGTCCTCCGCGCCGGTGTCCTTCCAAGGAAACGGAAAAACGTCGGCTCCCCGGTCCAGGGCGACGCTGACGCAGGTGCTGAAGGACAGGACGTCGACCACCACGGCCAGGTCCGCGCCAGACGTTACTGTCCTGGCGCCGTCGAGCCCCCATTCCAGCCGCACTGTGTAGGGCAGTTGCCGGTGGGCGGCACTTGCCGTCGGCGTGTGGTGGGGGTTTGAAGTGGGTGCGTTCACGCCAGTTCGCCTTCCAGGTTCCGGTGGGCGGCGTCCAGCCACAGCTCCTGCGCCCGGCCGGTGTGGAACAGCGGGTCAAGATCCAGCAGGTGGCGTACGACGGCGGCGCGCCCGGCTGCGAAGTCAGCGTCGCCAATGTGCGCATAATCCTGTCGGACGTCGGCCACGTACCTCGCATACTCGTCAGGTTCGCCGCCCAGTACGGAAAGGTCGGCATCGCAAAGGAGGGCGCCGTCGTCGTCCCCCGGCTCGGGGCGATGGTCCGATGTCAGCCGCACAAGCCGGGCCACCTCGGCGACCTCCGCCTCGGGAAGGCGGGCAGCGACCAGTCGGTCCTCCGCGAGGCGGGCGGACTCTTCTTCGTCCTGCCCCGCCACGCCCCGATAGATGGCGTCGTGGAACCATGCGGCCAGCAGCACCGTGCGCGGCGGGTCAACGGGATCGGTGAGCAGGTCGAGCGCTTCCAGTACCGACAGCAGGTGGGTGCAGCCGTGGTACCGGCGGTGCGGCTCGCTCCAGCGGTCCAGGAGGTCCAGGAACAGCGCGTCGTGGCCGGGCATGATGGCGTCCCAGCGGTTGAACAGCGGGACCTTGAGTGACTTGTTCCGTTGCCGCGCAGGGATCCGCAGGCCGCTGCCGATCAGCTTGCGGACCAGGATCCGGGCCTCCACGGGAATGGCCCCTGCCGCAACCAGCTCAGCGAAGCGGCGCTCCGCCACGTCATAATGGTCGCCGTCGAAGGCCCGCTCCGGAATGCCGGCCGCGGCGGCGAACTCGTGCAGTTCCGCCAGCGACGAGTCAGACACCAGGTGCGAGAAGTGGGTCCCGTGGGCAGGCCAGAGCGGCGGGTCGATGTAGATGGCCATGGAGGAAGTCTAGTTGGGGCGGGTGCACGGCGCGGTGTGCAGCAAGGCGCCGATACCAACGAGGGAAATATCCGGGCATTATCCGAAGATGCGGCACCGTTCTGCTCCATCTTCCGCATCTGCGCCATAAACTGGGGCCTATGACCATTATTCGCGTTGCTGAGGCTGCCCGGTTCCTCGGTGTCAGCGACGACACTATACGGCGCTGGTTGGACAACGGATCACTCACCGCCATCAAGGACGACGGCGGCCGGCTCGCCGTGGAGGGGTTGGACCTGGCCCGGCATGCACAGAAACTCGCGCAGCTTCCGGACGATCCGCACCGTACCGGCAGTTCCGCGCGCAACAGGTTCGTGGGCCTGGTTACCGGCATCACGGCGGACAAGGTTATGGCCCAGGTGGAGCTGCAGTGCGGGCCGTTCCGGGTGGTATCGCTCATGAGCAGCGAGGCCGTTCGGGAGCTGGGGCTGGAACCCGGCTCCGTGGCCACCGCGGTGGTCAAAGCCACCACGGTGATCATCGAAACGCCGCAGGGCAAGGCGCTGTGAGCAGGATCCAAAAGCTCATTGCCCTGCTGCTGGCCGTACTGATGTCAACCACGCTGGCGGCTTGCACTGGCAAGGGCGATGCGGCCGCCAACGCCGGCGGCGGGGCACTGACCGTGTTCGCTGCCGCCTCCCTCAGAACCAGCTTCACGGAGATGGCAAAGATTTTTGAAGCCCGGCACCCCGGCACCACCGTCACCCTCAGCTTCGCCGGATCGGCAGACCTGGCTACCCAGATCAACCAGGGCGCGCCGGCGGACGTCTTCGCCTCCGCGGACACCAGGAACATGGAAAAACTGCAGGAGGCCGGGCTGGTGGATGGCGAACCGCAGATTTTCGCCACCAACACGCTCGCCATCGCCGTCCCGCCGGGAAATCCGGCCGGCATCCGTTCTTTCGCGGACCTCGCTAAACCTGGCACCCGTCTGGTGCAATGTGCCCGGCAGGTTCCCTGCGGTGCTGCCGCGGCCACCATCGAACAGCAGACCGGAACAGACCTTAACCCTGTCAGTGAGGAAAGCTCCGTGACGGACGTGCTGGGCAAAGTCATCTCCGCGGAAGCCGACGCGGGGCTGGTCTACGTCACCGACCTCCAGTCCGCAGCAGGCCGGGTGGAGGACGTTCCCTTCCCGGAAGCAGCCGGTGCAGTCAACAGCTACCCCGCCGCCGTGCTGTCCAACAGCAGGGACAGCGCAGATGCCCGTGCCTTTCTCAAATTCATCGGCAGCCCGGAAGGGCAGCAGGTGCTGTCAGACGCCGGCTTCGGACCGGGCTCGCCGTGAGCCACCAGGCTTACAGCGGCGTTCCGCGCTGGATCCATGCGGTGGCGGTCCTGGCCGCCCTGGTGGTCATCCTGCCGCTGCTCGCCATGGTCGTGAGGGTCAACTGGGCTAACTTCCTGCCACTGGTCACCTCCGAGTCCGCTGTGTCGGCGCTGGGCCTGAGCCTCCGGACTTCCGCTGCCAGCACCGTCCTGTGCATCCTCCTCGGTGTACCGCTGGCCCTGGTCCTGGCCCGGGGCAGGTTCCCGCTGCAGGGCCTGCTGCGTTCGCTGGTGCTGCTCCCACTCGTCCTGCCACCCGTGGTGGGCGGCATCGCGCTCCTCTACACGTTCGGCCGCCAGGGCATCCTGGGCAGCACCCTGGAAGTCCTCGGCCTCCAGATTGCCTTCTCCACCACCGCAGTTGTCCTCGCGCAGACATTCGTGGCGTTGCCGTTCCTGGTAGTGAGCCTGGAAGGGGCCCTGCGGACCGGAGGTGAACGGTACGAAGTAGTCGCAGCAACGCTCGGCGCCTCGCCGGGGCGGGTCTTCCGCCGCGTGACGCTGCCGCTGGTGCTGCCCGGGCTGGCCTCGGGAGCCGTGCTTTCCTTTGCCCGGAGCCTGGGCGAGTTCGGAGCCACCCTGACATTCGCGGGCAGCCTCCAAGGGGTGACCCGGACGCTGCCGCTGGAAATTTACCTGCAGCGTGAAACGGACCCGGATGCCGCCGTCGCCCTCTCCCTGGTGCTGGTGGCCGTGGCGGTGGCCGTGGTGGCCCTTGCCTACCGGCGGCCCGGTGGGCGTGACGGCCGGGTTTCCAGTCAGCGGACGACGACGGCGGCCGCCACGGTAAGGAACGCCGCGTGACATTTACATTTGAGGCAGCTGTGGCCGGGCGGGGGTTCGACGTGGCCCTGACGGTTGGTCCGCGCGAAACAGTAGCGGTGATGGGGCCGAACGGGGCGGGCAAGTCCACGCTGCTGGCCGTGATCGCGGGACTGCTGCGGCCGGACAGCGGCCGGGCCGAGCTCAACGGGCGGACGCTGTTCGACCTTTCGCCGGGCAGGAGCAGCTGGACGCCGCCCCATCATCGGGGTACAGCGCTGCTCGCCCAGGAACCCCTGTTGTTCCCCCACCTCAACGCCTTGGAGAACGTGGCTTTCGGTCCGAGGAGCGCCGGGGTGGCGAAGCGCCAGGCAAGAACCGATGCCGTCCGCTGGCTCGCCGAGGTGGAAGCCCAAGAGCTCCATGACCGCCGCCCTGCCGAGCTCTCCGGCGGCCAGGCCCAGCGCGTCGCGGTGGCCAGGGCGCTCGCCGCTGATCCGGGGCTTCTCCTTCTGGATGAGCCGATGGCCGCGCTGGACATCCATTCCGCGCCGCTGCTCCGCCGCCTGCTGACACGGGTCCTCACAGACAGGCCGGTCATCATCATCACCCACGACGTCCTGGACGCGCTGATGCTGGCCGACCGGGTGGTCATCCTGGAAGGGGGCCGGATCTCAGAGGAAGGCCCGACCCGAGACGTACTCGAGCGGCCCCGCAGCACCTTTGCGGCCGGGCTGGCGGGGCTGAACCTGATTCCTGGAACCCTCACCCGTGACGGGCTCAAAAGCTCAGGCGGCCAGACCATCGCCGGCCGTATCGAGGAACCCGGCCCGGCAGCCGAGGGTGAACTGGCAGCGGTGGCCGTGTTCCCGCCGTCGGCCGTTTCCGTGTTCCTGGACGACGCCCACGGAAGTCCCCGCAACTACTTCGAGGTGACCATCAAGGACCTTGAGCCGCACGGCGACGTCATCCGGGTGCGGGCGGGAAGCCTGGCGGCGGACATCACGCCCGCCGCGTCGGCAGACCTGGGCCTGGTCCCCGGCCTGCCCGTGCACTTCGTCGTCAAAGCAACGGCCGTGGCAATTTACCCGGCCTGACGGCCAGCGCCTACATGACCGGCAGGTCCAGGGATTCGTAAACCTGGATACTCGCGCCGGGCATCATGAGGTGCGGGTGACCGTCCAGCAGCGCCTCGGCGCCGGCGAGGTCCTCGGCCTGGAGGATGCCGTAACCGGCCACGCCGGTGCTGCTGTCTGACGTGCCGGTTGCCGTGATTTCCTTCCCGGCGCCCAGCGGGTTCCCCATGTCCACGATCCCGTCACCCGCCCGCTCAGCCCATTCCATCCAGGCCTTCATACCCTCCTGGGCCGCTTCCGGCGAGCTTTCGGCCATTTGGGCCTGGGCCGATTGCGCTGCGATGTAGAGAACAACAAACTTCTTCATTGCGTGTCCCGTCTGCCAAGCGCCGGCGGCACAGTGCTCCCCGGTCACAAGGCGATCCTAGGGCGGATAGGCAGCCTTGGAAACGGGGCGGCCGGCCGAGTCCGGAGCCCTGGTTTGCTGCCCTTCCTCCTTTCGCTGTGGGAAAACAGGAAATAAAAAGTACCCCCACCAAAGTTGAGCGTAGTAGACTCAACCCAAGACAACAGACCCTGAAAGGAGCTCTCTTTGGACGTCAAATTCACCACCAAGAGCCAGGAGGCTCTCTCGGCTGCCGCCATGAACGCCTCCACGGCCGGCAATCCGCAGGTGGAGCCGGCCCACCTGCTCAAGGCGCTGATGGACCAGCGTGAAGGCGTCGCCGTGGCGCTGCTCCGAGCCACCGGCGCGGACCCGGATGCCGTAAGCGTCCAGGCGAGCAGTGCCATCAAAGCGCTGCCGGCCACCTCCGGCGCTTCCAGCCAGCAGGCCCAGCTGTCCCGGCCTGCCCTTCAGGCCATCCAAAATGCCAAGGAGGAAGCCGACCGGCTGGGCGACACTTTTGTGTCCACCGAAGTGCTCCTGTTGGGGCTTTCGGCCGGCAGCGACGCCGCGGCCCGGTTGCTGCGCGACGCCGGCGCCTCCCACGAGGCCCTGCTCGCCGCTCTCCCGGGTGTCCGCGGCGACCGGAAAGTCACCAGCCCGGACCCGGAGAACACCTTCCAGTCCCTGGAAAAGTTCGGCACGGACCTCACCGCCATGGCCCGGTCAGGCAAGCTGGACCCGGTGATTGGCCGCGATACGGAAATCCGCCGGATCGTCCAGGTCCTGAGCCGCCGCACCAAGAACAACCCAGTGATCATTGGTGAGCCGGGTGTCGGCAAGACCGCCGTCGTGGAGGGCCTGGCCCAGCGCATCGTGGCCGGGGACGTGCCGGAAAGCCTGCGAGGCAAGACCCTGATCGCCCTGGACCTTGCCTCGATGGTGGCCGGCGCCAAGTACCGCGGTGAGTTCGAGGAACGCCTCAAGGCCGTCCTGGAGGAGATCAAGAACTCCGAAGGCCAGATCGTTACCTTCATAGACGAAATCCACACGGTGGTGGGTGCAGGTGCCACCGGCGAGTCCTCCATGGATGCCGGGAACATGCTCAAGCCCATGCTGGCCCGCGGCGAGCTGCGGCTCATCGGCGCCACCACCCTGGACGAGTACCGCGAGAATATCGAGAAGGACCCGGCCCTGGAGCGCCGTTTCCAGCAGGTGTACGTGGGGGAGCCCAGTGTTGAGGACACCATCGGCATCCTCCGCGGCCTCAAGGAGCGCTACGAGGCGCACCACAAGGTGGCTATTGCCGACTCTGCCCTGGTGGCTGCTGCGACGCTTTCAAACCGCTACATCTCCGGCCGCCAGCTGCCGGACAAGGCCATTGACCTCGTGGATGAAGCCGCGTCCCGGCTGCGCATGGAAATCGACTCCGCTCCGGAGGAGATTGACCAGCTCCGCCGCGCCGTGGACCGGCTTACCATGGAGGAGCTGGCCCTGGAAGGCGAGACCGACGCCGCGTCGGTGGAGCGCCTCGCCGCCCTCCGTGCGGACAAGGCTGACCGGGAAGAGGAACTCGCGGCCCTGAACGCCCGCTGGGAGGCTGAAAAGGCCGGCCTCAACCGGGTGGGTGACCTTAAGGCGAAGCTGGACGAACTGCGCAGCGCCGCTGACAAGGCCTACCGTGAAGGCGACCTGGAGACGACGTCGCGCATCCAATACGGCGAGATCCCTGCCTTGGAGCGCGAGCTCAACGCTGCTGCGGAGGCCGAAGCCGCCGTCACGGACAAGTCCGCGCAGATGGTGGCCGAACAGGTGACGGCAGACGACATCGCCGAGGTTATCTCCGCATGGACTGGCATCCCTGCCGGCCGGATGCTGCAGGGCGAAAGCCAGAAGCTGCTGCACATGGAGGAGGAGCTCGGGAAGCGCCTGATCGGCCAAAAGAAAGCTGTTACCGCAGTGTCGGACGCCGTCCGCCGCGCCCGCGCCGGCATCAGCGATCCCAACCGCCCCACCGGCTCGTTCCTGTTCCTGGGCCCCACCGGCGTCGGTAAGACGGAGCTCGCCAAGGCCCTGGCGGACTTCCTGTTCGACGACGAACGCGCCATGGTGCGGATCGACATGTCCGAGTACGGCGAAAAGCATTCCGTCGCGCGGCTCGTGGGTGCGCCTCCCGGATACGTGGGCTACGAGGAGGGCGGCCAGCTCACCGAAGCCGTGCGCCGCCGCCCTTACTCCGTGATCCTGCTGGACGAGGTGGAGAAGGCCCACCCCGAGGTCTTCGACATCCTCCTGCAGGTGCTCGACGACGGCCGCCTCACCGATGGCCAGGGCCGCACCGTGGACTTCCGCAACGCAATCCTGGTCCTGACGTCCAACCTTGGCAGCCAGTTCCTGGTGGACCCCTCGCTGGATGCCGAGGCCAAACGGAATGCCGTGATGGCTGCCGTCAACGCCTCCTTCAAACCGGAGTTCCTGAACCGGCTGGATGAAGTGGTGCTGTTCGATCCGCTGTCAGTGGAAGAGCTCGCCCGCATCGTTGAACTGCAGGTGGCCGAACTTGGCCGGAGGCTGCACGAGCGCCGCCTCACCCTGGATGTTACCGAGGGCGCGCGCGCGTGGCTGGCGATGTCCGGCTTCGACTCCGCCTACGGCGCCCGGCCGCTGCGCCGGCTGGTGCAGCGGGAGATTGGGGACCGGTTGGCCAAGGCCATCCTGTCCGGCGAGATCGCTGACGGGGACACCGTGCTGGTGGACACGGCCACCGATGTTGATGAACTCACCATCGAAGGGCTGGAAGCTCTGGCCAGGCCCAGCGGCGGCGCCGTCCCGGGAACGGGGCTTGTGGTCCGCCGGAAGGACTAATGTTCCGCAGGTTGGTCTTGAGCGTGCTGCCCTGATGCCCAAGCGGCTAGGGCAGCACGCTCGCGTTAACGTTGTTGCCGCCGGGTGAGGTGACGTAGCAGTGCAGCCTGCGGTCCCCGGCGCCCCAGCTTGTGGAGCTGGGGAAGCTGCGCTCAAAGGTCAGCGTGTACTGGTTGGCGGCCGGGCCCAGCTTTGCCGCCTGGCATGCTTCCAGGGCTTTGGCCTTGAGTGCTTCCGCGCCCGGGTAGTCCTCGCCTTCCGGATAGTGGAAGACGGCAACCAGCTGTGCGGAATGGCCGGTGTCGCACGGGACCACTGTGGCTTTGAGCGCCTCCGGGTCAAAGTCCTTGAAGCAGTCACCCAAGGCGTAGGCCGCAGGTTCCGCCTCGCGGGGGAGCGGCAGTGGGGTAGCCGGGGGTGTTACGGCAGTTTCGAGGATCCCGGGAACCGAGCCTGCAGAGGCCTCCTGGTCTCCGTTGGTGTTCAGCCACAAGGCAAGCCAGACCAGTGACCCGATGACGGCTAAGAGGACGACGACGAAGAACGCCTTCCACAGGGTCGGCTGGTTGATGCTGCCGCGGCCGGCTTCAGGTCCGTCAGGGATCACGGCACGGTCCTGCTCGAACGCCTCGCCCTGGTCCCGCTCTTGGCCCTCGGTACGTGCCGGAGGTTCGGCTGCTGGAACTCCGTACTCTGCCGCGGGAACCGTGGGCAGGCCAGCGGTGGGCGGAGAAGCTGGTTTGGGCGGAACGTCACGGTGGTTCACTGGGTGCATCCTCCTGCGTTTTCTCCGCACGGGCAGCCGGATTCCCGGCCATTGTCAGTAGTTGCTGAGTCGACTCTACCGAAGAAAAAAGCCGTATTCTGGCCTTTGAAGGGCAGGGATAGTACCGGGCGTCGCCGCAGGGAGCTGTGGCTGGCAAGCAGGGCCAGCAGAAAGCATGTAATCTAGGTGTACGACAAATTGACCAAACATTCCGGGGCCTCACCTACGCCAAGGTGACCACCTCCGGTCCAAGTACAAAAGGGGGTCACGCCATGGGGCGCGGCCGTCAAAAGGCAAAAGCTACCAAGCAGGCTCGGGATATCAAGTACTACTCCCCGAACACTGACTACTCGGCACTTCAGCGTGAGCTGACGGGTCCAGGCAGTCGTGCCACGAGCCATTACGCGAATGAGCCGGTTGAACCGGACTATTCGGCTTATGTGGATAAGTACGCGGATGATTTGGAAGAAGACGACGACGAGGTGGACACCCGTCGGATCGGCTAGTTGTCGCAAGGTGCTGTTGCCGTAACCGGGCAGCCCTGTGACGCCGCAGCACGAACGGATGCAGCAGGCATTTCTGCGGTTTCCAGCTTTTAGTGCAGCGCTTCTTTTTTGGCACCCTTGATTTCAGTGGATCATCGGTGCTGACTCAGTTCTTGGGCCCGCTGCCTCCACCGGAATTCCGGTGCAGGCAGCGGGCTTTTGCTGTCCCTAGCCCGAGTCACGGGCTCCGCGACAACGCCCCATCACTTCCCGCAGCAAATCGTTGAACGCCCCATCACGTTCTGCGTCCCAGGGCAGGTAAACCGGGCTAAATCATTTTGCGGTTTCCGGCGCCGTCGCGGCGCGGGCGGCAGCGGGGTTTCCCAGCCTCCTGAGCCGTGCCGCCCCGGTGCCGCTCCCTGTGCCTGCGAGGCTGACGGCCAGCACCGACGCCAGCACCAGCGCGGATGCCGGTGCCAGGACCGCCCACGGTGCCCGTTCCACATAGCCGATGCCCTCGGCCAGAATCAGTCCCCACTCCGGCGACGGCTGTTGCGGGCCCAGCCCCAGGAACCCGAGCGCCGCGAGGGCCAGGGCGACTCCCGGCAGGCGGAGCATAGCGTGGCGCAGGAGCGGCCGTGCCACCGCCGGCAAGATGTAGCGGAGCATGATGCGCGCCTTGCCGACCCCCAGCACCGGGAGGATCTGAACATACGGTTGTGCCCGGGCCTCCTGGGCCAGGGCGGCCGTGTGGGCGGCAAGGGGCGCCCAACTCACGGCTGCCACAGCCAGGGCGGCCCCCTGCGCGGAGGGGCCGGTCACGGCTGCGACAACC
>NZ_JBNHGJ010000016.1:0-97050 GCF_059091165.1 Arthrobacter sp. Hb9-2 | reverse complement strand
TCTCTGACGCCGGCACCGCACTCTCCCACGCACCGGACCAGGTCAAAGCCAAAACCCAGGGCAACCCCCTGGCCGCCGGCCTGATCGCCTTCGGCGCCGGAATGCTCGTCTCGTCCCTGATCCCGGCCAGCCAAAAGGAACGCGAAGCAGCCCAGCAGCTCAAAACCGCCGCCGAGCCCCTCGCCACCCAGGTCACCGACGCCGCCAAGGACATGGTCCAGGACCTGAAGGAACCAGCCCAGCAAGCCATGGACAACGTCAAAGCCACCGCCACCGACGCCGCCCAAAACGTCAAAGCCGAAGGCCAAGGAGCCGTCACCGACGTCAAAGACCGCGCCACCGACGCCAAAACCAACGTCCAAAACACCTAAAAGTTGTTTAGGAATGGAAAGGCCGGCTCCCGCAGGGGCCGGCCTTTCCGCTTCCTTGGCGCGTCCCCCGGGGGGCACCACACCGCTGGGGATCAGCGCTCGATGGAGGCCATGTTGGCCTCGTCGTGGCGTTCTCCCACGGCAGGTTGGAGCGCGTTCAGCGATCTTGTCGGTGAACTCTCAACCCGCAGCGACCTCTTTCGGAAACTCTGGGGAGCCCACGACGTCCGGGAACACCGCACCGGCATCAAAAGCGTCCACCATCCCATCGTCGGCGACCTCGACCTCCACCTCCGCGGAAATTGATGCTGCGATCCGTACCGCTCCGTGCTGGTCTGTACAAGGAATACCGGCGCGCGGGAGACTGTCGCCATGCGCAACCTGACCTTTGGCATGAACGTGAGCGTGGACGGCTACATCGCCGCGCCCGGCGACGACCTCGGCTGGAGCGTCCCGAGCGACGAATTGTTCCAGTGGTGGTCCGACCGGGTGGGGGCGACGGGCCTGGCGCTGTACGGGCGCAAACTGTGGGAGACGATGAGCTCCCACTGGCCGACGGCCGACCAGCAGCCCGGCGCCACGCCGGCGCACATCGAGTTTGCCCGCCGCTGGCGGGCCATGCCGAAAATGGTGTTCTCCTCGACGCCCAGCACGGTCGACTGGAACACCCGCCTGGCCACCGGCGACGCGGTCACCGAGATCACCCGGCTCAAAGCGGATGACGGCGGCTTCATGGACATCGGCGGTGCCACACTCGCCGCGGCGGCCATGCGGGCCGGGCTGATCGACGAATACATGATGGTCACCCATCCGGTCCTGGTGGGCGGCGGCACGCCGTTCTTCACAGCCTTGGACAACTGGGTGAACCTCAACCTGGTGGAGACCCGGAAGTTTCCCGACGGTGTGGTCCTGACCAGGTATGAGACCAGGCGCTGAGTCGAGTTGCGGGAGCAGCAGGCGGCGTCTTGGTTGCTTCGCCTGCGCGGCGGAACTCAGTCCGCGGCCGAAGGTCGGGAAGGCATGGGGCAACATAACCACGCGATCCGGCGGAAATGGCAGTGCTCCAATGTGCAGAGGGCATGCTGAAGGCCGGTGAGTTAATGCCCCCAAGGCATTGACTCACCGGCCTTCAGTAGTTTCTATTTGCCTGCGCGGACGAAGGTGACGGCGCCCTTGGAGGTCATCCAGGTCAGGGGGTGGACGGCGGTTTCGTTCTTGCCGTTCAGGCCGGAGCTGAGGACCTGGCCGTTGCCGACGTAGATGCCCACGTGGCCGGACTGGACAACCATGTCACCGGGCTGGGGATCAGTGACGACGGTGCCGTAGTTCATGAACTGCATCGGACCAAGGTCACCGACAGGGATCCCTGCAGCATTCAGGGCATTTTCGACCAGTCGTGTGCAGTCCTGAATCATGCCGATCTGGGCGTAAGCGGAGGACACCATGGTGGCATTTACGCCTCCCGCTGCCGGGGCAGGAGCCGGAGCGGGAGCGGCGGGCGTGACGGTTACCTGGGCCTTGGCCGGCGCAACGGCCTGCGTCTTGACGGCGGCAGAAGCGGCAGGAGCGGCAGCTTTGGGGGCCTCGACGACGACTGGTTTGGGTGCTTCGACGACGGGGGCAGGCGTGGTCTTGACGGCGGGACGCTCGAAGGAGATCTGCACTGTGGCGTCTGCGCTGAGCGGGGTTTGTACCTGGCTGGCGACTTCCAGGTTCGATGCCGGCTCGGCTTCGCGCTGGGTTGGGGCGTCTGCTGCCTGGGCGGCGATGCCGCTGGTCAGGACGAGGCCGGAAGCGGCTGCAATGACGGCGGCCTGACGGCCTACACCGCCGGCGTGGCCGGCGAAGGATTTGGACAGGACCGCCAGGGGGCTGGTCTGGACGGGGACCGCGCGGCGGCGGCCGTGAGCTTTGCCATTGGGCATGAAAGGGCCTCTCCCACTGCCTGCGAGGTTAGCTGTCGGATTCGGATGGGAGACACCCGGCCGTGGTGATGCACGAAAGGCACCAGGCACGGCTTCACCCCAAGGCCTGCCGGAAGCAGGCCGTTATTGGGTTCCCCGTCTCTGCCGGACGATTTTGCGAACGGATCCCGGGCAGCGGCAGAGTTAGGCAAGTCTGCTCAGGAGTGCCGCATTCGGAGAAACGGGCACGGCTTCAGACCCTATGTCACAACAGCCCCATTTGTCACATTTGCATAACGCACTTCGCGCTGGGACTTACGTCAATCGTTCCCGTTCAACGGGGCGTAGCAACGATGTGAAGCATCGCCCCGCCCATTTGAAGGCTGCCGTAGTGGGCAACCACCTGCAGAGTGCCCAGTAGCCCATCCCCAGCACGAGGGACCCGGCAACCGCAAGGACCGGGTTGATGGGAAGCAGCAGCGGGTAGACCAGCCAGTGGGTGAGGTAGATATACAGGGACGCCGCGGCCAGCCAGCCGATGACCCGGCGCAGGACGGCCGGCACCGGCAGGGCTGGCACCCACACCAGCAGCAGAATGCCTGCAGCGACGGTGACATCGCGGACGGTGCTGCCGAAGAACCCCGGCAGCGTCATCAGGGTGATGACCGAGACAGTAATCCTGTGGAAGTGTGTGCGGGCCCGGGCGAGCGCCCAGCCGAGCGCGAAGAGCCAGAACACGGGCGGCGGCTTGGGAAGGCCAGGATCCACGATGTCGTACCGGCTCAGCAGCGCGATGGCCACCAGCCCCAGGGCGAAAGCGAACGGCGCACGGCGCTCCACCCGGTCAATCCAGGGCACGGCCATAAGCGCTGCCACGGCCAACAGGATGTACACCAGCAGTTCCACAAACCAGAAATGCCACTGCGTGGTTACTTGCTCGGGCCCAACTATGGCGTTCAACAGGAAGATGTTGGCAACGCTGTAGCGGTCCGTGAGCACGTAGGCCACGGCGATAAAAGCGGTGGAGGGCAGAACTATCCGGGCCACACCGCGGAGCTGGCGGCGCAGCCGCGGGAGCCGCTGGTCCGCCAACTGGAAGCGTGCGAAGTTGTAGCCGGCCACCACGAAGAGCAGGTGGGCGGTCTGGAACATGATCAGCTCCACGTGCGTGGCCACAATGCACACGATGGCGACGGCCCGGAGCACAATCGAGGTTTCCAGGAAGGAAAAGGGGCTCCGCCGCCTGGGCTTCCGGCGGCGCTCCAATTCCCGCACCGGCAAAAGGTGCCAGTCGGAAGGAAGCTGTCCCAGGACACGCTCCAGCTGAACCGAGACCGCCACGTAGGACAGCGAGTCGCCGTCAAGGGAGACGAACGTGTCGTCGTCTCCCACAACGGGGCATTCCAGGGCCTCGGCGAAAATGCTTCGGATGTCGTCGGGGTTGCCGGCGGGGGTTGGGCCCTCCGGTGCCGGCTTGGCGGTTGCGGCGCGGGCGGTACCGACGGCACCCGCAGCAGAGGGCGCTGGAGCGGCAAGTCCCAGGACGGCCGGGTAGTCCACCTTGCCGGTGGTCAGGCGCGGGAGGGCTTCCACGGCATGGATCACGACGGCGGTGCGCGGCAGCCCCAGCGTGCCGGCCAGGGTCTTGGCGAGCAAACCGCCGTCGTGCCCGCCTTCGACGGCGACCACAAGGCGGTCGTCGGTGCCGGCGGCGGCTGCGGTGATTCCCATGTCGGCGAAGATCCGCTCCACCTGGCCGAGGTCCACGCGCAGGCCGACAATTTTCACGAACCGGCTGCGCCGTCCCACCACCTCGTACAGGCCGTTCGGGTGCTGGCGGGCGAGGTCACCGGTGCGCAGTTCGCGGACTTCCCGGCCGAGTGCCAGGTCCCCGGGGTGGTCGGCGTAACCGAGCATGACGTTGGGGCCGCTGTAGACCAGTTCCCCGTCTGCCAGGTCCTCCACCGGTTCAATGCGGAAGGATCCGCCCGGTACGGGGACGCCGATGGTTTCAGCATGGTCGGCGGCCAGGTCAGGTGGCAGATAGGCCATCCGGGCGGTGGCTTCCGTTGCTCCATACATCACGAAGAGGTCCCAGCCGCGGCGCTGCCCGGTTTCCGCCCAGGCGCGCACCTTCTCCGGTGCCAGCCGTCCGCCGGCCTGGGTGACGTAGCGCAGGTTGGGCAGGTCCGCATCGGCGAAGCCCACCCGCTCCAGGAGGTCGAAGGTGTAGGGAACCGCCGCGAAGGAGGTGGCCTGCCGTTCCCGGAAGAGATCCCAAAAGCAGGGATCCACCACTGAGAGGTCCGTGAGGACCAGCCCTGCCCCGCGGACCAGGTGACTGTTAACAACGGACAGGCCGTAGCAGTAATGCAGGGGCAGCGTGGTGGCGGCCTTGTCGTCCGGCCCAATGCCCAGGTACTCGGCGATGGCTTCGGCGTTGGCTGTGAGGTTGGTATGCGAAAGCCGCACCAGTTTCGGCGAACCCGTGGAACCCGAGGTGCTGAGCAGCAGGGCCAGTTCAGGATGCAGCTCATGCCGGGAGCCGGCGCGCCGCTCCTCGAGCACGGGCACCCCGTGCCCGTCGCCGGAGCGCAGCAGTACGTCAGGGTCGTAAGCGTCCATGAGGGACGCGAGGGCCTCGGGCTTGTCGGCCGGGGCCAGCAACAGGACATGGCCAGCCGACAGCGCGGCGAGGTACGCCACCAGCGAGTCCAGGTCGTTCTGCGCTGCCAGCACCACCAGGCGCCGTGCTGTTCCCAGGCGGGTGGCGGCGTCGTCCACGCGGGCGGCAAGCTCCCCGTAGGACAGGACGCCATCCGCGGTGAGCACCGCCGGGCGGTCGCCGTGGCGGGCGAGGTCGGTGAAGGCGGCCCGGGCGAGGTCTGGCTGCGCGGTCAACGCGACACCGGGGCGGTATGTAGGGACATGGAACTGGCCTAACTTAGCTGGACTGGCTCGGGCGAGCGCTGCTTCAATGTGCTGCCCGGGGGTGGGGATGTGATGGCATGGTCGCCCAGCAGCAGCGTGGGCGTGGTGCCTGCCGCTACGGACACCGCTACCGCTGTTCCAACCGGATGGCGAACGGTGTGGGGCTGCCAGGAGCGCACGGTGCGTCCCGAGGCCAGCCGCACGTAATGGAGGACGAAGGCGCCGTGGTACTCCACCGCGGACACCCGCGCCGGAGAGTCGGGGTCCGGGTGCAGCGCCACCTCGTGCGGCCGCAGCACCACATCTACGTCCGCTTCGCTGTTGGCCCAGCCTGGGACAGTTGAAACGACGCCGATCTCGCAGGTCAGCAGGGCGCGGTGCACATGGGCCGGGAGGAAGTCCGCGTCGCCCATGAAGGAGGCCACGAATCGTGTGGCCGGCTGCTCGAAGACCTTCTCCGGCGTGTCCGCCTGTTCGATGACGCCGCCGCGCATTACCACCACCCGCGTGCCGACGGAGAGCGCCTCGGTCTGGTCGTGGGTGACGAGGACGCCGGTGGTGCCGGCCTCGCGAAGCGTCGCCACAGTGTCCCGGCGCACCTGCGCGCGCAGCGACTCGTCCAGGCTGGAGAACGGTTCGTCCAGGAGGACGACGGCAGGGCGGGGCGCCAGGGCGCGGGCCAGGGCCACGCGCTGCTGTTCGCCGCCGGAAAGTTCGTGCGGGTACCGGCCCGCAAAATGGCCAAGCCGTACCAGGTCCAGGACTTCCCCGGCCCGCGTTTTGCGCTCACCGCGGCTCAGCCGGTCCAGCCCGAACTCGACATTCTGGGCCACGGTCATGTGCGGAAACAGTGCGTAGTCCTGGAACACCAACCCCACCCGGCGCTGCTCGGGTTCGACGAAGTGGCGCTTGCCCGCCACGACGTCCCCGGCCACCCGGATGGTGCCCCCGTCCGGCCGTTCAAGGCCTGCGGCGAGGCGCAGCGTAGTGGACTTACCGCAGCCTGAAGGACCGATCAGGGTGACCAGCTCGCCAGCCGGCACTGCGAGCTCCAGCATATCCACGCCCACGGCCCGTCCGTAGTGCTTGCTGACGCCTTCAAAGACCAGCGCTGCCGGAGCAGTCTCCATGCCCGCAGGACGATTTCCGTGTGCCATGCGCATGGTCATGCCGGGGCCTTTCCAGGTGTTTCATTGCGGCGGGCTTGCCTCACGAGGACCAGGACGGGGAGGACGGCGGCCGCAACGATCACCAGTGCGGGCAGCGACGCCTTTTCCCAGAAGTTTTCACGGGCCAGTTCGTAGACCCAGACGGACGCCGTGGTGAATCCGAAGGGCCGGAGCAGCAGCACGATGGGCAGCTCCTTAACGGCGTCGATCGCCACCAGCATCAGCGCCACCGCAATCCCGGACCGTGCCAGGGGGACATGCACCCGCGCCAGGATGCGCCGCGGGGCAGCACCCAGGCTAAGGGCCGAGAAAGTGAGGGTTGCCGGGATTTTCGCGAAGCTCGCGTCCACTGCCTGGTAGGCCGGTGCGAGGAAACGGATCACGTAGGCGTAGAGGATGCCCAGGACCGACCCCGTGACCAATAGTCCGGTGCCGCCGGGAACGCCGGCAGCCTCGAGCGCATCATCGAGTGCCGCGAAGGAGATGAGGACGCCAATGCCCACCACGGCGCCGGGCACCGCGTAACCGAAAGTTGTCAGCTGCGCCGCGGAGGAGACGAACCGGCCACCGCTGAGGCGGACGCCGTGCGCCACTGCCACGGAGAGGAACACGCAGGCCGCAGCGGTGGCTGCCGCAACCAGGAGGGTATTGACGATGTACTCGCCGAACCGCGGATCCGCGAGGAAGCCGGGGTTTTTAACGGCCCCGCCCACGGCCCAGCCCAGCAGCTGGAGGACGGGAATCAGGAAGCCTGTGCTGACGGCAGCTGTGCACAGTGCGGCGGCAGCCAGGCCTCGGCCGCCGCGGAGTGTTTTCGGCTGCAGGCCCTGCCCCCTCCCGCCCTGCCGGTGATAGCGTGCCCGGCCGCGCAGTGCCCGCTCCCCCGCCAGCACGGCGACGGCGAACAGCAGGACCAGGACGGCCAGCTGGGTAGCTGCGTGGAAATTGAAGGTGCCCTTCCAGACCAGGTAGACACCCACGGAAACGGTCTGGACGTTGAAGTACTGCACCGTGGCGAAATCAGTCAGGGTTTCCATCATCACCAAGGCCATGCCCGCGGCCAGCGAGGGCCTGGCGAGCGGCAGCAGAACTCGCCGGAGTGCACGGCCCCGCCCTGCACCGAGGGTCCGCGCTGCATCGTACGTTCCCGACGCGTGCTCACTGAGCGCGGTGCGCGCCAGGAGGTAGACGTAGGGGTAGAGGGACAGCGACATCACCAGCACTGCGCCTGGCAGCGACCGGACGTTGGGGACCCAGGCGTCCGTACCCAGCACCGCGCGCAGGGCGGACTGCACCGGCCCGGAGACGTCGAACACGGAGAGGAAGACGAAGCCCAGGATGTAGGCGGGTACCGCCAGGGGCAGGACCAGCAGCCAGGCGAAGACATTGCGCAGCGGAAAGCGGTAGGCGGTGACGAGCCATGCCAGGCCGCCACCCACCAGGAGGGAACCCGCTGCCACTCCCAGCATCAGGAGCAGGGTTGTGAGAACCATGCCGGCAAGTCCCCGCGGCGGCGCGGTGTCGCCCATGCTGCCCAGGCCATCAAGGACCACGGCGAACACGGGGGTGGCAACCACCACGGCCACCAGGACCACGAGCGCGGACCACGCCGGGCGCCCGGCACCGGCCGTCCGGCGTGGACGGCGCTTCGGCGTCCCCGCTTCAGCGAGGACCGCCGTTTCGGTCACTTGTATCCGGCCTCGGCGAGCAGGTCCACGGCCCCGGCGTTGAGGTCGCCGTAGGCTTCGGCGTTCAGCGGCATCCGCTTGAAGTCGCCAAAGCCTGCAATCACTGGCTCGGGTTTCGCCGCCGGGTTGACCGGGAACTCGTGGTTCGCGTCCACGAAGGCGTTCTGGCCCTTGGTGGCGAGCCATTCGACGAGCCGCTGGGCATCCCCTGCATTATCAGAGCCCTCCACCACGCCCGCACCGGAAATGTTGACGTGAGTCCCGGCACCGTCCTGGCTGGCCCAGTACAGCTCCGCCTTGAAATCGGGTTTGTCCTCCAGCGTCCGGGCCAGGTAGTAGTGGTTGTTGATCCCCACATCGCAGGTGCCGGCGTCGATGGCTTCAAGCAAAAGCACGTCATTGCTCATGATCTGCACGTCGTTGGCCACCCAACCCTTGGCAATCTCCAGGGCTTTCTCCCGGCCGTGCAGGTCGATCAGGCTGGCCACGAGTGACTGGGTGTAGGACGAGGTGGCGTCCCGCATGCACAGCCGCCCCTTCCACTTCGGGTCCGCCAGGCCGGCGTAGGTGTCCGCCGCGTCAAATTCAGCGGGATCCACATTCTGCGGGTTGTAGGTGACGGTGCGCGCGCGCATGGCCAAGCCGTACCAACGGCCCTGCGGATCACGGAGGTCCTCCGGCACCGCTTCATTCAGGGTTGCGGAGTCGACGGCGGCGAGCTCATCCTGGCGGGCCGCATTCCACAAGTTGCCGGCGTCCACCGTCATAAAGACATCGGCTGGGGAGTCCTCACCTTCAGCCTTCAGGCGTTCGAGGAGCTCGGCGTCGTCACCGCTGATGAATTCCACGGAGATTCCAGTTTCATCCTGGAACTGCCCGAAAGCGCCCTCCAAATCGTAGTGGCGGGCGGAATAGATCTGAAGGTCAGCGGGCTGCCCACCAATGATGCCGCAACCAGTTACGGCGGACGCCAGTATTGTCAGGCCTGCTGTGGCAGCGATCACGCTTCGACGGGACACTCGTAGCTCTTCTCAAAGGGGCAGCACTCTTACCGCACGCGAATTGGGCAAGGTAAGGCTAACTTAATTCACCCTGTACACCCTAAGTGTGAAGCGGCCAGAACATGCTGGAGACGTAGACGACTTCCACCTTTAGTGTTTTGGCTAGCGCTTGCCCTTCTTGCGGGAACCCTTACCCCGGCCCTTGTCCGGATTGGGGGCATAGCGCTGGGCTACCTTGGGCGCCTTCTTGGTTCCGCTGCCGCGCCGGTCCGGCTTGGGTTCCTTCTTGGCCTTTAAGGGCTGGGCGGACGGCTGGCGGGAGCTCTGGGCGGTACGCCCCCGGACGATCCCAATGAATTCCTCGATGACTTCGTCCGTGGAATCGGCAGGCCAGGCAACAGCTATCTCGGTCGGAGGCGCTCCCATGAGCCGCCGCGCCACCGTGTCTTTGACGTTGAAATGGCGAGCCACGGACATGGGCAGGATCACCAGGCCCGCCCCTGTTGCCACCACCTGCAACGCAGCTTCCGGACCGCCCAGCGCAGCCACGTCCAGGAAGGCCTCCTGCTCCACATCAGCCAGCGCCACTTCCTCGAACACCGAAATCTCATGGCCCTTGGGTGCAACCACCACGGGCTGCTCCTCGTACAGGGGAATCACGCTGAGGCCCTCGCGCTCCACCGGAAGGCGGACGAAGCTGAGGTCCGCGATCCCGTGACGCAACACCTCGACCTGCGCGCCGTCGTCGGACATAAACGCCTGGAGCGGAATGTCCAGCACCCGTTCTTCCCACCGGCGGATCCACTTTCCGGGCGTCACCCCCGCCACATAGGCGATGCGGAGCGTGCGGGGGGCATCCGGCCCAGCCGGGTCAGCAGACCCTGCGGAACCGGCGTCTGTCTGGGGGGCGTTGTCGGTGGGCACGTCTTCACAGTACCGCCCGCCCGGATACCCTTGAAGCATGACCTCTGCAAACTCCCAGTCCATGAAGCCGGCCACCGTTGCCAAGAAACTTGGCATCTACCTGCCCGCAACACCGCAGGAGTTCCAGGAATCAACCATCACCCGCGAAGAGTTCGCCGAACTCCAGGCCAACCCGCCGGAATGGCTCGCCGAACTCCGCCGCAACGGTCCGCACCCGCGTCCGGTAGTGGCCCAGAAGCTGAACGTCTCCATCAGCGGCCTGGCCCGCGGCGGCATCGAGGAAGCCTTGACGACGGCGGAAATCACCGCACTGCTGCAGGCTCCCCCCGCGTGGCTGGTCACCGAGCGCGCCACCCACGCCGCCGTTCGGGCTGAAGCCCAGCGAGTCAAGGAAGAAACCGCCAAAAAGGAAGCCAAGCAGGCCCGCGCCTAGCTTCCGGGGGCTCCATCAACCGGAATTTCTTCCCGCAAACCAAACTATTGTTCAACAATCCCTTGCATAGATTGTTGAACAGTCTGTAGTGTTGCCCGTACATCCCCTCTGTGACTCCAGTCACCCGCACGTTTGGACGGATCTGTGGAAAGTACCGCAACACTGACATCGGGCACTACGAAGGCCGGCAGGCGTTCAGCCCTCCTGGGAGCCATGTTCCTCATGGCCACCAGCGCAATCGGCCCGGGTTTCATTACCCAGACAGCAGCATTTACGGTGCAGCTGGGGGCCGCCTTCGCCTTCGCCATCCTCGTGTCGATCCTGGTGGACATCGCGGTACAGACCAACGTCTGGCGGGTTATCGGCGTCTCGGGCATGCGCGCCCAGGAACTGGGCAACAGGGTGCTGCCCGGCATCGGCTGGTTCCTTGCCGGACTCGTTTTCCTTGGCGGCCTGGTATTCAACATCGGCAACATCGCCGGAACAGGGCTCGGCACCAACGCCATGATGGGCCTGGACCCGAAACTGGGCGGCGCGATTTCCGCCGTCATTGCCATCCTGATCTTCCTCAGCAAGCGGGCCGGCGTCGCCCTGGACAAGATCGTGGTGATCCTGGGCGCACTCATGATCCTGATGACGCTGTACGTGGCCATCGTCTCCGCACCGCCCCTGGGTGAAGCACTGCGGAACACGGTCATGCCTGAGAAGGTGGACTTCCTGGTCATCACCACCCTGATCGGCGGGACAATTGGCGGTTACATCACCTACGCCGGCGCACACCGGCTGCTTGACTCCGGCGCCACGGGAGTGGAGCACGTCAGGGAAATCACCCGGAGCTCGATACTGGGAATCCTGGTCACCTGCCTGATGCGGGTGCTGCTCTTCCTGGCCATCCTTGGAGTGGTGGCCGGCGGCGTGGCGCTGGCCAACAACAACCTTGCGGCGTCCGCGTTCGAAGCAGCAGCCGGACAAATCGGCCTGCGGATGTTTGGCGTGATTCTGTGGGCCGCTTCCGTGACCTCCGTCATCGGCGCTGCCTACACCTCGGTTTCGTTCATCACCAAGTCCAGCACTCCGGAACGGACCCGGAACCTGATCACCGTGGGCTTCATCGCCTTCTGTGCAGTTGCGTACCTGCTGATCGGCCAGGCTCCGCAGCAGCTGCTCATCTTCGCCGGCGCCTTCAACGGACTCATCCTTCCTGTCGGCTTTGCTGTCCTGCTCTGGGTTGCCTGGCGCCGACGTGACCTGATGCAGGGCTACGCCTACCCCAAGTGGCTGCTCATCATCGGCGTCCTGGCCTGGCTGCTCACGCTGTTCCTGGGCTGGAATTCGCTGGTAGGCCTGACCAAGATGTGGGCATAGGAGGAGCAATGTTCTTGTCAAAAAACCTTCCCGCAGGCGTCGATTTCCCCACTAACCCTGCCGCCCTGGCGCCATCAGAATCGCGGGCACTGTTCCGTGCAGGACTGGTCAGCCCCACCTCAGGGTGGAGCGCAGGCTACACCCAGGCGAACCTGATTATTGTCCCCAAAGCCCAGGCCTTCGACGTCCTGTTGTTTGCGCAGCGGAACCCGAAGCCGTGCCCCATCCTGGGAGTGCTTGACGCCGGCGAAACCAGCGGCGCCCTCCTCGCCGGCGGTGACGTTCGTACCGATGTTGCCCGCTACGCCGTCTACGTGGACGGCGTTAAGACGGACGAACCAACCGACATCATGCACTACTGGCGGGATGACCTGGTCACGTTCATCGTAGGCTGCAGCTTCACCTTCGAGGCTGCACTCCAGGAAAACGGAATCCGTGTTGCCCACATCGACCAGGGGGTGAATGTGCCCATGTACCGGACCAACGTCCGCTGTGAACCGGCAGGGGCCATGGCCGGGCCGCTCGTGGTGTCCATGCGCCCTGTTCCCGCATCCCAGGTTGCGGACGCCGTCCGGATAACATCGCGCTACCCGGCCGTGCATGGCGCCCCGGTCCACGTGGGAAACCCCGAACAACTGGGCATCGCCGATATTTCCCGGCCCGACTTCGGCGACGCAGTGGACGTTCCGGCCCATCACGTGCCGGTGTTCTGGGCCTGTGGGGTAACACCGCAGGCCGCCGTGATGGAGTCCCGGCCCGCCCTGGCCATCGGGCATGCCCCGGGCCACATGCTGATCACCGACGCCAGGGACAGCAGCTATATGGTGCCCTAGCAGCACCACGAAGCCGGATTCCGGCGCTTCATGCCCTGCGCGCTTTCTGCCCGCAGGGCATGTTGCCGTTCAGGAGGGAATGATGCCCATGTGGGCCAGCAGTTCCTGTTCTGCGGCATCCAGGTAGCGCCGGAGCTCGGCGGCGGCTTCCTCACGCCGGCCGGAACGGATCTGGGCCACCAGCGTGGCGTTACGCTCCACGTAGTGGCTGTGGAAATCAGGGGTGGTGGCCATTGCATGGAACACCAGGCGCATCTCGGCCAGGACCTTCTCCATCAGCTCGTCCAGCGATGCACTGCCCGAGAGCCCCACGAGCGCCTTGTGGAGTTCCTGGTTGGCGTCGCCCATGCCCGTCACCGAGCCAGTGGCCAGTGCTTCCTGGGCGCGGACAATGATGGCGTCCAGCCGGTCGAGGGCGTCGTCCGTGAGATCCCCCCACAGGACGGCAGCCGGCTCGATGACCCGCCGCACGCGATAGATTTCCCGCACGTCGTCACCACCGGGGGCAGCTACGTAGACGCCCCGGTTGGGAATCCGCTGGACCACCGATTCGCCGGCAAGGACGGTGAAAGCTTCCCGCAGGGTGTTTCTTGAAACGCCAAGCGCCGCAGACAGTTTCTGCTCTGACAACTTGGTGCCGGGCGGGAGCTGGCCGGCCGAGATCCGGGCGCGGAGCACGCCCGCAACCCACGCGCCGGTATGGGCGTGGGTTGCGGGTGCACTTTCGGCGATCCCCTGCAGTGCAGCGTTCATGGGCATAACCCCAATGTACCCAAGGCTGGCAGCGCCAGCGCACGGGAGGCGACTTAAAGCAGTGCCTCAGGCGATGCTGGCCAGGACGTCTCCGCGTGCGACGGCGGATCCTGGCTCCTGCGCTCCCCTTGCCACCGTTCCCGGCCGGTGGGCGGCCACAGTGGTTTCCATCTTCATGGCTTCCAGCACCGCGATGGGCTGGCCGGCTTCAACCTGGTCACCCGTGTCCACCAGCCACTTCACCAGTGAGCCGGCCATGGGAGATACGAGCCTGCCATCCTGGCCGTCCGCCGCAGCGCCCTGCGCGTTAACGGCAGCCGTCACGGAACCGCCACCGCCGTTGATCAGCGCTTCGTAAATCCGGGAGGGCAGCCCCAGCTGGACCGCCTTGCCGTCCAGCTCCACGGTGATGGTGGTCCGGGCTGACGCAGGGGCGGTGCGGGCTATCTCGGGAGAAGCCGCGAGGGGCTCGGCGAACTCGTTTTCAATCCAGGTGGTATTGACGCCCAGCCGGTCGTCGGCGGTGAAGTCCGGGTGCCGCACCACTGCCCGGTGGAAGGGAAGCACGGTGGGCAGGCCCTTGATCTGCATCTCGTCCAGGGCAGCCCGTGCCCGGCGCAGTGCCTGGTTCCGGTCTTCCCCGTGCACAATGAGTTTGGCCAGGAGCGAGTCGTAGTGTCCGGACACTACGGAGCCGGAGCGAACCCCGCTGTCCACGCGGATCCCGGCGCCGGTGGGCGGCTCGAAAGCCTCGACAATTCCGGGTCCCGGCAGGAATCCGCGGGCCGGATCCTCGGCGTTGAGCCTGAATTCGATGGCATGCCCGCGCGGTTCGGGATCCGCAGTGAGCGAGAGCGTGCCGCCGGAAGCGATCCGGAACTGTTCCCGGACCAGGTCCACGCCGGACGTTTCCTCGGTTACCGGGTGCTCCACCTGGAGCCTGGTATTGACCTCAAGGAAGGAGATGATCCCGTCCTTGCCAACGAGGTACTCCACCGTTCCTGCACCGTGGTAGTCCGCTTCCCGGCAGATGGCTTTCGCCGACGCATGTATCTGCGCACGCTGGTCTGCTGTCAGGAAGGGCGCCGGCGCCTCCTCGACGAGCTTCTGGTTACGGCGCTGCAGGGAGCAGTCCCGGGTGCCCAGCACCACCACATTGCCGTGAGTGTCCGCCAGGACCTGCGCCTCAACGTGTCGCGGCTGGTCCAGGAAGCGCTCAACGAAGCACTCGCCGCGCCCGAATGCAGCGGTGGATTCCCGGACTGCCGAATCAAAGGCGTCTTCAACGTCCTCGAGGCGCCGGGCAACTTTCAGCCCGCGTCCGCCGCCGCCAAAAGCCGCCTTGATGGCCACCGGCAGGCCGTACTCCTGGGCGAAGGCCAGGACTTCGCCTGCATTGGCCACCGGGCCGTCACTGCCGGGAACCAGCGGGGCGCCGGCCCTGACCGCGATGTCCCGGGCGGTCACCTTGTTACCCAGTGCGCGGATGGATTCCGGGGTAGGGCCTATCCAGGTCAGGCCGGCATCCAGCACCGCCTGGGCGAAGTCGGCGTTCTCGGACAGGAACCCGTAGCCGGGGTGCACTGCGTCGGCGCCGGAGCGCAGGGCCACAGCAATCACTTTCCCCATGTCCAGGTAGGTCTCGGCCCCGGTTGAACCGCCCAGCGCATACGCTTCGCCTGCCATCCGCACGTGGAGGGCATCGGCGTCCGGATCCGAATACACCGCCACGGATTGCAGGCCGTAGTCGTAACAGGCGCGGACGATGCGGACGGCAATCTCGCCACGGTTGGCGATCAGGACTTTTTTCATGACGGGATTCTCTCGGAAATGGTGTCTTTGGCGGCTTGTGCGAGGGGTTCCAGCGTTGCGGAATCAACCACCGTGAACCGGACGCGTCCGCCGGGTGGGACCTGGGCGGCGACGGGGAGGTCTTCGGGGATCACCACGGCGATCACGGGGTACCCGCCGGTAACGGGATGGTCGGCGAGGAAAATTACGGGATGCCCGCTGGGGGGAACCTGGAGGGCGCCGGCCACTGCGCCCTCGCTGGCGAGCTCCCCCGTGCGGCTGCGTTCGAGGGGGCGCCCGTGGCCGGGGTCCGGGACCAGGCGTACGCCGATCCTGTTTGACTGGTCCGAGACCTGCCATTGCTGTTGGGTGAGGACCTTGACAGCTTCCTCGGGGAACCAGTCCTCGCGGGGGCCCAAGGTCACCCTGAGCTCGGTGGTTCCGGCTCCAACCCGCAGTGCGGACGGCTCCGGATGACCCACCGCCGTTCGTTCAGTGGCAGGAGCCACGGGTACCCGGGTGCCGGTTGCGAGTGGAGCAGGACCCAGCCCGGACATGGTGTCGGTGGAACGGCTGCCGAGGACCGGCGGAACATCGAATCCGCCGCGGACAGCCAGGTAGGTGCGCAGTCCGAGGGCCGGCGCTCCCACGGTGAGGCTTTCGCCGTCGAGCAGTGCGAACGGAGCGCAAGGGTCGGGCCGCAGCAGCAGGCCGCCTTCGGCGGAGCGGACCTCGAGGGGGGCGGCGGCGCCGGTGACTGCTGCCACCTGGTCACCCATGGCCCTTACGGTGAGCCCGCCGAGAAGATTTTCGACGACGGCGGCAGCGGGGCCGTTTCCCACCAGCCTGTTCGCCTGGCGGGCTGACTGCTGGTCCGCGGCGCCGGAGGCGGAAACGCCGAGGTCCCCCAGTCCCGGCCGGCCCAGATCCTGCAGCAGGGACTGCAGGCCGGGCTGCAGGATCTCGAGTCCGGAGCGGACGGCATCGGGCCGGTCCGCATCCGTCTCCCCCGTGGAAATAGGCGCGGTGCCGGGAGGCTCCGTCAACGAGTCAACGGCCACGTAACGGACTGTGTCTCCGGGCCGGATCAGCGCGGGCTGCTCCCGTTCCAGATCCCACATCACGGCCGAGGTGCGTCCGATCAGCTGCCAGCCGCCAGGCGACTGCCGGGGATACACCGCGGAAAATTCGCCGCCCAAGGCAACGGAACCGGCAGGAACAGCTGTCCGGGGTGTAGGCCTGCGCGGAACGGCGAGGCTGTTGTTATCGCCCACTAGATAAGCGAATCCCGGCGCGAAGCCGCCAAAGGCAGCCGTCCAGGGCTGGCCCGTATGGGCGGCAACCACACCGTCCGCGCCGAGCCCGGTGAGGCGTCCCACCTCGGCGAGGTCTTCGCCGTCGTACACCACTTCGATGGTGACCTCCCGGCCCCCGACCGTCCGGACGCCTTCGAGCTGGAACTGTTCGACGGCGGCACGTGCCCCCCGTGCCTGCGCCTGGCTTGCAAATTTCACCAGGACGGTCGCAGCTGCGGCAATAGCATCCAACTGCCCCGGCAAAGGAGCCGCCTGGACACGCTGGTGGAAGGCCAGCACGGAGTTAAGGTTGGCCAGTTCCACCAGCAGGGCGCGGGGTCCGGCCCAGCGGATTCCGGTGATACTCACGCAAAACTCCGGACGGTGACACCGCTGGCCTCGAGCCCCGCCCTGACAGCTCCGGCCATCGCTACGGCACCGGGGGTGTCGCCGTGCACGCAGATGCTGTCCGCATGGACGTCCAGGACGCTGCCGTCCCGGGCGATGATCTTGCCTTCGGTGGCCAGGAGCACCATGTTCCTGGTGACCGCTTCATTGTCGTGCAGCACCGAGCCCGGCTCCCGCCGCGATACCAGGGTGCCGTCCGGGTTGTAGGCGCGGTCGGCGAAGGCTTCAGCCATGCCTTGGAGGCCCCGGGCCTCCGCCTTCCGCAGCGCCACCGATCCGGGAAGGAGCAACAGCGGCAGCCCTGGGCTGAAGGCGTGCACGGCATCAACCACCGCCGCGGCATGGACTTCGTGGTGGACGATCGCGTTGTACAGCGCACCGTGGGGCTTGACGTACTTGATCTCTGACCCGGCGGCGCGGGCAAGGGCCTGCAGGGCTCCCAGCTGGTAGAGCACGTCGTCGGCGAGTTCGGAGGCGGAGCAGTCCAGGAACCGGCGGCCGAAACCGGCCAGGTCCCGGTACCCCACGTGCGCTCCGATGGTCACCCCGGCGGCCACGGCATCGCGGCAGGTCCGCGCGATCGTGCTGGGGTCCCCGGCGTGGAAACCGCAGGCCACGTTGGCGCTGGTGACGTGGCGGAACACGGCCGCGTCATCGCCCAAGGTCCAGCTGCCGAAGGACTCTCCGACGTCGCTGTTCAGATCGATGGATGGCATTGTGACCCTCGTCTCAGGTTGGCTTCTCCCACCATCATGCCCGATAGACACGGATTGTTCAACAATCTGTGGGGACTGGGCCCTGGCGTGTCAGTCTCTGAGGTCAGTCTCCGCAGGTCAGTCCTGATGGAGCTGGATGTAGTTGCCGCAGCCGTCGTCGAACACGGCGCTGATCCCGGAGGGGTCTTCCGCCGGTTCGCCGCGGAAGCTCACTCCCGCCTTGGTGAGCCGCTCGTACTCCGCCCGCACGTCCGGGACGCCAAACACAATCGCAGGCATGCCGGCCTTGTACAGTCCCTTCATGTAGTCCGCAGCAATCGGATTGTCGCTGGGTTCCAGCAGCAGGCCCACGGAGCTCTGGTCCGCGCCGGGGTCCTTGATGATGAACAGGTTGTACTCAGGCATGGCCATCAGGGTTTCGAAGCCAAGCGTTTCGGTGTAGAAGGTATGGGCCGCGGCGGGGTCCTGAACGTGGATGCTGCACATTTTGAGTCTCATGGTCCCAAACGTACGTGCCGCCAAGCGGCCCGGAAAGCCCCGCCCTCGCCATCCGGCGGTCTGCCATTGCCATTGACCCAAGAACGGGAAGGCGCTGGAATGGAAGGACCAGCCGGGCGTTTCCCGCCCGGGCCTGCGGACGTGGAGGTGCAAGGTGGCAGCCATCGCAGAATCCCTGTTCCAGGGGGCGTGGGTCCTTCTACTGTGTGGATCCGTGCTGGTGGGCAGCGTTGCGGCCACCGTTTTCCAGGTACGACGGCGGGCCCTGGCCGGCACGGGCACGGAACCTGAGCGTTCGGACCAGTTGTTCTGGGACCTGTTCCTCGGCGCGGCGGTGGCCCTACCTGCCCTGCTCATCCCCGCACTGACATCGGCCTGGGCAGGGCTCTTCCTCGCCGGCGCGGCCGTTGCTTCCGGTGTCGCTGCCTATTGGGGCAGCCCGCGGATGGTGGCCTGGCTGTCCCTTCGGCGGCAACGCCGGGAGTACCTGCCCCTGCACACGGCCGCACAGGCTGAACACAGCGTGCTGCTGGAGCGCTGGCGCCGATACGAACTGGATCCCGCGTACTGCATCGACTACCCTGCCATGACCGACGTCCGGCTGCCCCAGACCGCCGCCGTTATTAAGGCCATGCGCGAGGCCGAGCAGCTCCGGGCCGCGGGGCACCAAGGGTATCCGCCAGCCGTCGAACGTTTTGGCCGCGCTCTCGCCGCCGCCGAGCAGGCGGCAGGAATCCCCGCCAGCGGACGCTGACTGCCGGCGCGCATTAACTGCTGTGTCGCAGCCGCTGGAGTCCGGCGGCGCAGCGCCGTAGCATCCGAGGATGGAGCCTCAAGAAACGGAAAGCCGTGACCAGTTCGGCAGGCGGCTGGAGGACCGGGAAGTCTGGAGCCAGGCCATCACGCTGGAGGCTGCGGGTGAGCTGACCGCGCGCTGGCTGGAGGGCCACAGCGAGTATCAGGCCGCCACCTTCACTGCCACCTACGACGCTGAAACCGCAGCCATCGCGCCCGGCCTCGCTGCCCTGAACCGAAGCGGGGTGTTCACGAAGGAATCACAACCCGGGCTCCGCTCAGCCGGCCTTGCCCAGCGCCAGTACGTCACCGGCTTTTGCAGTGCAGAAGTCGCCACGGAACTCCTGGCCCTCTCCACCCGCTCCGAACTGGTCGCCGTGGTGCATGCCCCGGGCGAGTCAAGCAGTGCAGCCATCCCGGTCACCGTGAACGGAGGCGAGGTGGTGACCGTCCTGGGGTCCAGCGAGAACCCCGTGACGGAGGAGCAGATCCAGGACTGGGCCGATGAAACCAACGAAACGCTGGCGCTCCTGCTCGCGGACTCCTGGTACGTGGAGATCCTGGACCCGTCCTGGGGCCGGGACAACGTGCTGCTGCCCGCCGTCCTCGGCGCCCTGAACGGTTAATCGGGCCTACAGCTCTACGGTGCCGCTTTCGCCCACGCTCATTCGGCTGTGGGTGACCTTGGACTTAACCCACTGGAACACCGTCGCGGCGGTCCCGCCGGGGCTCGTCCAGTACTCGGCGGAGTCCGAATCGATGCGGAGCAGGCACACCTCAGGAGTGTCCGGGCCATCCGGGAACCACGCTTCAACAGCCTGGTTCCACATCCCCCGGATTTTCTCCCGGTCCGTTACCACCTCAGCGGTTCCGGCAACGGAGACCCATTCAGTGTTCTTGCCAAAGGAAACGTTCACGCGCGGGTCAGCCCGGACATGGGCGACCTGCGAGGTGCCGAGGCCGGTGAAGAACCACATGTCGCCGTCGTCCTTGACTTCCTGGACCGCCAGCGGCCGGCTGACGAGGGCGCCTTCTTCGTTAATGGTGGTCAACATTCCGATGTGGGAATCGTTGATGATGTCCGTGACCTTGCTGATGCTCTCGGTGTCAGTCATATTTCACCTCGTTCGTCTGCATGCGGGGACGCTCCCCATCCACCAGCCTATTAGTAAGCATGCTTAGAATCCACCCGGCCGGCCTTTTCGTCGCCGGCCGGGCTGTCCGGGCTTAGGCAGGGACCGTCACGCGCGCCGCTTCGCAGATGCGTTCTGCGGTGCGGCGCCCCATCCGGATGGCGCCGTCAACGTGCTGGTAGCCTTCCGCCGCGAGGTCCGAAGACGACCAGTAGATGGGTCCAACGGGTGCGTGTTGGTCTTTGCCGTAGCGGTGGAGGCCGCCTAGGTCATAGCTGGAGGCGTAGGCGCCGCGGGTCCATTCCTCCGAACCCCAGTCCGACTCGTAATAGACCTCGGGCTCCAGCGCCTCGGCGCCGAGGAAACCGGCAATGGACTCCAGCACCGCGCCCTTGCGTTCTTCGGGGCTCAACTCGAAGACGGCGTCGGCCTTTTCGTCCGAGATAAAGCCCACCAGGGTTCCCCTGGTGTCCTCGAAGTTGGTGTTGTCGTACACCTCCTGGACCAGGGATCCGGCGCCGAAGCAGGTTCCGGACAGGCCGGAGTTCCGCCAGAACGGGCGGCTGTAGACCGCGTGGACCTTGATAACCAGGCCCAGTGACTGGTGCTGGTGCATCTGGTGCTGGCGGCGGGGCAGCGGCGGGTTGAACGAGACGCGGGTATAGAGGTTGGGCGGCACGGCCATGATCACGAACCGAGCGTTCACAGTGGCCCGTTCCGAGACGACGGTGACGCGGTGCCCGCCGTCGGCGTCCGGCTCCCAGTTGATGGTGCGCACCGGGGAGTTAAGGACGACGTCGTCCCCCAACTCCTGCCCGAGCAGCAGGGAAACCTGCTGCATACCGCCCACGACGCGCCGGTCCAGGATGAAGTCCTCGTCGGTGAGGTGGGTGAAGGACCCGGCCGAAGCGGCCATCAGCACTGCCTGCAGGGCCGAGAACGCGTGGGCCGGCTTGGTGAGCATGCCGCCGGCGATGAACAGGCCGATGTTGTTGCACGCTTCCTCGTTGGCCGAGTTCTGCCGCAGCCAGTGGTGGAAGGAAACGGTGTCCAGCTCGCGTGCTTTCGGATGTGCCCACGGCTCCGTGGCGCCGATCTCAGCGGCCAGCGCGTCCAGCAGCCCCACCAGCTTGTCCATCTCGGCTTTGGTGTCCGGATCCACAGGGAACGTGTCCCCCGTGTAGCGGACAGGCACGCCATCGGCGCCGATGTACATCGAGTCGCCTTCGCGATACCGGGGATAGGTCTGCAGGCCGAGTTCCTCGAGCAGCTCCAGGAGTACGGTCTGGTCCGGCGAGACCCACTGGCCGCCGATCTCCAGCATCGCCCCGTTCACCGTGTCGGTCCAGGTGCGGCCGCCTACGCGGTCGCGCGCCTCAAGCACGGCGACGCTCAGGCCGGCCTTCTTCAGTTCACGGGCTGCGGTAAGTCCGGACGGCCCGGCTCCAACGACCACAACGTCGCGGTTCAGGTTCAGCATGATGTCCTCTCTTGGGTCCCCGCAGTGATGGGGGCCACTAAATGAATGCCATTCATTTATTAGAACTATAGCGGTTCCCTGCGCCGACCGGAAGTGCCGGATGGAATAATGCTGGAGACCACCAGAGAAAGGCCAGTAATGCCGGCAGTACCAGCTGTACAGGGACGCGCCGCCGGAAAACCCGGCACCGCCAGGCGGCGGGCGGGCCGGCCCTCGGCCGCACTGCTGGACAAAGCCGGGATCACGGCGGCGGCGCTGGAACTGATCAACCGCAAGGGCTACGACGGCCTGACAATGGCGGGCCTGGCCAAGGAACTGGACGTGGCGCCGTCGGCCCTTTACAACCATGTGGCAGCCAAACGGGACGTCCTGCTCCTGGTGGAGGACCACCTCACCTCGCTGGTGGATGTGTCCGATTTCGGCTCGGCCCCTTGGGAGGACGCGGTGCGCAGCTGGGCGTGGAGCTACCGCAACGTCTTCGCCGAGCACACCCCCCTGATTCCGGTGATCGCCGTCCTTCCGGTAACTGATGCGCCGCAGACACTGGCGATGTACGAGACCGTGAGCAAGGGCTTTCTCGACGCCGGCTTCCCCCAGGACCGCGTCGTGTCCTCCATCGTGGCGCTGGAGTCCTTTATCTTCGGCTCGGCGTACGACGTGACCGCACCCGAGGACATCTTCGAGGCGGGATCCATGGCCGGCACCACGCCTCACTTCACCGCAGCCGTCCGAAGCGCCGCCGCCCGTAGCGGTGCCGAAGTGCCGGGCCGGCCGGCGGACGCGGCGTTCGAGCTTGGGCTCGAGGCGCTGATCTCAGGGCTCGGTGCCCTGCGGGGCTGAGAGCCCCTAGTCTTCGGCAGCGGCAAGCTGGCCGCAGGCGCCGTCGATCTCCTTGCCGCGGGTGTCGCGCAGGGTGCAGGGCACGCCCGCGGCGCGGAGCCGCGCGATGAATTCCTGCTCCACCGGCTTATCCGAGGCGGTCCAGATGGAGCCCGGGGTCGGGTTGAGCGGGATCGGGTTCACGTGCACCCAGCCGCGGCCGCGCTGGTTGAGCTTCTTCCCCAGCAGGTCTGCACGCCAGGGGTGGTCGTTCATGTCCTTGATGAGCGCGTACTCGATACTGACGCGGCGGCCCGTCTTGCGGTAGTAGTCATACGCCGCGTCGAGCGCCTCGTCCACCTTCCAGCGGTTGTTGACCGGGATCAGCTCGTCGCGGAGCTCGTCGTCGGGAGCATGCAGGGACAGCGCGAACGTGACGGGCAGGTCCTCGTCCGCAAGCTTGCGGATGGCGGGGACAAGGCCCACCGTCGAGACCGTGATGTTGCGGGCGGACATACCCAGGCCCTCGGGTGCGGGATCCACGAAGCGGTGGAGCGCGGCCATGACGCGCTTGTAGTTGGCCAGCGGCTCACCCATGCCCATAAACACGATGTTGCTGACACGCTCGTCGTCGTGCTCCTTGGGGCCCAGCTCACCGGCCGCTATTACCCGGTTCGCAGCGACCACCTGGTCAACGATCTCCGCCGTCGACATGTTCCGGGTCAGACCGGCCTGGCCGGTGGCGCAGAACGGGCAGTTCATGCCGCAGCCGGCCTGTGAGGAGATGCAGAGAGTGATGCGGCCGGGGTAGCGCATCAGCACGGACTCCACCAGCGCTCCGTCGAATAACCGCCAGAGGAACTTGATGGTATCCCCCTTGTCGCTGCGCTGGCGGCGGACCTCGGTGAGCAGCGGCGGGAACATCTGGGAAACGAGTTCCTCCCGGCCGGCCTTGGGGAGGTCGCTCATGGCTTCCGGGTCGACGGTCCAGTGCTGGAAGTAGTGTGTGGAGAGCTGCTTCGCCCGGAAGGCAGGAAGGCCAAGCTCCTTCATCTTCGCTCCGCGCTCGGCCAGGCTCAGGTCGGCAAGATGCGTGGGCGGCTGCTTTACCCGCGGTGACGCGAATTGGAGCAGCGGCCGGCCCTCGACGGTACGCGCCTGCTCCCAGCCTTCGGCAGTCGGGCGGACCTGCGGGCGGGTGCTCTCCGGGGCCTCTTGACGGGCGCGCGCGGGAGCTTCGGAGGAAGAAGTGGGGGAAGTCATCCCCTCCATTGTCCCATGCCTTGATATTGCCGAAAAAGGGACGCGGCAACGCCGTGCCCGTCAGTGCATAAAGCCACTGCCGTCCCTGTCGCGGTCGTACTTACCGCATCGCGTGCAGCGCCGATAACGGCCGCTGCCATCTTCCGCAGATTCTATGTGCCAGACGTGGCGCAGGTTCAGTTTGCACATGAGGATCCCGAGCATGGCGCTCTCCGTTCTGAAGCACGCTGCACCCGCCAACTGCGTTCGCTGCGTACCCCCTAAGTTTATGCGGCGCCTCTTTCCCACTGATAGTGAAACCTGCCTCCGGTGGGGGATGTCAGACTCATAAGCCAACGTGGTTGTAATACAAGTTGCTCACTTGTAGAATAAGAGGGCGGGCGAAGGAGCCCAGCGCCGCCCAAAGGAGAAACCGTGAGTACCGTCGACCTGATCCGCCACGTCAAACTGTCCACCGCCCGCCTGCCCCTCGCTGTTCCCATCAGCGACGCCAAGGTTTTCACCGGCCGGCAGAAGCCCATGACCGAGGTGGTCTTCCTCTTCGCCGAGATCACCACGGAGCTGGGGCACACCGGCGTCGGCTTCAGCTACTCAAAGCGTGCCGGGGGCCCGGCCCAGTACGCGCATGCCAAGGAAGTGGCCGAAGGCATCATCGGCGAGGATCCCAACGACATCGCCAAGATCTACACCAAACTGCTGTGGGCAGGAGCTTCGGTAGGCCGGTCCGGCGTTGCCACCCAGGCCCTGGCAGCGATCGACATCGCCCTCTATGACCTCAAAGCCAAGCGGGCCGGCCTGCCGCTCGCCAAGTTCCTTGGCTCCTACCGCGACTCCGTGCAGACCTACAACACCTCCGGCGGTTTCCTCAACGCCACCCTTGAAGAAGTGAAGGCCCGCGCCACGCAGTCCCTCGAGGAGGGCATCGGCGGCATCAAAATCAAGGTGGGCCTCCCGGACAGCAAAGAGGACCTGCGCCGCGTCGCCGGCATCCGCGAGCACATCGGCTGGGACGTCCCGCTGATGGTGGACGCCAACCAGCAGTGGGACCGCGCCACCGCGCTGCGGATGGGCCGCCAGCTCGAAGAGTTCAACCTCATCTGGATCGAGGAGCCCCTGGACGCCTACGACTTCGAGGGCCACGCGCACCTTGCCCAGGTCCTGGACACCCCCATCGCCACCGGCGAAATGCTCGCTTCCGTGGCCGAACACAAAGGCCTCATCAACGCCAACAGCTGCGACATCATCCAGCCGGACGCCCCCCGGGTGGGTGGTATCACCCAGTTCCTTCGCCTGGCTGCGCTTGCCGACGAGCGCGGGCTGGGCCTTGCCCCGCACTTCGCCATGGAAATCCACCTGCACCTGGCCGCTGCGTACCCGCGCGAGCCGTGGGTTGAGCACTTCGACTGGCTCGATCCCCTGTTCAACGAGCGGCTTGAGACCAAAGACGGCCGGATGATCGTTCCGGACCGCCCCGGCCTGGGCGTCACGCTGAGCGACCAGGCACGCGCCTGGACCACCGAGTCCGTGGAGTTCGGCGCGTAACCTTGTTGCCATGAGCCGGAACCTCACCGCGGACCTCGCCGCTGACCTTCGCACCCGCATTGTCGACGGTGTCATCCAGCCGGGCGAGAAGCTCCCCAGCGAAAACACCCTCATCAGCGACTTCGGGGTGAGCCGTACCGTGGTGCGCGCCGCGCTGACCAGGCTGCAGGCCGAGGGACTGGTCGAAACCGAACGAGGGCGCGGCAGCTTCGCCCTCACCCCGCCATCGGACGGGCCCCAGGCAGCACCCGGGGCCCGTCCCGTCGCAACCATGGAGGACCGGCTCCACCTGCTCGAATTCCGGATCGGGGTGGAAGCTGAAGCGGCGGCGCTGGCCGCGCGGAACCACACCGAGCGGCAGCTCCGTGCTGTAACGGCGGCACTTGACGAGTTCACATTGAGTGCCGGCCATCCGGCGCATGCCATGAAGTCCGACTTCGAGTTCCACCGGGCCGTTGCTGCCGCGTCCGGCAACCCCTACTACTCCGACTGCCTGGCCGCCCTTGGCCAGACCATGATCGCGATGCCGCGCACCCGGCTGATGACCGACGCGGAACACTATGCGCGCGACCATTTCGACCAGGTGGTCCAGGAACACCGTTCCATCTCAGAAGCCATTGCCGAGGGCGACGAGGCTGCCGCAGCCGCCGCCATGCGCAGCCACCTTGCCAACTCCCGACGCCGGTTCAAGGCTTCCGCCCGGCCCTAACCTGGGTTGTTTCCGGCCCTGCGCCCAGGCAGGCAGGGATGCAGGCAGGCATTCGGGCAGCAAAAGCAAAAGAGCCCCGGTCTATTGACCGGGGCTCTTGATGTGCGTGCGCGAGGGGGGATTTGAACCCCCACACCCTTTCGGATACTGGCACCTGAAGCCAGCGCGTCTGCCGTTCCGCCACTCGCGCGCAACTTCCTTCACAGAATCCCGTCCGGTTTCCCGAGCCGCAACCCTGTAAAAGCAGCGAGATCAAGCATAACGGACATTGCCCGGAAAATACCAATTGGGGCACCGGGCCACCCACAACCGCCCACGGACTAAGGCCAGGAACCGACCCACAACACAGCCAACACCGCGGGCAACCAGGCACTGCAGACCATCGGAATCTGAACTTTTGGCAGCGCCCGGCCGTTGTGGATTAAGGTCATTCACGGGCCCGCCCAGTAGTATCGGATGTAGGAGTGGCTGCTGGATGCAGGCACACCGGCGGCTTGGGAACACCACTGCAAGTGAACTTACGGAACGAAAACTGCCCCGCAGCCGGGGGGAAAGGAGAAGAACCATGGGTCTGCTGGACAAAGTCGAGCGCGGCATCGAAAAGGCCGTCCGGGGCGTCTTCTCCACCGGCTCGCGCGCCCAGGTTGAACCCGTCGAAATCGCCAGCAGGCTGCGCCGGGAAGTGGACCACAAGTCCCTTACCGTCGCCGCGGGACGCACCTTGGTGCCCAACGTTTTTGATGTCCAGCTCAGCGATGATGACTTCAAACGCGCCCAGGAATGGGGTACCCCGCTGGCCGAAGAACTCTGCGATGTTGTGATCAACCACGTCCGCAGCCAGGGCTACACCCTGCAGGGTTCGGTGCGGATCTCCTTCCGCCGCGATACAGAACTGCGCGCCGGCGACTTCGAAATTGTCTCCTCAACCGAGAAATCCAAAGGCACAACAGGCGCTCCCTCCCCCCGGCCCAACCTGCCTGCCGCTCCCAGCCGCCAGCCGGTCCGGCTGCAGCCCGTCCTCGATATCGACGGCCAGCGGTACTCACTCAACGCCCCGTCCATCGTGCTCGGCAGGTCCTCGGAGGCCGACATCCTGGTCGAGGACACCGGCGTATCCCGCCGCCACCTTGAAATCCGCACGGCTAATGGCGTCACCACGGCAGTGGACATGGGTTCCACCAACGGGAGCTACGTGAACGGGCACAAGGTCTCGGGAAGCACCGAACTCACCGACGGCTCCACCATCACCATGGGACGGACAAAGATCATCTTCCGCCTGCTTCCTGCCAGCCCTGGCGGCCACGCATGAGTGAACTCACCATCACCGCCTTGCGGTTCGGTTTCCTGTTGCTGCTCTGGGTGCTGATCTTCAGCATCGTCTCCACCATGCGCCGGGATCTTATGGTGGGCCGGAAGGCCGCCGCCGGCGCCCCAACAGCCCGGCAGATGCGCAAAAATCCCGAATTGGCCGAAGCCACGCCACAACCCGTGAAGCAGCAGGCCCGGCAACTGGTGGTCGTCGAAGGCCCGCTTAAGGGCCGAACACTTCCGCTGGCCGCGAGCCCCATCCTTTTGGGCCGCGCGCAGGAGGCCACCCTGGTCCTGGAGGACGACTACGCCTCCGGCCGTCACGCCAGGCTGTTTCCGCAGGGCAGCCGCTGGTTCATCGAGGACCTGGGTTCGACCAACGGCACCTACCTGGCTGACCAGCAGCTGACCCGTGCCCTGCCCGTTGAGCTTGGCGTACCCGTGAGAATCGGCAAGACGGTCATTGAATTGAGGCCATAGCCGTGGCCGCCCCGGAAAGCCCCGCACCCGGCCCCAAGCCGGTGGAGCGGCCCCTCATCATGCGCTTCGCGGCGAGGTCCGACGTCGGAAAAATCCGCTCGAAAAACGACGATTCCGCTTACGCGGGACGCCACCTGGCCGTAGTCGCGGACGGAATGGGCGGGCACGCCGGCGGCGACGTCGCTTCGGCCGCCACTGTTCTTGACATGATCCACCTGGACCGGGGTGATTACGCCGGCGATGCCGCCACCACGCTGGCCGATGAGATCCAGACCGCAAACTCCCTGCTGTCCGAGCTTGTGCATGTCAACCCCAAGCTGGCCGGGATGGGAACCACCGTCACGGCGCTCCTGCTTGCCGAGGGGAAGCTGCACTTTGCGCACATCGGTGATTCCCGGGCGTATCGCCTGCGTGACGGCGAGTTTGAGCAGGTAAGTGTTGACCACACTTTTGTGCAGCGGCTGATCGACGAAGGCCGGCTCCGGCCCGAGGAAGCCGAAACCCACCCGCACAAAAACGTTCTGATGCGTGTCCTGGGTGACGTCGATGCCAGCCCTGAACTGGACCTTGACAGCCTGGACGTGAAACCCGGGGAACGCTGGCTCCTCTGTTCGGACGGCCTCAACTACGTTGCCGGACATGCAGTTGAACGGACCGTCCGCGAGACCAAGGACCTGCGCGAGTGTGTGGAGACCCTTGTGGACCTCACCCTCGAGGCCGGCTCCCCGGACAACGTCACCGTTGTTATGGTGGAAATCGTTGAGGAAACGCCCGACGACGTCAGTACTGCCGCCGTCGACGTCATTCCCTCCCACGAAGTCACCAAAGCCGCTGCCGTGGCGAAGAGCGCCAGTTCCGTGGCAGCCGGGGCACCGGATGCGGTAGACAGCCCCAAGCCCGCCGCCGTCAACCCGGCAAAACCTCCTGCCGCCAATGATGCCAAGAACTCCGATCCCGTTAAGGATCCGGTGGAACCGGCCTCGGCCGAAAACAGCGGCAGCCCGGATACTCCGGGAGCGGGAGTCACGGACCCGCACCTTGGCGAGCACCTCTCCGCCGAAGTGCTCCGTGACGAACTGGCCTCACGCCCGCACGAACTTGTGGGAGCAGCCGCAACAGCTGCGGAGTCCGGTTCCATTCCCACCATCGCCGGCCGCACTGTTGCGCGGCGCGCCGCCACCCTCCTCACGCACAAGGCGGAACCCCCAGCCGGTGACGATGACGCAGTCGTAGCCCTCAAGCCACGGCGGTGGCTGACCTGGTCCATTGCCGCGTCCGTCCTGGTGCTCCTGACTATCGGACTCTGGCTCGGGTACGCCTGGACCCAAACCCGTTATTACGTCGGCGAGTTCGATGCCCGCGTTGCCATCTTCAACGGTGTTTCCCAGCGCCTGGGACCGATCCAGCTCTCGAGTCTTGAGACGGTAACCGAGATCCGGATGGATTCCCTACCGCCGTTCTCGCAGCAGCGCGTTCGACAGACGGTACCTGCCCAGGACCTCTACGACGCCCAGCGGATTGTGAAAAACCTCGAACTGACGGGCAGCACGTCACCTGAAGACGAGTGCGTGGCGCCTTCGGCATCCCCCACCGCAACGGCCGCGCCCACCCCCACGGCCACGCCCACTGCTACCGCCGCACCGACGCCTGATGCTTCGGCCACCCCTGCGGGCCCGTCCCCCACACCCAGTCCCACAGTCACCTGCGAGGTGGGCCAATGAGCCAGCTCAGTACCACGACCAAACCCCGCCGCAACGTGGAACTTGCGTTGCTCCTGCTGGCCCTTGCGGTCGGCATTGGGGCCAACATGCTGGTGGGGGTGGACCAGGAGAAGGCGTTCGACTCGGACTTCTGGTTCCAGTCCAGCCTGCTTGCCCTCGCTGCCTTGGTATTCCACGGCGTGCTTCGGTTCCGCGCAAAATATGCAGATCCGGTAATACTTCCCCTGGTAGTGGCCCTCAACGGAATCGGCCTGGCCATGATCCACCGGCTGGACGCGCCCGGGGACGATACCGGCAACAACCAGCTCCGGTGGACCCTGATCGCCATGGCAGTCGCCATCGCCGTCATCTGGTTCCTCAAGGACCACCGCATCCTCCGCAGGTTCACCTTCATTTCCCTTGCCGCCAGTGCCCTGTTGCTGGTGCTGCCTCTGGTTCCCGGCATCAGCGCAGGCGAAATCCTGGGTGCCCGCGTGTGGATCCGGCTTGGGCCCATGACGTTCCAGCCGGGTGAAGTCGCCAAGATCACCCTCGCCATATTCTTCGCCGGGTATCTTTCCTCGAACCGGGACCTGATCCTGCTGGCCGGCCGGAAGATCGGCCCGCTGCAGTTTCCGCGGTTCAAGGATATGGGCCCCATGATCACTGCCTGGCTGGTGAGCATCGGTGTGCTCATCTTCCAGCGCGACCTCGGCTCCTCCGTGCTCTTCTTCGGCCTGTTCATCGTCATGATCTACGTGGCAACCAGCCGTATCAGCTGGGTAGTGATCGGCCTGGCCCTCATTCTCGGCGGCGGCTTTGCGGCGTCGCGGGTCTTTTCCCACGTGGAACTCCGTATTAGCGGCTGGCTGAACGCCTTCACCCCGGAGGTTTACGACCGGGCTCCCGGTGGAAGCCACCAGATCGTGCAGGGACTCTTCGGCATGGCCAACGGCGGCCTCGTAGGGACCGGCCTGGGCCAGGGCCGGCCGGACCTGGTTCCGTTCGCCAACAGCGACATGATCATCGCCTCCCTCGGCGAGGAACTTGGCCTGATCGGACTCTTTGCCATCGTCCTGATGTACCTGCTGCTCTTCACCCGCGGGTTCCGGGCGGCCCTGGGCACCCGCGATGCGTTCGGCAAACTGCTGGCCTGCGGCCTGTCATTCGCGGTGGCGCTGCAGTGCTTCGTGGTCATTGGCGGCGTTACCCGTCTCATTCCGCTGACCGGTCTGACCACGCCCTTCCTGGCCGCCGGCGGTTCCTCCCTGCTGGCCAACTGGATCATCGTGGGCCTGCTCCTGATGATTTCCCACACCGCCCGCGGCCCGGTGGACACCACGCCCCTGCCACCGGCAAAGGGCGCGGAATCCATGGGCATTGATACTCCTACCGAGGCGGTGAAGCACCTGTGAACCAGGCGATACGGCATTCATGGGTAGCGGCGATTGCAATGTTCGCACTGATCTTCGGCGCCATCAGCTACGTCCAGGTGATTGGCGCCGAAGAGCTTGAGGCCAACCCGTGGAACCAGCGTGCCATCCTGCAGGACTATTGCAATGACCGCGGTGCGATCGTTGTGGCCGGATCACCCGTGGCGGAATCAGTGGAGAGCGGTTCGGAGACCTGCGCGTTCCAGCGGACCTACCCGCAGCCGGAGCTGTATGCGGGAATCACCGGGTACTTCTCGCAGAACTACGGGGCCACCGGCCTGGAGCAGGCCATGGGCGAGCAACTGGCAGGCAATTCGGACCAGCTCTTCCTGGACCGGGTGGGCCAGCTTTTCCTGGGCAGCCAGCCAAAGGGTGCGTCGGTGGAACTCACCATCGATCCGGAGATCCAGCAGCTCGCCTACGACCTCATCCCGGAAGGGCAGCGCGGTTCCATTGTGGTCACCAACCCCAAGACCGGCGCAATCCTGGCCATGGTGTCCAAACCCTCCTACAACCCCAACCTGGTTGCCACCCAGAATCCCACCGAAGAGTCGGCCAATATCAACGACCTCGTCAAAGTTCCGGGCATCAACCTGAACCCGAACGTCAGCGGACCCACCGGTGAACTACTTGCCCCGGGTTCCGTCTTCAAACTCGTGGACACCGCAGCCGCCCTTGCGTCAGGCAAATACAACAAGGAAAGCGAGCTTCCCAATCCGGCTGAAATGCCCTTCGACGGCATCCAGTACAAGCTTCCCAACTATGCAGGCGGCAACTGCTACACCCGGGACACGGCGGACTTCGCGTTCGCGCTGCAGCAATCCTGCAACACACCGTTCGCCAGCATTGCCTTGGACCTGGGCCGGGACGCAATCGCCGAACAGGCAAGGAAGTTCGGCTTCGGCGAGGACATGGGGGACCAACTGAAGCTCGGCTACGCCCGGGACAACGGCTTCCCCGACGACTTGGATGCGCCGGGACTCGCCCAATCAGCCATCGGACAGCGGGACGTCCGGGCCACGCCCCTGCAGGTGGCCATGATGACCGCGGCCATCGCCAATGACGGGGTGCAGATGAGGCCCAACCTGATCAAGACCCTGCGTTCCCCGGACCTTCGTGTCATCGAAGAACCGCAGCCGGAACAACTGCGCACCTCAACCACGCCTGAGATCGCCAACCAGATCACGGAGTGGATGACCAGTGCGGTCAGCCAGGGCATCGCCAACAGGGCAGCAGTTCCGGGAGTCCAGGTGGCAGGCAAAACCGGAACTGCAGAGTTGGGCAATGGCGTGAACAACTCCTGGTTCACCGGCTTTGCCCCGGCAAACAACCCCCAGGTGGGTGTCACCATCGTCATGGAGGGCGTGGACATCACTACCGGCGCACAGCTAACCAGTCCGAATGCGAAGAGAATTTTTGAGGCGGTGTTGAATAAGTGAGGCCTACAACCGGAATCACCCTCGGCGGCAGATTCCAGCTGACCACGCGGATCGCGATCGGCGGCATGGGCGAAGTCTGGAAAGCCAAAGACCTCGTCCTGGGCCGCATCGTCGCCATCAAGGTGTTGAAAGAGGAGTACACGGGGGACCCCGGTTTCCTTCAGCGCTTCCGCGCAGAGGCCCGCCACACTGCCCTGCTCAACCACGTAGGCATCGCCAACGTCTTCGACTATGGCGAGGAAGAGGGCTCCGCCTACCTGGTCATGGAACTGGTCCCCGGCCAGCCGCTGAGCAGCATTATCGAACATGAGCAGGTGCTGTCCCCGGACCGCACCCTGTCCATCATCGCCCAGACAGCCCGTGCGCTCTCCGTTGCGCATGCCCAGGGATTGGTGCACCGCGACATCAAGCCGGGCAACCTCCTGATCACTCCTGATGGACGCGTGAAAGTCACTGACTTCGGCATCGCCCGCCTTGCCGACCAGGTGCCCCTCACCCAGACGGGTCAGGTGATGGGCACTGCCCAGTATCTGGCGCCGGAGCAGGCCACCGGCCAGACGGCCACCGGTTCCTCGGACATCTACTCACTGGGTGTCATTGGCTACGAATGCCTCTCCGGGCACCGGCCCTTCTCCGGCGAGTCCCAGATTGCCATCGCCCTCGCCCAGGTCAATGATGCGCCGCCGCCACTGCCGGAGTCGCTTCCCACACCGGTGCGGGCCCTCCTGATGTCCATGCTCGCCAAGGATCCCAAGAACCGGCCCGCTAACGCCATCAAGCTGGCTGAAGCAGCGGAGGCCATCCGGAACGGAGACGTCAGCGCCGCCCGCGCCGCAGTCCCGGGCATGCTCCTGTTTGACGCCGATACCGGTCCCATCACGGCACCGGTGGACACAACAACTGCACCCACCGGTGTGATCGGTGCCCAGCGTGACACTTCCGCCACGGCAACCTCTGCGTTGCCGGTGCTGGGTGCCGGTGCTGCCGGTGCAGTGGCAGGAATAGCGGCCGGTGCCGCAGGATCGGCTGCGGATGCCGAGGAGCCGCAGGGAACGCTCGCCCGCGCCAATGCCCTCGCCGCCGAGCGGAATTGGGTGCCGGAAGAAACAACGTACGACGACGAGCCGGCCGATGAGCCCGAACGCCGCCGCCGCAGCCCCTGGACCTGGCCGCTGATCGCCCTGATCCTGCTGCTCTTGTTCGCGCTGGTTGGCTTTTTCCTCAACCAGCGGGGCATCCTGTTTCCGTCGAGCGACCCCACCTCCACCGCCCCTTCAAGCAACACTCAGCCCAGCAGCGCGACCCCCACCCGGACAACGCCGTCGGCCACGCCGACACAGACCCGCGCCGCACCCACAGTGAGCACGCCCCCGCCGCCGGAAACCGTGAATGTCATTCCTGAGGCTTACCTGGGGAAGGACTACCGGACGGTTCAGTCGCAGCTTTCCGCCCTTAACCTTGACGTCAGCGTGCAGCCGCAGGTTGATGCGAACTCAGCACCCAACTCGGTGATTGGCTTGTCGCGGTCAGGTCTGGTGGAAGTGGGTTCGCCGGTGACCATCACGTATGCCGTGGCACCGCCCGCCCCCACCACAACCTCTCCGCCGCCGACGCCGACACAGGCACCCACCACCTCCTCCGCGGCAGCACCCACAGCACAGTCAGCACAGTCGCCCCTCCCGGATTGCGCCGCCGGCGCGCTGCCGGGCCTGCCGCCGACCTGCAAGCCGTAACCGCCAGGACAGCCAATGAACGAGTCAGCGCGCACACCGTTGCACCGGGAGGACAGCCTTCCGGTGGATAGCCAACGCGTCCTCAGCGGACGGTACGAGGTGGGCAACCTCATTGGCCGGGGAGGAATGGCGGACGTTCACCGGGGCCTGGACACCCGGCTCGGACGCACCGTAGCCATCAAACTGCTGCGCGCGGATCTTGCACGCGATCCCCAGTTCCAGGCGCGCTTCAAGCGCGAAGCGCAGGCTGTTGCTGCGCTGAACCACCCGTCCATTGTGGCTATCTACGATACGGGCGAGCACCTCGTCCACGACGGTTCGGATGACAACGTCCGCGTGCCGTACATCGTGATGGAGTTCGTTGAGGGCAAGACCATCCGGGATCTTATCCGGGCCAATGACGTCACTATCGACCAGGCGATCGACTACTGCCTGGGCGTACTCGGAGCCCTCGAGTACAGCCACAAGGCGGGGATCGTGCACCGGGACATCAAGCCGGCCAACGTGATGTACTGCGACGGCAGCGACTCTGTGAAGGTCATGGACTTCGGCATCGCCCGTGCCATTGCCGATTCCTCGGCCACCATGACCCAGACGCAGGCCGTGGTGGGCACCGCCCAGTACTTGTCACCTGAGCAGGCCCGCGGTGAAACGGTGGATGCGCGCAGCGACCTCTACTCCGCCGCCTGCCTCCTGTACGAAATGCTCACCTCGCGCCCGCCGTTCGTTGGCGACAGTCCCGTGTCGGTGGCATACCAGCACGTGCGTGAAATTCCTGCACCGGCGAGCAGCCTGAACCCGGAAATATCGCCTGCACTGGACACCGTGCTGGCCAAGGCACTGCAGAAGAACCGCGACGACAGGTTCCAGGATGCCGCAGCGTTCCAGCGTGCCCTGCGCGCCGCCAGGGCCGGTATTCCTGTTGCGGCGGCATCGCCCTCTGAGGCGCCCACCGATCCCAACGACCATGTCCCACCTTCGTCCTCTTCCCCTGCCACTGAAGCCTTTGCGGTTACGGGCGCGGGCTTCCTGGATGACGCACCTACGGGACGGCTCGCTGCCATCAGCACACCGGCGGACGACGGCGGCAGCCCCGGTCCTGGTGCTTACGAACCTTCCACACGGGATGAGTTGTTTCTCGGCCTCCCTCCGGAACGCGAGCGGACCGCACGGCAAAAGTCCCGGCGTCGTGCCTGGATCACAACCCTGGTGATCTTCACCGTCCTCGTCCTGGCTGGCGGCGGACTGTGGTTGTACAACATTGTCAACCGCCCGGCACCGCCGCCGCCGAAGGTTTCGATTCCGGCGGTAGCGGCGATGACTGAGTCTGCTGCCCTGCAGGAGCTCTACGGCGCGGACCTCGAGCCCAGAATTGTCCGCGCACAACATGACACGGTGCCCAAGGGCACCGCCATCGGAACGGATCCTGCGTCCGGCGTCGCCGTGGATCCGGGAGCCGAGGTGGTCCTGAATATCTCCGACGGGCCCAGCGCGGTCAAGATTCCAGACAGCCTGCCGGGCAAGACTGAAGCTGCCGCCCGGGACATGCTTCGCCAAATCGGTTTGGTGGGCGCTCCCTCAACCACCACCGCCAACAGCGCCACAGTCCCGGCAGGTATCGTGATCACCACCAGCCCCGCCCCGGGACAGAGCGTTGGCGTGGGCACGAGCGTTGAGCTGGTGGTGTCCACGGGCAAGGTCGCAGTCCCCGAACTCCGCGGACGGACCCGGGCAGAAGCAGAAGCGGCTTTGAAGGAACTGGGCCTGGTACCCGCTGTGGTTGAGGCGGAGAACGCGCAGGTGGAACCAGGCAGGGTCACGGATCAGAGCGACGCCGTTAACGCCGCGGTGGAGCAGGGCAAGACTGTCACCATCGTGGTTGCCAAGGCGCCGCCTCCGCCGCCAAGCCCCTCTCCGACCCCAACGCCCACGCCGACATCCACCAAAAAGGATGACGACTGAACGGCAGGCCGCAACAGGTCAGTGCTGGATGAGCGGGCTCAGCTTGGCTGCCCGCGCAGCCGCGCCCTTCATGCCCAGGGACTCGAGCCAGTTCCCCAGCATCTGGTAGCCGCCCTCAGTCAGCACGGATTCCGGGTGGAACTGCACACCGCACAGGGGTGCGGTCCGGTGCTGGAGCCCCATCACCACGCCTGACGCGGTTTCCGCAGTCACTTCAAGGACATCGGGAAGCGTGTCCCGCACCGCAGCGAGGGAGTGGTAGCGGGTGGCTGTGACGGGGGAGGGGAGTCCCGAAAAGACACTGGTTCCGATGTGTTCCACCAGGGAGGTCTTCCCGTGCATAAGTTCCGGGGCATGGGTCACCTTGCCCCCGAATGCCTCCGCCAGCGCCTGGTGTCCCAGGCAAACGCCGAACATAGGCACGCTGTTCTCGCCACACCATTTGATGAGTTCGATGCAGACCCCCGCTTCAGCAGGGTTCCCCGGGCCGGGAGAGATCAACACGCCGTCGCGGGTGCCGGCCAGTTCGGTGGCCTCCGCCAGGGTGACGTCGTCGTTGCGGACCACCGTGGTCTCGGCGCCAAGCTCCTGGAGGTAGCCCACCAGGGTGTAGACGAAGCTGTCGTAGTTATCCACCACGAGGATCTTGGTTGTGGTCATGGCTGGCTTACGAACCAATCGTTGAGTCGGTGAATTGGGTGTACTCGGACATCCACGGGAAAACGAACTGAACCATCAATACCAGTGCGGCGGCGATCAGCACCAGCGAGGTGGCGATCCGCAGCCACAAAGGCCCGGGAAGATGGCGGAAGATCCAGCCGTACATGCTCAGCCCTTTCCGATCGCTGCGGCTACCTGGCGTGCGATTTCAGCAGGCGGACCGGCTGATGCAGGGCGCCAGCTGTCCAGCAGGGCATAGGCGATAATGCGTTCTTCCGCCCCGAAGCGGGGGTTGCAGCTGGTCATGGTGAGGAAGCTTTCCGTGGGGGTGACGCCCGGCAGAGTGGGCACAGGTTCCAGGACGTCCGTTCGTGACGGCATCACGATCTGGTTGTTGCGGAAGACATACACGTAGTATCCGTCCTTGGTCTGGACATAGATCTTGTCCCCGGGAACCAGGGTGTGAATGTTGTCCAAGACCGCACCATGGGTCTGGCGGTGCCCCGCAACAGCGAAATTGCCAACCGCTCCCGGCATGGCCGTGTTGGTGTAGTGCCCCAACCCGAGCGTGTCCAGTACTTCACTGGTGGTCCCCTGGACGATGGGCCGCGTGTAGTTCTCGCCGAACCGGGGAATGTACATGATCCCGATGGTGCCGGCGTGGCCGGGCGCTGCCGAAACCGCCGGCGGCCCGAAATCTTCAGGGGCTGCCGGCGCGTCCGGGGCGGCTGGAGCGGCAGCACCGAGGTCCTGTGCAAACTCCTTGATGACTTCGCTCTGCTTGGCGTCGGACTCCACGTTGGTCCACCACAGCTGCCAGGCAACAAAAAGAAGAAGGATGATCCCGGCTGTAATCAGCAGCTCACCCACCACCAGGACTGCCCCGCGCAGAATGACGACGCCGGCAGCGGGCGCAGCAACGGGCCTCGCCTTCTCCTGCAGTACCACGGGTTCTCCTCCCGGCGGTTGCGATGGGCATTGGTGACCCATGACTACGGCTAGAATTGGCTGCTAGTAAGAATCCAGATTTGACCAAGATCGCGCAGACCGCTGGCAACTTCCTTCTTGCAGGATATCAAGCCCGGAACGCCGAGCTTGCCTCAGCCCGCCAAGGAGAACCCGTGCCCGAGTCAAAGCCTCGCAAGAAGACCGCCAGCACCCCCCAGCAGGCTTCGTCGCAGGCCTACAAGCCCAACCCCGTCTGGTTTAAGCCGGTCATGTTCGGCCTGATGATCATCGGCCTCTTCTGGATTATCACGTTCTACATCAGCGAGGGCCAGCTGCCGGTTGCGGCGTGGGAATCGTGGAACATCGTGGCCGGCTTCGGCATCGCGATCATCGGCTTCCTCATGACCACCCGGTGGCGCTCATAGTTCCTGACGGCGGTCCAGCCGTCGGCACAACGGATAGCCGCGATCCAGCCTCTGGACGGCCTGCTCACGGCGGTGCAGTCGTCGGCGAGGACGGCCTCGCCCGGCCGGCGTGGGCGTCCACTGACCCACTCCTCCGCGACTATTACGACAATGAGTGGGGCCTTCCTGTCACCGACGAACAGGGGCTCTACGAGCGCATCTGCCTGGAGGGTTTTCAAGCAGGACTTTCCTGGGCCACCATCCTCCGGAAGCGCCCTGCGTTCCGGGCCGCCTTTGCAGGCTTCAACCCGGACGCGGTAGCGCTGTTCACCGAGGGGGACATCGATCGGCTGCTGCAGGATCCCGGCATCGTCCGGAACCGGTTGAAAATCCGGTCTGCTGTGGCAAATGCACAGGCCACACTCGCGCTGCGCCAGGAAGGCGGCCTCGTGGACTTTGTTTGGCAGTTCAAACCAACAGACACCCCCCGCCCTGCAGTCCACACCGATATCCCCACCCAGTCCCCGGAGTCCGTGGCCCTCTCCAAGGCATTGCGGAAAAAGGGATTCTCCTTCGTTGGTCCCACCACCATGTTTGCCCTCATGGAAGCCATCGGCATGGTGGATACGCACCTGCTGGACAGCCACCGCCGTGGATCCTCAGGAATCTGGCCGCGGCCACGCGCCTGATTCCCCGGTTTTCCCCAACTGTTGGGAAAGTTATCCACACTGTTGAAAACCTGGGAGCACCGGAAGAATGCAGGCTGTTGGACCGCCCGGCAGCGTGAAAACACCAATCATGCCATCCGGATGCGGTTATTAACAGTGTGGAAGACCTGTGGATAAACCGACCCGCGCGTCCGCCTTGCTTCAGCGGTCGCGGCGGACGGGGTGGTGGCTGGTGATGGATATCCGATTGAAGGCGTTCATGGTGATCGCCAGCCAACTGACGATTGAGAATTCCTCGTCCGTGAGATGCTCGCGGGCGAACGCTTCCTCGTGGGCCTGCGCATGGTGGTCCGGTAACTCCGTGATATTTTCGGCCAATGCAAGGGCAGCCCGTTCCTTCTCGGTGAAGAGGGCCGTATCACGCCAGGCAGGGAGCACCGCCAGGCGCTGTCCGCTCTCACCCGCCTTCAGCGCGTCCCTGACGTGCAGGTCCAGGCAGTAAGCGCAGCCGTTGAGCTGCGATATCCGGACGTGCAGGAGCTCCACTGTCTTCCCGTCCAGCCCTGCTGCCTCTGCGGCCTCCCGCACTTTGAGCCCCAGCCCGTTCAGTGCCCGCCAGAGGACGGGATGTTGCTTGTCGAGGAAGATGTGCTGCGTGGTGGCGCTCAAGAGATTCTCCTGGGTCGGACGGCAATGCAGGCCCACAAGTGGCGGCAACCTGCGGTGAAACTGCGGACTGGAACCTAGCTTCAACTACCCCGGCGGGGTTGTCCACTTACCAACATTGCGATACCCACAAGTTATCCACAACTGTGGAAACTGCGGAAGCTGCAAGCGGATCGTCACTCCTTACGGGCCGCAGTCCGGGCATTTACGGCAACACGATTACACCGCTGTTACTTATTAACACTGTGCAAAAGGCTGTTGAAAGAAGCCCCTCTAAGCCTCATGTGCTGCCGATACGGGCCGTCTTCCACTGTTTTATCCACAGACCTCAGCTTTTTACGGCTTTTGTCCACTTAAGCACAGCACTATCCCCAAGAGTTATCCACAGATGTGGATGGGGAGCCGTGCTGCTTTCACAAAGCGCCGCGGACTGGCGGAAAAACTGCTTTCCCCAATCGAACTACAGACGTGTAAGTTACCAACACTGTGGATAAGTCCTGTGGATAAGAAAAGGGCCCCGACATTGGTAATGTCGGGGCCCTCTGTGAGAACGGGACGGCGTCAGCCCTTCAGGCTGCACGCCTTTGGGCTTACATCGAGATTTTCATCCAGCTGGCAACGGCCAGCAGTACCAGGACCGCGACCAGGCCTGCTGCCTGGATGAGGCCCTGCCGCCGTCCGCGGGGAGTGTAGGCAAGGACTGCCGCGCAAAGGGCACCCGTTACCAGGCCACCCAAGTGCGCCTGCCATGCGATCTGGGGGATGAGGAATCCAATCACCCCGTTGATGGCAATCAGCACCCACAATTGGCGGGTGTCCCCGCCACGGTGCCGCTGCACCAGCAGCATGGCGCCGAAGAGGCCGAAAATGGCGCCTGAAGCGCCCACAACTCCCACCAACCCTTGTCCGGGTACCAGCACCGGATTCAGGAGCAGGTATCCAACGGAGCCGCCCACGGCCGAGATCAGGTACAGCGCCAGGAAGCGGGCACGCCCCAGGAGTGGCTCGAGGGCCTGGCCGAAGATCCACAGTGTGTACATGTTCAGGGCGATGTGCAGGACGGAATCCGGCGAGTGCAGGAAAGCTGCGGTCAGCATCCGCCATGGCTCAAACGCCCCGTATTCAGGGGTAGCAAAGACGTTGTTGTAGGCGAACTGCTCGTAGACCACCTGGCCGGGAACCACCCATTGGAGCACGTACATCACCGCACAAAGGGCAATAATCCCGTACGTCACCACTGGTTTGCCCGACGCCACGGCGCCGCCGTAAACCGTCCGGACCTGCGGCGTCGTCCGCCTTGTCTCGTTGACGCAGTCAATGCATTGGAATCCGACGGCGGCCGCCCGCTGGCAGTCAGGGCACGCCGGCCGCCCGCACCGCTGGCAGCGGACATAGGATGGCCGGTCCGGATGCCGCGGGCACACCGGAACCTGTGCGGACGGCTCAGCCGACGGAATTCCGTAACTCATGGGTGGGGATTACAGCTGTTCGATGTCGATGCTGTTGATGGTGACGTCCTCCACCGGGCGGTCGCCCATGCCGGTGCGAACGCCCTCGATGGCGTCCACAACCTTCTTGGATTCGTCGTCGGCCACTTCACCGAAGATGCTGTGCTTGCCCTGGAGCCAGTCGGTGGGGATGGTGGTGATGAAGAACTGTGAACCGTTAGTGCCCTTGCCCATCTGGATCCCGGCGTTGGCCATGGCCAGCTTGTAGGGCTGGTTGAAACTGAGCTCGGGGTGGATCTCGTCGTCGAACCGGTAGCCCGGTCCGCCGGTGCCGCGGCCAAGGGGATCGCCGGCCTGGATCATGAAGTCCTTGATGATGCGGTGGAAGATGGTGCCGTTGTACAGCGGCGTGCCGGTCTTCTCCTCGCCCGTCTCCGGGTGGGTCCACGTCTGCTCGCCGGTGGCGAGGCCAACGAAGTTCTTGACCGTCTTCGGCGCGTGGTTGCCGAAGAGGTTGACGACGATGTCGCCAAGGCTGGTGTGGATGGTTGCTTTTGCGGTTGCGATTGCAGTCATAGGGCTTATTCTTCCACGGCGGTCCGGGGTGGTGATGGCTGTTGCATCAGTTCCGCGCTGGGTGAAATCGGCCTAAAATCCGCAGAGAGAATAGCCGGTGAAGACCAAGGCACGTAGGCTAACCACAGACCGTCACATTAATTCGGGAGGTAGTTGTGAAGAAATCGGATCGTATTGCCCGTGACCTTGAGCTGTCAGTCATCGGCGCCATGGAAAATGCCAAGGATTGGGCATCCCCCCGCGTGGAAGCAGCCGTGGACCGTCTGCAGCACAGCCTGGATACCGCATCTCCCAAGATTCAGGAAGGCCTGAAGACCGCGGCCCACAGGGCGGCGGACGGAGTAGCCGTGGTGACGCCCCGCATCCAGGACGGCCTGGCCCAGCTCGCTCCGCGGATTAACGATGCTGTGGACGGCGCTTCGCCGCGGCTGCATGAGGCCCTGGACAAGGCCACGCCTGTCATCCTCAATGCCCGTGACCGCGTGGTGGTGGAATACCTGCCCCGCTTGTCAGACCAGATCGGTTCCGCATCCAGCGTTGTGCACCGGACGCTGGAAAACACGCCCGCCCGCGTGGACGCCGTTGCCCAGAAGCTTGGCGACGTGGGAATCATCCACGCCCTCCAGGAGCAGGCATTGGCCACCGGAACGCAGCTTAAGGCTGCGGCCACCCAAGCCGGCCGCACGGCACCCGTTCAGCTCGCGGAGCCCGAGGTACCGAAGAAGCGCGGTTGGCTGGTCTTCGGTGTCATCGCCGCGGCGGTTGCCGCGGGCGTGGCAGCCTGGAAAGCCTCCAAGCCGGTCGAGGATCCGTGGAAGACGCCCTCGCCTGTTACAGGAACAGGCACGCCCGCGCCGGTTCCTGCCACCACAGTGAACGAGGTCCCGGAAGCAACCACCGGCTCCGCCTCCGAGGTGGCCGAGGCTGCCAAGGACTCGGCGGGAGACGCCGCGGAGAAGGCAAAGCACGTGGCTGAGGACGTTTCCAGCAGCAGCGGTGCGGACAAGGGCTCCATCCAGTCCTAGCAGTCCGGATGTCCGGTGAGGGGTCCTGCCTTTGGGGCGGGGCCCCTCATTCGTCTCCGGGCACAGCCGCCCTCCCGGGAGGCGCATCTGATCGATGCTAGATTTGGACTGATGTCAGCCGATCAATCCTCTGAGGATGCCTTGAACGACGCAGCAGAACTGCCCCGCGTGTCAATCGTTATCCCGGCATACAACGAGGAGAGCGTGATCCGGCAGTGCCTTATTGCTGCCATTTACCAATCCGTCCCGGCCCACGAGATCATCGTGGTGGACAACCTGTCAAAGGACCGGACCGCGGACATTGTGCGCCAGATGCAGCTCGAATATCCGGAAAGCCCCATCGTCCTGCTGAGCCAGGACAAGGAACAGGGCCTCATTCCCACACGGAACTACGGCCTGGACAACGCCAGCGGTGACATCCTGGGCCGTATTGACGCGGACTCCGTGGTGGAGCCGGACTGGGTGGAACAGGTGCAGCGGGCCTTCCTGGACGAATCCGTCCAGGCGGCCACCGGTCCCGTCGTCTATTACGACATGCCTATGCGCCGCTTCGGCCTGAAAGCCGACGACAAGATGCGCCAGCTCATGCTGAAGCTGGCCAAACACCAGTACCACTTCCTTTTCGGGTCCAACATGGCACTGCGTTCCTCAGCCTGGCAAATCATCCGGTCCGAGACCTGCCGTGACGAGAAGGACGAGATGCATGAGGACATCGATCTTTCCCTGCACCTGGCGGACCACGACCTGAAGATCAGTTACTGTCCGCAGATGGTTTCCGGCATGTCGGCCCGCCGGCTGGAGGACTCACCGCGGGACTACCGCTTCTACGTCACCCGGTTTGACCGTACCTACAAGGCACACAACGTCAAGAAGATGGCGCTCAAAGCGCCCATGGTGGTGTTCTTCTCGGTGTATTTCCCGGCCAAACTCCTCCGGGCCATCCACACGGTCAATACGGCCCAGCCCGTCCGCCGCGGCGGCCAGTAGGATCCTGCCGCAGCTGAACCTGCACAGGGTCAGTCCGTCCCCAGTTCCGCCAGGGGACGCTCCGGCGGCCCATCAGCATTGCCTGTTCCTGCCGCACGGCTACGCCGCCCTGCCTTTCCGGACTTTTGCCCAAGGACGACGACGGCGAGCCCCACCAGGATGAGCGCGAGTCCGGCGTACGTACCCGCGGGAAGCACCTCCTGCAGGAAGAGCGCTGCGAGGAGGGCAGCCCCGGGGATCTCCAGCAGGATGATCATCGACACCAAAAGCGGACTCATGGTGGCCAGCAGGTGGTTGAACGCCGTGTGCCCGATAAGCTGCGCGCAGACCGTAATGGCTGCGATGCCCAGCCAGCCCGCGGCCCCGAAGCCCACCAGCGGTTGGCCGCCCAGCAGGGCCAGCACGGCCACCAGCGCCGCGCACATGCCGTAGCACAGCGTGGTGTAGGTCCCAGTGGTCATGCTCTGCCTCGCCTTGCCTCCGGCGAGTGTATATAGCCCGGCAAGGGCTCCGCCGGCCACAGCCAGCAGGTCCCCCAGCAGGGCTTCGGGTGACGTGCCCAGGTCGAAGCCGGTAATGGCCACCACACCGGCGAACGCGATGCCCAGTCCGGCCAGTACCTGCCACCGGTGCCTGGTTCCCCTGAAGAGCTGGAAGACGGCGATCCACGCCGACTGGAGGCAGACCAGGGCTGTGGCTGCGGCAACGGACGTCAGTTGCAGTGAGGTGATGAAGCAGGCAAAGTGCAGGGCCAGCGCGACGGCGGCCAGGACGGACCAGCGGAACTCCACCTTTGTAACCCTGCCGAACTGGGCAGGCTCCCGAATGAGGGTGGGCGCCGCCATGACAGCGGCGCCAATGGCATTGCGCCAGAAGGCTATGGCCAGCGCGCTGACGCTGGTTGCCCCAAGCGTTGCCGCTATCAGGGGACCGGATGACGCAACGCCCAGCACCCCCAGGGCCGCGAGAAAGAAGTTCACTGTCCAACCCTAATGTCGGGTAATACGGGGAAAAGCAAAAGTCCCGGCCAGCGTTTCCGCTGACCGGGACTTCCTTATGGTGGAGGCACGGGGACTCGAACCCCGAACCCCCTGCTTGCAAAGCAGGTGCGCTACCAATTGCGCCATGCCCCCATAAGAAGCAACCCGTCAATCATACCCTAGAACCTTAGGGCTGCTGACCAGCCCCGGCACCGGGCGCCTGTCCTAGTCAACCGTATCGGTTGACTTGCTCCAGACAGTTTTCCGGGCTTCGGATTCCTGTGCTTTTCGGAAGACCAGGACGCCTGCGATTGCGGCTGCTAATACAAGCAACTTCTTCACATGCTCCCCGTTCCGGTTCAGCCGCAGTGATGCGAACCAAACCTCCACTTGAACCTGCACAGGTTCCGTGGGCGTACCAGGACTTGAACCTGGGACCTCTTCGTTATCAGCGAAGCGCTCTAACCGCCTGAGCTATACGCCCCGATACCTCATCGGGCCGAGACATGACTTTACAGCACATCCCGGCCCGATCTCAAATCGGGCGCTTTCACCGGGAACTGGCCGGTGAAAGCAGGGACCTAATCGTCGGTGAGGGTGACGCCAATGCCGCCCACCAGGGTGGCAGCGATGTTGTACAGAACGGCAGACAGCATGGAGAGCGCGGTCAGCAGGACCACGTTCACTACGGCAATAATGGTGGCGAATGATGCCACCTGGCCGAGGCTGGCGACCTTCTTCAGCTCGAAGCCGCCGCCCTCAGAGCCGGCGAGCGTGCCCAGCAGGCTGTCCACCTGGTCGAAGATCCCCGTGAGGTCCAGAACGGTCCACAGGACGATGGCTGCGACCACGGTCACGATTCCCAGCGCTACTGACAGCAGGAATGCCATCTTCAGCACAGACCACGGATCCACCTTGCTGACCAGCAGCCGGGCACGCCTGACCTTGGCCTTTGGTGCCGGCTTCACCAATCCGGGTGTGCCCGCGGCAGGACGCTGGCCCTGTACGGGAGCTCCTTGAGCGGGGCGCTGGCCCGGCTGGCCCTGCACGGGGCGCTGCCCCTGCACGGGACTTCCCGGAGCCGTGCGCGGGGCTGGCTGCCCCGTCGTCGGACGCTCACCCTGGGCAGGGCGCTGGCCGGGAACAGACGGGCGCTGGCCCGGGGCAGCTGCGGGAGCTGCCGGCCGCTGCTGGGGACGAACAGGAGCGTTCACGCGGGGCGCAGCCGAGGGCCGGCTTCCCTCGGGAACAGAAGTGTTCGGCTTGGGAAATGAGTCCGGATTACTCACTCGTTACCTCCGTGTTGTCTTCGTTCGGCTCAGCGTCGCCCGAGGCGTCCTCTGACTCAACGGCCGGTGATTCTTCTGCCACTGCTGACTCTGCGGCTTCCTCCGGGGAACCGCCATCTTCAGCCAACGTTACGTCATCCTCAAGCGATTCCTCGCCCTCAAGACCGCGTTCGCTGTTGCGCGCCACCTCTATGATCCGGTCGTTTTTGTCCGGCTTGGCGAAGATGACGCCCATGGTGTCGCGTCCCTTGGCCGGGACGCCGGCAACCGAAGAACGGACAACCTTGCCGCCTTCCATGACCACCAGGACCTCGTCCTCTTCCTGGACGATCAACGCCCCCACCAGGTCACCGCGTCCTTCGGCCAGCTTGGCTACCTTAATGCCCAGGCCGCCGCGTCCCTGCAGCCGGTATTCCTCAACCGCGGTGCGCTTGGCGTAGCCTCCGTCCGTGACGATGAACACAAACGAGCCGTCGGTCACCACGTTGGCTGCGAGCAGTTCGTCCTCCTCGCGGAACTTCATGCCGGTGACGCCGGAGGTTGCCCGGCCCATGGGGCGAAGGGCGTCTTCGGTGGCCGTGAAGCGGATGGACTGGCCCTTGCGGGACACCAACAGCAGGTCATCGGTTTCCGAAACCAGCTGGGCGGACACGAGTTCATCGCCATCGCGGAGGTTGATCGCGATGACGCCCGCGGAACGGTTGGTGTCATAGTCCTCCAGCCGCGTTTTCTTGACCAGGCCCCGCTTGGTGGCGAGAACCAGGTACGGCGCCTGCTGGTAGTCCTTCAGGTCCAGGACCTGGGCGATGTGCTCGTCCGGCTGGAACGCCATCAGGTTTGCCACGTGCTGGCCCTTGGCGTCGCGGCCGGCTTCCATTAGCTCGTACGCCTTGGCGCGGTACACGCGGCCGAGGTTGGTGAAGAACAGCAGCCAGTGGTGGGTGGTGGTGACGAAGAAGTGTTCCACCACGTCATCGCCGCGGAGCTGGGCACCTTTGATGCCCTTGCCACCGCGCTGCTGGGACCGGTAGTTGTCGCTCCGGGTCCGCTTGACGTAGCCGCCGCGGGTGATGGTGACAACCATCTCCTCTTCGGGGATGAGGTCCTCCATGGACATGTCGCCGTCGTAGCCCATGAGGATTTTGGTTCGCCGGTCATCGCCGTGCTTCGCCACAATCTCGCCAAGCTCGGTGCTGATGATTTCGCGCTGGCGCTGCTCGGAGCTAAGGATCTCGTTGTACTCCGCGATCAGCGCTTCCAGCTCTGAGTGGCGGTCCTGGATCTTCTGACGTTCCAAAGCCGCCAGGCGGCGCAGCTGCATGTCCAGGATGGCCCGTGCCTGCAGCTCGTCGATGTCCAGCAGTTCCATCAGGCCGTCGCGCGCCGCTTCGGTGGTGTTGGAAGCGCGAATAAGGGCGATGACTTCATCGAGCATGTCCAGTGCTTTGAGGAGCGCCCGCAGGATGTGGGCTTCTTCCTCGGCCTTGCGCAACCGGTACCGGGTGCGCCGGGCAATGACATCCATCTGGTGGGTCACCCAGTGCCTGATGAAGGCGTCCAGGCTCAGGGTGCGGGGCACGCCGTCAACAATGGCGAGCATGTTGGCGGAGAAGTTGCTCTGCAGTTCGGTGTGCTTGTAAAGGTTGTTCAGCACCACCTTCGGGACGGCGTCGCGCTTGAGGACGATGACCAGCCGCTGGCCGGTCCGGCCGGACGTTTCATCGCGCAGGTCGGCAATTCCCTGGATCTTGCCGTCCTTGACCAGTTCGGCGATCTTAATGGCGAGGTTGTCCGGGTTCGCCTGGTACGGCAGTTCCGTGACCACGAGGCAGGTGCGTCCCTGCAGCTCCTCCACGTTCACCACGGCCCGCATGGTGACGGAGCCGCGGCCGGTCCGGTAGGCATCCTCGATGCCCTTGTGGCCAAGGATGGTGGCACCGGTGGGGAAATCCGGGCCCTTGACCCGCAGCAGGAGTTCTTCCAGCAGTTCTTCGCGGCTGGCTCCCGGGTTGGCCAGGTACCACTGCACGCCGTCGGCTACTTCGCGGAGGTTGTGCGGCGGGATGTTGGTGGCCATGCCGACGGCGATGCCTGAGGATCCGTTGACCAGGAGGTTGGGGAACCGGGCCGGCAGGATGGTGGGTTCCTGGTTCTTGCCGTCGTAGTTGTCCTGGAAATCGACCGTTTCCTCGTCGATATCCCGGACCATTTCCATGGCGAGCGGCGCCATCTTCGTCTCGGTGTAACGGGGCGCAGCAGCACCGTCATTGCCGGGTGAGCCGAAGTTGCCTTGGCCGAGGGCCAGCGGGTAGCGCATGGTCCAGTCCTGGATGAGGCGGACCAACGCATCGTAGATCGCGGTGTCGCCGTGAGGGTGGTACTGGCCCATGACCTCGCCCACCACACGCGCGCACTTGTTGAACGAGCGCTCGGGGCGGTAGCCGCCGTCGAACATGGCGTAAAGCACGCGGCGGTGAACCGGCTTCAGGCCGTCGCGGACGTCCGGAAGGGCACGGCCCACGATGACGGCCATGGCGTAGTCCAGGTAGGACCGCTGCATTTCCGTCTGCAGGTCCACCTGCTCCACGCGGTCCACCAGCACATCGCCTTCAAGAACGGTGTCCGGGTTCCCGGCCTCGGGGACCGGGTTCTCGGGTGTTTCGTCGCTCATTTTCTATTTCCGTTTCAGGTATATGTCAGCTCTGGAATATGCGAAGGACGTGCGCCTAGATATCCAGGAACCTGACGTCCTTGGCGTTCTGCTGAATGAAGTTACGGCGTGATTCCACGTCCTCACCCATCAATACAGAGAAGATCTGGTCCGCCGCGAGGGCGTCATCCATAGTGACTTGCAGCAGGGTGCGGTGGTCCGGATCCATGGTGGTGTCCCACAGTTCGGTGTAGTCCATCTCGCCAAGGCCCTTGTAACGCTGGATGCCGTTGTCTTTCGGGATGCGGCGTCCGGCTGCCTGGCCGGCGACCAGCTTCGCGTCACGCTCCCTGTCGCTGTAGACGTAGTCGTGGGCGGCGTTGGACCACTTGATCCGGTACAGCGGTGGCTGGGCCAGGTAGACGTAGCCGTTTTCGATCAGCGGGCGCATGTAGCGGAACAGCAGGGTCATCAGCAGGGTGGTGATGTGCTGGCCGTCAACATCGGCATCGGCCATCAGGACGATCTTGTGGTACCGCAGCTTCGAGAGGTCGAAGTCCTCACCGATGCCGGTGCCGAACGCCGTGATCATGGACTGGACCTCTGCGTTGCCCAGTGCCTTGTCCAGGCGGGCGCGCTCCACGTTCAGGATCTTGCCGCGCAACGGCAGGATGGCCTGGGTTTCGGGGTTCCGGCCACGCTTGGCGGAACCGCCTGCCGAGTCACCCTCCACGATGTAGACCTCGCACTTCTCCGGATCCTTTGAGGAGCAGTCGGACAGCTTGCCCGGCATGCCGAAGGATTCGAGGGGGCTCTTGCGGCGCGCGTTGTCCCTGGCCTTGCGGGCAGCCATGCGAGCCTGTGCCGCCGAAATGGCCTTGCGGATCACGTCCCTGGCAGGGCCGGGATTGCGTTCCAGCCAGTCGCCGAGTCCGTCGGTGACAACGCGCTGGACGAAGCCCTTGACCTCGGAGTTGCCGAGCTTGGTCTTGGTCTGCCCTTCGAACTGAGGCTCGGCAAGCTTGACGGAAATGACGGCGGTGAGGCCCTCACGGATGTCATCACCAGTAAGGTTGTCGTCCTTTTCCTTGATGATCCCCTTTTCGCGCGCATAGCGGTTGATCAGGGACGTCATGGCAGCGCGGAAACCCTCTTCGTGCGTACCGCCCTCATGGGTGTTGATGGTGTTCGCATAGGTGTGGACGCTTTCGGAGTAGGCATTGGTCCACTGCATCGCCATCTCCAGGGCGATCCGCCGCTCTTTGTCCTCGGTCTCGAAGGCGATGACGTCCTCGTGGACCACTTCCACCTTCTTGCCGGAGTTCAGGTGTTTGACGTAGTCCAGCAGGCCTTCGTCGTACTGGTAAACCACAGTGCGGTGCTCGGCACTTACTTCGCCTTCCGTGACAACAGCATCAAGGTCAAGGTCGGCGTCGGCGTCGTTATCGCTGGCAGAGGTGCGTTCGTCAGTCAGCGTGATGCGCAGTCCCTTGTTGAGGAACGCCATCTGCTGGAAGCGGGCGCGCAGCGTCTCGAAGTCGAACTCAGTGGTCTCGAAAATCTCGGCGTCCGGGTAGAACGTCTGGGTGGTTCCCGTCAGGTCGGTTTCCTCACCCTTCACCAGGCTGCCCTGGGGCCTGCCGCCGTCGGCGAATGACATCCGCCAGACGTGGCCCTGGCGGCGGACCTCGGTGTCCACCCTGCTGGAGAGGGCGTTAACAACGGAGATACCTACACCGTGCAGGCCGCCGGATACGGCATAGCCGCCGCCGCCGAACTTGCCGCCCGCGTGCAGGATGGTCATGACCACTTCGACAGTTGGTTTGTGTTCGGTGGGGTGCATGTCCACTGGAATGCCACGGCCGTCGTCTACGACCTTCACGCCGCCGTCGGCCTGGAGCACTACTTCAATATGGGTGCAGTAGCCGGCCAGTGCCTCGTCCACGGAGTTGTCCACCACTTCGTAGACCAGGTGGTGGAGTCCGCGGGGCCCGGTGGAGCCGATGTACATGCCCGGGCGCTTCCGCACTGCTTCGAGGCCTTCAAGGACAGTGATGTCGCTGGCGCCGTACTCACGTGGAGTGGCAGCTTCCCCCGGGGTGTCAGGCGTGCGGGCATCCTCGACTGCGGGCTCAGCTGCCAGAATATCTGTATTGTCGTTAGCCACAGGTGCTGTCGACTCCTCTGTTCTCGATGATGGCCGGCTGATTCTTTTCCTCGGTTCCATCAGGAAAGTCATCTGCCAACAGGCACAAACTTATAGCGCCGGTTAGTAGCTGATGGCGGAATCCGAAGTCCGCGTGCTGGAAGCGTGCGGAAAACGGACTCAGTCAACGTTTAACCCGCGCCCAGTTATCTCCAACGATTCTACCGCGAAACGGGCAGTATCCCCGCATTCCAGGGGCGTGGATGGCAGTCGATGTGCCCTTTGCAGGCCGTAGACCGCGCCTTGGGCGCTCCAATGGTCCGGTCTCCGGGTGCCTATACACCCTCCGGCCCTTCCAGGGCGCTACACGCCAATCAGGGGATTTTCAAGAGTTCGACGGCGGGCTATCCGTAGGTGTCCCGGGGTCCCCGGCCGTTGACGGACCTGCCGCCCTTGCGCCAGCTGGGCGCGGAGGGCCCCAAGACCTGGATGCTGGTGACCACTCCATCGCCGAGCTCCACCCGGAATTTCTCCAGCAGGCTCATGCTGAGGAGCCGCAGCTGTGTGGCCCAGGCGGTCGAATCGCACCTGACGTGCAAGGTGGTGCCGGTGAAGCTTTCGGGCGTGCAGTGGGCTGAAATTTCCGGTCCCACCAGCGTGGCCCACTCTGCCATGACAGACCCGACTGCAACAGGCGAGGTCCAGCCACGTTCGGCCACCAGGCGGCCCACTACTTTGCCGAGGCCCAGGGGATCGCGGCCGGTAGCGTGGAACTGGCTGAAACCGCGGGTGTCGCGGATGCCCTTTTTGGCCTTTTGGGATCCGGGGCGCGGCGCGGCACGGCGGATTTCGCCCCGCGCGGCGGCAGCCTCGCGCATTCTGTTCAGTGCAGCCTGGGGTGCGTCGATGTTGTCCGGGGTGCGGCCGTCCGCGTCGTGGCGGGGGGCTTTGCCGCCGGCGCTTTCGTCGTCCCTATTCATCGATACCTCCCGCGATGACCTTCACCCGCCGTCCGGACAGCTCTTCCGGTATATCGGCGTCGACGGCGGCGGTCACCAGGACCTGTTCCGCACCCGAGACTATTGCCGCCAGTTTACGCCGGCGCTGGACGTCCAGCTCGGCAAAAACGTCGTCGAGGATCAGGATGGGGGCTGAGCCTCCGGTTCTGGCATCGTCCAGCATCACATAGTACGAACCGAGCCGCAGTGCCAAGCACATGGACCAGGTTTCTCCGTGGGAGGCATACCCCTTCGCCGGTGCCTGGCCCAGGACCAGCTCCAGTTCATCCCGGTGCGGGCCTACCAGGGAAATGCCCCGTTCCAGTTCTTTTTTGCGCGCTTCGGCAAAGGCACGCACGTACCGTTCGGTTAGCTGATCCACCGTCAGCTGGCGCAGGTCTTCCACGTCGTCCGAAGTACCTGCGGCACTGGTGCCGGCAGTGCGCACCACGGGGGCGCCGTCGTCGTCCATCTGGTTCTGGAGGGTGGCGCGGTAGACGGCGTCAGCAGGCTTTGACCCGTCAGTCAGCTCAGCATAGGCACGGGCAACGTGGGGGCGGAGGCGCTCCACCAGTTCAAGCCGCGCGAACAGCAGCTCAGCGCCGGCCTTGGCCATGTGCTGGTCCCACACGTCCAGCGTTGCCTCGTGGGCGGATGTGAACTTCCCGGCGCGGGCGGATTTCAGCAGGGCGTTGCGTTGTTTCAGCACCCGGTCGTAATCGCTGCGCGTGGCCGCGTGGTGCGGAATGAGGCTGGCGAGCAGCTCATCCAGGAAACGGCGCCGGTTTGAGGGGTCGCCCTTGACCAGTGCCAGGTCTTCCGGGGCAAAGAGCACTGTCTGGCAGATGCCCAGCAGATCGCGGGCACGGACCGGATTACTGCGGTTGATGCGTCCGCGGTTCGCCCGCCCCGCGTTGATTTCCAGCTCCAGGACGGTGGTCTGTCCGCCGCGGACCAGCCTGGCCCGGACCAGCGCGCGGTCAGTACCGAAGCGCAAAAGCGGCCCGTCAGAACTGACCCGGTGGGAGCTCATGGTGGCCAGGTATCCGATGGCCTCCATGAGGTTGGTCTTGCCGATGCCGTTGTAGCCCACCAGAACCGTGACACCCGGGCCCAGGGCAAGGTCGACCTGCGCGTAACTGCGGAAGTCAGTCAGGGAAAGGTGTTCTAGGTACACGCGGTTTTCGGCAATTCTGGGAACGTCGCAGTTCCCGGTGGAGGCTACTTGGCGGGACGGGTTGCGTGTCCGCCGAACTGGTGGCGCAGGGCGGACACCATCTTCATGGCCGGGGAACTGTCCTCGCGGGACTCGAAGCGCGCGAACAGCGCGGCTGTGATGGCCGGCGCGGGAATCGCGTTGGCAATGGCTTCTTCCACAGTCCACCTGCCTTCACCGGAGTCCTCGACGTAATCGTCGATGTTTTGCAGGCCCGGATCCTCATCAAGTGCCTTGACCAGCAGGTCCAGCAGCCACGAACGGACCACCGTGCCCTTTTGCCAGGCCCGGAAAGTGCCTGGCAGGTCAGTGATGATATCCTTGGAGGCGAGCAGCTGGTACCCCTCGGCGTAGGCCTGCATCAGGCCGTACTCGATGCCGTTGTGCACCATCTTGGCGTAGTGGCCTGCGCCGATCCCGCCTACATGGACAAAGCTGTCCTCGCGTTCCCCCTCCGGGCGCAGGGCGTCAAAGACCGGAAGTGCCCGCTCGATGTCGGCTGCGTCGCCGCCGGCCATCAGTCCGTAACCGTTCTGCAGGCCCCATACGCCACCGGATACCCCGCAGTCCGCGAAGCGGATGCCCTTGGCGGCCAGGAGTTCCCCGTGCTTTTGGTCTTCGGTGAAGCGGGAGTTGCCGCCGTCAATGATGAGGTCGCCCTCGTCAAGCTTTTCACTGAGCTCCCTGATGACGGCGTCCGTGATGTCACCGGCGGGAACCATCACCCAAATCAGCCGCGGACTTGGAACAGCGGTGAGGAGTTCATCGATGGAGCCGGCGTCGGTGACGTCCGGATTGCGGTCATACCCGGTGACCTCCACACCGCCCTTGCGCAGGCGTTCGCGCATGTTGAATCCCATTTTGCCAAGGCCGATCAGTCCAATATGCACGGTGGAACCTCTTTCTGCGCTTGCGAAGGTTGGGAGCCGATGGGGACTTGCGAGGCGAGGGTGGCGGTGGGGATTAGTTAGGGAGGCGGACCGGCATCACGAGGTAACGGTAGTCGTCCTGGTCCTCGCCGTCGGCATCTGCCTGGGCGGTGATCATGGCCGGCTTCGGTGCCGTGGTGAAGGAGAAGCGAACGAACTTGGTTTCAATCACGCTCAGGCCTTCCACCAGGTAGTGGGGATTGAAGGCCACCGTGATGTCTTCACCGGAGAGTTGGGCTTCCAGTTCTTCGGAAGCCTGGGCATCTTCGCCGGTACCAGCGTCGAGGTTCAGCAGTCCTTGGGTGAAGGCCAGGCGGACAGGGGTGTTGCGTTCTGCCACCAGGGACACGCGGCGTACTGCCTCAACGAGTTCCTGCGTCTGCACGGTCGCGTGGATCGGGGTTGAATCCGGGAAGAGCGAGCGGATCTTCGGGTAATCACCGTCCACCAGCAGCGAGGTGGTGGTGCGGCCGCCGCTTTCAAAGCCGATCAGGCGGCTGTCGTCATCGGAAAGGGCAAGGTGGATGTCGCCGCTGTTGCCGAGGGTCTTGGCCACCTCGTTCAGCGTTTTTGCCTTGACCAGGGCGCTGGTGGAGATTCCGGGCGTGACCGGCTTCCACGGAACTTCACGCATGGCGAGGCGGTAGCGGTCCGTGGCGAGGAGTGTGATGAGGTCATCCTCGATCTCCATCCGAACGCCAGTAAGGATGGGCAGCGTGTCATCTTTGCTGGCAGCAATGATCACCTGGGAAACGGCCTGGGCAAACGAGTCGCCCGGAACCGTTCCGCTGACGGCCGGCAGTGCCGGAAGCGGCGGGTACTCGGCTTCGGGCATGGTGGCCAGGTGGAAGCTGCTTCGGCGGCAGGTCAGGGTGACTTTGTTGCCATCGGTTTCGACGTCGACGGGAGCCGAGGGGAGGCTGCGGCAAATGTCCGCAAGGAGGCGTCCCGATACCAGGATGGTGCCTTCGTCCCGGATGTCAGCTGCGATTTCGAGACGCGCGGAGGTCTCGTAATCAAAGCTCGAAAGGCTGACCGTGCCTGCTTCAGCCTTCAAGAGGAGGCCGGAGAGGACGGGAACAGGCGGCCGCGGAGACAACGAGCGGGCTGTCCAGGTGACGGCTTCTGCCAGGACGTCCCGATCGACTCTGAACTTCACGGAAGGGTGCCGCCTTTCATTGCTGCTGCGATGGTGTTCGACGAAACTTCCCGCAGGAAGTTCCCAAGGAGTTGCCCTGCACCTGAACTTGCATGGTCCGTGCTGCCTGGACCACGCAGAAACCCAAGGATGGGAGCGCTGCTGACAGCTTAGCCGGAAGATCAGCGATTAACCCATCCCCAGCCGGCAGCGCCAGGTCCCTTTGGGCCGCTGGACCCTTCGTGCGGTGCTGGAGATCGGACTTGTTATTTGAGGGACTTCAAATTTTTGGGATTAGTAGTGTTAATAACTGCTGTGGAAACTGTGGATAACTGCCTCCGCCCGCATGATCCGGCGGTTAAGCCCTGTTCATGGACTGTGGGTGGAGCAGGTTTTAAACAGGGTGTGGATGGGGACAACATTTTTCGCGGTTTTTCGAATCCACAGGCGCCTTAAGGGTTTTAAGCCCATTAACCGCGGTTGTCCCCTTAAGTATCCACAGGCTTATCCACATGTACCTGTTAATAAGGTATAGATGCGCCGCTACGAATCGCGCTGCTGCTGCTTGATCCGGTTGGTCAGCTCTGTCACTTGGTTGTAGATCACACGGCGCTCGGCCATCAGTTCGCGGATCTTCCGGTCCGCGTGGATCACGGTGGTGTGGTCCCGGCCGCCGAGCTCCTGGCCGATCTTGGGAAGCGACATGTCAGTCAGCTCCCGGCACAGGTACATGGCGATCTGCCGTGCGGTGACCAAGGTCCTGGTACGGGACTTGCTGCAGAGCTCCTCCATGCTGAGCTTGAAGTAGTCCGCTGTCTGGGTGAGGATCTGGCTCGATGTAATTTCCTGGGCGCCGTCGTCGGTAATGAGGTCCTTGAGGACCATCTCAGCCAGGGCAACGTCCACGGGCTGCCGGTTGAGGCTGGCGAAGGCAGTAACCCTGATCAGGGCGCCTTCGAGTTCACGGATGTTGCTCGAAATCTTGGATGCGATGTACTCCAGTGCGTCATCCGGAGCGGAGAGGCCTTCGCTGAGGGCCTTCTTCCGAAGGATGGCAATTCGGGTCTCGAGTTCCGGCGGCTGAATGTCCGTCAGCAGGCCCCACTCGAACCGGGACTTCATGCGGTCTTCGAAGCCTGCGAGTAGCTTGGGCGGCTGGTCAGAGGTGATGACCACCTGTTTGTTGTTGTTGTGAAGCGAGTTGAAGGTGTGGAAGAACTCCTCCAGCGTCCGGTCCTTGCCCGCCAGGAACTGAATGTCGTCGATCAGCAGGACGTCCACGTTGCGGTAGGTGGTCTTGAAGCTGGCGCCCTCATCGTCCCGGATGGAGTTGATGAAGTCGTTGGTGAATTCTTCCGAGTTGACGTAACGGACGCGGATGCCGCTGTACAGCCGCCGGGCATAGTGGCCGATTGCGTGGAGCAGGTGCGTCTTTCCCAGGCCGGAGTCGCCGTAGATGAACAGGGGGTTGTAAGCCTTCGCCGGTGCTTCAGCCACTGCGACGGCAGCAGCATGGGCGAAGCGGTTGGAGGAACCGATCACGAAGGTATCGAAGACGTACTTGGGATTCAGCCGGCCGAATTCGTGTGACGTGCTGGGCAGCATGGGCTGCGGCTTTTGCTCAATGAGCTGGTCCGGCGAGAAGGAAGGTTCTACGACGGGTTCGGGCTCTTCGTGGACAGGCACCAGATCGGTGTCCACGTCGATGGCACAGCGGATGTCTTCGGAAAACACGTTGTGCAGTGCGTCGTCCAGCGCGTCCTTGACCTGGGTTTGCAGCACTTCCCGGGTGAGCTCATTGGGAACGGCAACCAGCAGGGTGGAGCCGATCAGGCCCTGCGCCTGGGCGAGAATGACAAAGCCACGCTGCCGCGGTGTGACGCGGTGGTCCTGCTCCAGCAGGGTGACAACCCGCCGCCAGGAACTTCCGACAGTATTGGCGTGGTTGGCTTCGTCTACTGTCATCAATCGGTTCCCTCAAAACTTGCTTTGCCTGCATTGCCTGCAGCCGCAAGTCTTGAACCAGGATGGGTTCAGCTTCATCCACAGGTTTATGCACAGCACGTGGATAATCGGCTACTGGGCCACTCTAGGGGATGAAAAGCCTAGAAGATAGCTGGCAAGAAGCTTGTGGATAATTACACCGTTGTTGTTTGAAAAGTGGCCCTGTGAGCCACTTCATCCACAGGCTGGAAGGGTCACTTGGCCACAACTGTGGATAGCGCCTGCACCCTGCTCCGGTTTGACTCAGGGGCTCAAATTGCCCTAACGTTGTGAAGTCCTTTGTGTCCGCTTTTTGGCCCCATCTGAATCTCCCAGACGCAGTGCGTTTGGGCAGCCGGGGGAAGCGTGCATATACAAAACTTAGCGTCGGCCAGTTCTTCCCCTTTACTGATCGGGTGGGCGCACCTTTGATCCACTGGAGTAACTAACGTGAGCAAGCGGACTTTTCAGCCGAATAACCGCCGTCGAGCCAAGAAGCACGGCTTCCGCCTTCGTATGCGTACCCGTGCCGGCCGCGCCATCCTGGCAGCCCGTCGTGGCAAGGGCCGTACCGAGCTGTCGGCCTAATACTGACTCGTCGGTAGACATTTCTTTGCGAGTTTAAGGTGCTGGCCACCCGCAACCGTTTGAGGACTGCAACCGATTTTTCAACAACTGTACGTTCCGGTGTCCGCAATGGACGCCGGAACGTAGTGTTATATGCGGCAGCCATTGCTGCTGACGAACCCAGCCGGATCGGGTTCATCGTTTCCAAGGGTGTCGGGAACGCTGTGGTCAGGAACCTCGTTAAGAGGAGACTGAGAGAAGCAGGTGCTGCCTCGCTGCGCGAGTATGGTACCGGGTTTGCCATAGTGGTCCGGGCGCTTCCTGCGTCCGCGTCCGCAAGCTGGGATCAGCTGTTGTCGGATTACAACGCCGCCTTGGCAGCGACGATGACCCGGCTGGCTGCCCGCTCTTCACGGGCTGCTGCTAACGGTTCGGCCGGTACAACACAGGAGGGGACACCGCGTGCGTAACGCCACCGCCGTCGTCGTCACCTATGTCCGTCCTGTTGCTGTCGCTGCCGGAAGGTTCCTCTGGAACCTGCCCCGGAACATCCTCATTCTTCTATTGAAGGCTTACCGCAAGGTGATCTCTCCCTTGTATGGCCAGGTCTGCCGTTTTTTTCCTTCATGCTCGGCGTATGCCCTTGAAGCGATTACCGTCCATGGTGCCGTCAAGGGGAGCTGGCTTGCCCTCCGCCGTCTTTGCCGCTGCCATCCATGGAATGCCGGTGGCGTGGACCACGTCCCCGCCGGCCGCCGGGAATGGCCTCTAAGCCAGACCCCCACAATTGTTGTGCTGAACAACCCGGACAAGTACCTGGCTGCTCGGACTGATGGAGAAGGCCGCACGGCGGCCTGACGAATAGGGATAAGTATGGACTTCTTTGAAACAATCATGTTTCCGTTCAAGTGGCTTGTGTCCATCATCATGGTGGGCTTCCATGAGGGCCTGAGCACCATTGGCATGCCTGAGGCCTCCGGCTGGACCTGGACTCTGTCCATCATCGGCCTGGTGCTGGTGATCCGTGCCGCCCTTATTCCTGTGTTCGTGAAGCAGATCAAGGCGCAGCGCGGCATGCAGCTGCTTCAGCCCGACCTGAAGAAGCTCCAGGACAAGTACAAGGGCAAGACTGACCAGCTGTCCCGCCAGGCCATGGCTCAGGAACAGATGGCCATGTACAAGAAGCACGGGACCAACCCGTTCTCCGCGTGCCTCCCGATGCTGATCCAGATGCCCTTCTTCTTCGCACTGTTCACGGTTCTCTCCGGGATCTCCGGAGCCGCCGCCGCAGGGAACGGCATCGGGGCCATGAGCCACGAACAGGTGGTTCAGTTCGATGACTCCACCATCTTCGGTGCCACGCTGTCTGCCTCCCTGCTGCATGGCGGTGACGGAAACCAGACGGCAGTATGGATCCTCTCCATCCTGATGATCCTCGCCATGACCGCCTCGCAGTTCATCACGCAGAAGCAGATCATGGCCAAGAACATGTCCGAAGAAGCCATGGCCAGCCCCTTCATGCGCCAGCAGAAGATGATGCTGTACATCCTGCCCATCGTCTTCGGTGTGGGCGGCATCAACTTCCCCATCGGTGTCCTGATCTACTGGACCACCACCAACCTCTGGACCATGGGCCAGCAGTTCTTTGTTATCCGCCGCATGCCGACGCCGGGATCCCCCGCAGCCAAGGCCCTCGCCGAGCGCCGGGCCGCCAAGGGCCTGCCGGCCCTCTCGATCCTGAGTGGTAAGAAGGACGAGGACGCCGACGCTGCCGCCGCCGCAGCCGTGGCGCAGGCCAAGGGACAGCGCATTCAGCCGCAACGCAAGAACAGGAAGAAGAAGTAATGTCAGCCGAGAGTACCGAACACGCCCTTTCCGAAGAGATCATCGACGATCAGGACGAGTCCGCTGCCCAGGACAGCTCCGCCCCGAAGGCTTCCTCAGCCAGCCGACTGGAGGAAGAAGGGGATGTTGCTGCGGACTACCTCGAGGAACTGCTGGACATCGCGGACATCGACGGTGACATAGACATTGAGGTCCGCAACGGCCGTACCTACATCTCCATCGTTACCGAGGAAGAGTCCGATAGCCTGGACAACCTCGTGGGCGAAGACGGCGAAGTCCTGGAAGCCCTGCAGGAACTGACCCGGCTTTCCGTCCTGTCCGCAACGGAGAACCGCTCCCGCCTGGTGCTGGACATCAACGGCTACCGGCAGGAACGCACTGGCCACCTGCAGAAGATTGCCGAAGATGCAGCCGCTGCTGTGAAGAAAACCGGCCAGGCTGTTGCCCTGGAACCGATGAGTGCCTATGAGCGGAAAATTGTTCACGACGCTGTTGCCGACTTGGGCCTGGTGAGCGAGTCCGAGGGCGAAGGTGCCGGACGCCATATTGTTGTATCCGCAGACTAGAGATTGCGGATTCGCTGATCATGGTTGACATCACGGCAGCTGAGCTTCTGGCAGCTGAAAAGATTTTTGGCGACCGCCTGGATCTCGCCAAGCGCTATGTGGAACACCTCGCCACGTCCGGAACTGAGCGCGGGCTTATCGGCCCGCGGGAGATACCCCGCCTCTGGGGGCGGCACGTCCTCAACTGTGCCGTCATCGAAAGTGAGATCGCCCAGGGAAGCCATGTTGCCGACGTCGGCAGCGGAGCCGGACTGCCGGGCCTTTGCCTCGCGATCGCACGTCCGGACCTGGAGCTCACCCTGATCGAACCGCTGGAGCGCAGGGTCATCTGGCTCCAGGAAGTTGTTGACGATCTGGGCCTGGACAATGTCACGGTGATGAGGACCAGGGCCGAACTTGCGGTTGGCCACGTGGAGGCCGACGTCGTGACGGCCCGGGCGGTATCGGCGCTGAGTAACCTCGCCGGCCTCACCATTCCGCTGCTGGGAGGCCACGGAGAAGTGGTGGCCATCAAGGGCCGCAGTGCGGCTGAGGAAATCGAGAAGGCAGCAAAGGTTATCCGCAAACTGGGGGGCGTTCAGACCTCTGTCATAACGGTTGGCGACAACCTGCTGGAAGAACCCACCACTGTAGTACGCATCGTTGTAAACAAGTCCCAAAAGAAGGCCTAGGGTAGGCCCGGCGGCCACAGTCTGCCGGGGTAAGCAGTTAGGCTAGTCAACGGCAGCAAAAATAGCTGAACGAGAGTGAGTGTGCCCCAGTGACCAGTAGCGAAGCCTCCACGCAACGGATACCGCCGTTCGTGTCATTGGGGTCAGCACGTTCTCTCGCTGGTGCTGTTTCGGCCGCCTCCGGTCTGCTGGGGAATCAACCGCGTCGGGTATCAAACTCCTCTCCGGCGTTGGTTTCACGTGAAACAACTTCTGCGGGTAGGGCGAACATTATCGATGCAATTGATGATTCCAGTCCTATCGCCCGCGAACTGGCGCACGAAACCCGCCGGCGCGAACGGCTTGTCGGACGGCAACTGCCGCGTCCCGAGAAGACGAGGGTCTTTACGGTCTCCAACCAAAAAGGCGGCGTAGGCAAGACCACCACAACAGTGAACATAGCGGCCGCCCTTGCCGCCGCCGGACTGAATGTCCTGGTGATAGACATCGACCCCCAGGGCAACGCCTCAACTGCTTTGGGCATTGAGCACCACGCGGACGTGGACAGTATCTATGACGTCCTGATCAACGACGTTCCCCTGGCCGATGTGGTCGCGCCATGCCCGGACATCGACAACCTCATCTGTGCACCGGCCACAATCCACTTGGCGGGTGCAGAGATTGAGCTCGTGTCGCTCGTGGCCCGCGAGCAGCGGCTGCGGCGAGCGATTGATGTTTACGCAAAGGTTCGAGAGAAGAAGGGCGAACAACGCCTGGACTACATCTTCATTGACTGCCCTCCAAGCCTTGGCCTTCTGACGGTCAACGCCTTCTGTGCAGCAAGTGAAGTCCTGATTCCCATCCAGTGCGAGTACTACGCACTGGAGGGACTGAGCCAGCTGCTCAAAAACATCGAGATGATCCAGAAGCATCTCAACGCCGACCTCGTGGTCTCCACCATCCTCCTGACGATGTACGACGGCCGCACCAACCTTGCCGCCCAGGTCGCCGCCGAGGTCCGCCAACACTTCCCCGAGCAAGTACTGTCTGCGGTTGTGCCGCGCTCGGTTCGTATTTCCGAAGCTCCGAGTTACCAACAAACCGTGATGACCTACGACCCCTCATCCAGTGGAGCCCTGTCCTACCTGGAAGCCGCTGCTGAAATAGCAGAACGCTAAAATCTTCAAGAACTGCAACAACTGGAGTCCGGCACGGCCGGTCTCTACCACTGGAGGGATTTACCCATGAGCGAGAAGCGAAGGGGCTTAGGCCGCGGTCTTGGCGCACTGATTCCAAGTTCCGCCGGTGCGAATGGGGCTGGCAACGGCGCAGCGGTTTCGCGTCCCGTCGATCTCTTCTTTCCCGAGGGACGCAGGAAGACTGCGGAGCCCGAGACGGCTGCGGACCCTTCAGCGGCCGAGGAATCAGCGCCGTCAACTGCGGTTACTACTAGGCCAGCGACCGTAAAGGATTCTGCGGCCAAAGCTACCAGCCCTTCGCGTAAGCCGGCTGCTACGAAATCGTCCACGCGGGCAGCTGAAGCAACCTCTACCTCCAACAACTCAGGCAGCAGTTCTGCAACGAAGACTGCTGCGGGCACCAAGAACGGGCACAAGCCTACGGCCCAAACGGATGCCGAGCAGGCGGTGCCCGCCGACCCGGACGGGCAGGAAGTCCTGGCCGTCGCCGCCGACGATTCCCCCGATTCGTTTGGGACGGACACGGGCGTGGAGCTGGTGCCGGTGCCCGGGGTTCGATTCGCAGAAATTCGCGTTTCTGATATTCATCCAAACCGGAAGCAGCCCCGTGCTGTCTTCGACGAGGACGACATGGCGGAGCTTGTACACTCCGTCCGCGAAATAGGTGTCCTCCAGCCGATTGTGGTCCGGAACTCAACCGAAAACGGTGGAGAACCGTTTGAGCTTGTTATGGGTGAACGGCGCTGGCGTGCAGTACAGGCCGCCGGCATGGAAACTATCCCCGCAATCGTCCGGGACACAACCGACGACGACCTCCTGCGGGATGCGCTGCTGGAAAACCTCCACCGGAGCCAGCTGAACCCCTTGGAAGAAGCGGCGGCCTATCAGCAGCTGCTCGAAGACTTCGGTACCACCCACGAACAGCTGGCAGACCGGATCGGCCGTTCCCGTCCCCAAGTTTCCAATACCCTGCGGCTCCTGAAGCTGCCCCCGTTGGTCCAACGGCGCGTGGCAGCAGGAGTGCTGTCGGCGGGCCATGCGCGTGCGCTCCTGGCGCTTCCTGACGCCGCCGCCATGGAACGTTTGGCACAGCGGATTGTGGCTGAAGGGATGTCTGTACGCGCCACGGAAGAAGCCGTGGCGATGTACCAGGACCCGGCCAAACCTGCTAAGAACAACATTCCCCGTCCCGGCGCGCGACACGAGCGCTTGGACTATCTGGCTTCATCGCTCTCCGACCGCCTGGACACCAACGTAAAGATCTCGCTTGGGGTCCGCAAGGGCCGGGTCAGCATCGAATTTGCCAGCGTCGAAGATCTTAACCGCATCATGGATGTGCTCGCGCCAGGGGCAGAGAACTAGTTACCGTGCGCGCGGCTTTGTGATTGCTGTCCTTATAGCGCTTCGTTCCGCAGTAGAAGTAATTTGTGCTTCTCAAGACAAAGGGCTAGAGGCCTTCTTGCTTTGTGCCGTGAATTCCGGCGTGCGGTTGATTCTTTTGTGATGTGCTAAGTGGGGGGCCGAACTATAGGCCGATTGCAGGCGCCAAGGACGCGGCCTTAGCTCTAATCGCCGCAATCCCTCGGTCGGACAGCTATCTCCGTTACCCGACGGTTGCTGTCTGCAAAAGCTCGCACAAATGCGCGGCTTTTCCCGGGCATCTGTTTCACGTGAAACGTCTCTACCCTTAATGGATAGCCATGTGCGTCCCTGTATGGACTTATCTCGCTTACCGTGCCTACCACGGCAGGGCGTATAGACGATCACCCCCTGTGGCCCGTTCTAGCACTCAAGGGCCCTTTTGATAACAGGCGCGCGGTGATGCTCCTAATTCTGTAGCGCAAAGTCTGCAGGCTATATGGAAAGTCGTATGCCTTGTTGCCGACCAAAGCATCATTACGTTTTAGGGGCCCCTTCCTGGAAGTGCAGGGTATGTCGGACCGCCCCTGCGGCTCATGGTGCGGTCCTGGCGCTCACTCTCGGTGCAGGTATTTCTCCTCCGTTGTCTTACTACGAAGGAAATTGAGCTGGCTTCACCTTAGTTAGCTGCGGACAGCAGCGTAAAGAGCCGTCCGACCGACCAAAATTGTCACCACTCGCGACTCGAATAGCTGCGCTAAGGTTCGCTGCACTGTTTCACGTGAAACGATGTGAGCACCGGGGGAACAACTATAGGCTGCGCAACATTTGCCGCGTAGACGCTTACGCCGTAGGCCGCGACATTTGGACGAGCGGTGAAACGAGCTCTCGTCTGGAAGCTCGCCGGTGGGAGCACGTATCCAATCCCCGGCCACCCACAGCTCCTCCTACTGGGCCGTGCGCACGTCGCAAGTCGGAAACTTCGCGGCTTTCCTGGTACCAGAAGGAAGAACGTACTACGGAATCCTGCCACCGGTAAAGGAGCGCAAGCAGGTAGCTATCACGACAACTCTTGCTGGTACCCGGACGAATCACATTTTGCCCGCAACGGACAACATCGATGCGGGCGAACTCGCTTAAAGACTACTGCGGAAGGGAAAAGGATGAGCCCATCCTGGGCAAGTCAGTCTCCGCCGGGGTAATCGACCGTCTCCTTGGCACTTCCAGTCTTTACGTGTTGGTGCAAAGGAATCTGCAGCAGCTGCGTCCATATGCATATCCTTCCGTGCCCGATGAAGTCCCCTCGTCTGTTCGAAAAGGATATGGTGAGAGCGGCTACTAGCCCGACTCTTTGGCACAGCCCGTGCCATGGTGATACGCAGGAAAACTCAGAATCCAGCTGATTCAACCTGGGATCGGCACACGTGAGCGCCCAATGAGTCGTTGGTAGGTGCCGTTTCGGTAGTCGACCGTAGACGCTCGTCCTGTGAATCGAGGAGCCCACTCTTAGTCCTCCTCGTGGTGCGACGACTGTCTGAGTTGCGGGAGGAGCTGCAGCACTGTTTCACGTGAAACAGCTCCGGGCCATGTCGGTGGTTGAACAAAGTTTCCATCAGACAGGAGGAGCATAGTCAATAATTCTCCGGTGTCGCGTCATGGGAGCGCCTTCCTAAAGGGGGTGCAAGAATCCGCCAGAGTTTCCGCTCCCCGTCTCGGTGATGTAGGCGGTCACGCGGTGGGACGCAGTAGGTAGTGTTGCAACCGCGCGCTGAAGGCAGGTTAGGTGGTCGGCCTACTGCCCTGCATGTCGCGCCGGACACTTTGGCCTCGTGCCTATCCCCGGACTCAGCTCATGGACCGCTTGCCTCTCCCGAGGAGGACGGTCAGGACACCGTGTGCTACCAGAAGACCTGCCCTTCCTGGTTCCCGCCAAGATACCCATAGCGCAAGCCAAGATGCGGCGAAAGGGCATTCCCATGCCCCCTGCGACTGAGACCGGCGCTGATCTTCAGCCCTACCGTGAGGACCGGACAGGACTTGTAGCCGGGGCGGTGCCCGAACTGGCTTTTTGTCTACAGCCCTAGGATCTGCAGACTGGCAATCATCAACATGCTTTGGCCATAGATGTCCTGCTGCACGTCGACTGAGAGGTGGCGGGGAACACGGCTCGTACGGTGGATACCGTTGTGGATAACCTTGTGGATACGCCGGTGGCTCGTTGTGGATATTTTGTGGCAGCGCCACGGGAATTGCTCGTCGGTGCTGCGGCTTTGCGTGCTTCCGGGTTGCACTGTCGCTGAGGGTGTTTCACGTGAAACGGCCCGGGGTGATGAAGGTGCGGGAAGCAGGTCCCATATTGATCGAAATCAACCCCAAAGTATCGCAAAGCCGCAGCCAAGCGCCCTCGAGGCGCCTGCCAGCCGCATGCGGGCGCACCAGTTACGACAAGAAGCGCGACGACTCTGATGATGGGGTCGCAAAAGGACGGGACAAGTCTGCTGTGGATCGACAGCTGGGCTGTGGATAATGCTGGGGATAACGAATCAGCACGGCTGTGGATATCGTTGGGGATAACAGCTGGTCCTGTGCAGTTGCGCAGAGCAAGTGAGCGCTCTTGGGCGTCATCATCCGTCGCTGATCGCACTGACATCTGAAGCAGGTCGGGTAAGGAGCGCTGGTGTACTGCGGGCTGCCGTGGCGCGTGCCCACCCTGGAGTGTAGCGCTGTCGTCGAAGATGCATATTTGCCGCGGCACCGGCTATGATCTGGTTGGTTGCGCGGGCGTGGTGCAGGGCACGTAAGACCTGACGCGCCAACGGGAAAGTTGGGGAGAGCAGTGGGCGCGTCCGCAGTTGCCCTGGTCGCGCATGGATCACCAGTCGGGGACTTCAGGTTCACAAGTGCGAGAGACGCAAAGTAGGCGTGTTCGATGTCGAGCGATACCGCGTTCATGGAGCATGCACGTGCTGTCAGACCTCGAGGTGACTGGCGTTCTATTCCAGCTTGCTTAGCGCGATTGTCGCACCAGGCCGCTACGGAAGTCATTGCAATGGGTTAAGGGGACACATCGGCGATAAGTCGAAGAGACCGCCGGCTCCTACTTTAGCTATCGCTTTATCCGTGCCGGAGGGGTAGCGCTTGCCCGGAGTCCTTCTAGACCATTGGCAACGGCGGCAATAGCGGACCGGTTGGATGGGGATGCGCACTCCACTGCTTGTTTCACGTGAAACACCTCTTCCCTGACTTGCGGAATTTCAGTTGGTCTTTTCGTGGCCTGGAATAGATGTAGCGCGCTCCTCGTATGGCTGCTGTCGACTGGAAGTTCCGGGCCCCCCTTCCGGGGTTCGCTGCTGGCGGGTTTGTGACTACCTGCGACGGCCTCAAGGCGAGCGTCGGTAGCGGCGTCGCCGCAGGGAGGTGCCCACCTCGAGCACATCCGCTGTTTCACGTGAAACAGCGGAGGTCTATCGCGGTCACCCTGCCCGCGCATCATCGGCGCGAATTTGGTCCAGGCAAACTATTGAGACGGCCCCCCAATCACAACGCATCGCCGCCCTACCAGGCTTTTCGACGCTCTTTACTCGACAACGGGTGGTAGCCTAGTCGACCTCAATGAACCGCATCAGCCGGCTCTGAAACTTAGCGGGCTGATAGGAAGATTGGCGCGCCCAGGGGTGGGGACGGTCTGGCTGATGCTTAGCTGCGTGCGGCCCGATGGTTGGATGGTTAGGAGCGGGAATGATTGTCATATTCCACATGTGGTCAGGATCAATGGATCGCGTCCTCGCACTCAGAGTTGGTGTGCCCAATAGGAACGCCCGGTGTTGCTGTAACCCCCCCATCTTGATGATTGAGAGCACCGTGCTGGTAGGGCACTACGATGCTGGGACGCACCTCAAGTGCTGTGCCCGGTATCCCTGCAGGACCCTGCTGGAGTGTTGCCATTTTCCTACTACCGACCGTCGTTCAATCGGGCCCCTACCCTCGGCTTGAGATGCGGTGGTGCATCAACCGACTCCTTGGTTAGGGGCGTTGGTCGCGTACTGGTCCCTTTTCGTCTCAGCCGGAACTATGTTTTCGTCGCTACCGGCGCAGGCTTTGCCCATACCTCGTATCGTTGCGGTGCTGTCGCCTCCCCATAACGCTGGGGACCGTCCAAATTTTCGAACCGTAGCGTCTAAAAACTGCCGGTCCTCCCGCACGGCGTAAAGCCCATAGTTCTACCCTTTCTGTGTTAACCCACCTTCAGGACGAACCGTGCGGGAGTTGTTTTCCGTTAGCCCGCCTGAATCCTGCCTTTTGCAGGGAGGGAATGTGTCTGGGGCTGTCGCAGTTACTGGCGGCCCATTCAAGGTAGGTGCGCTTTTCTTCTGACGCAGCTCAAATAGCGCCGAATACCAAGGCGCCTCCCGCGCAGTCGCAGATCCATTGCATGGTCGTCCGTTTCACGTGAAACGTTAGGAGCAGAAGGCAGCAGAGGTCGTCCTTGTGATGTCGTACTGCGCATATCCGCGCGGCCCTTGGCCGCATCGCCGTCCATGGTAGCCATACGGACAAAGACTACAGCCGGGCAAGAGCCTTCGAGATGCCGTGCAAAAGGTCCGAGATTACCAACGGCGACAACTTGGGGCAGTACGGCCAAATCCTTGGAGGAAGACTAGAGAGCGCGACGAGCCTGGAGGAGGGGAGGAGTGGCATGTCAATGTGCATCACCTTGGCAAAAATTTCGACTGGTGACGTGGCCGTATTCGGGACTTCGGGCGATGTCGTTTCGATTCCCTCATCGTCTTCGTGCAGTCTCCACACGGGCCCGGCGTTTCACGTGAAACAGATTCACCACGATCACTACTGTACGCGGATTGCGTCTCAACCCCGGGATCACAACCGTTAATATTGTTCCTCTTGTTCGTCTCGATACACTCCAACTTTGCCCGGGCATCGCCTTGGGACGCTGGGGGTCGCGTCCGCAGCGAGACAACGGAGAAGTCCTGGTACAGACGTGGAGCCAAAAAAGAAGTGGCCACCGCTCTCATGAGCGGTGACCACTTCTTTACTTACAGGGCAAGAGCCCCGGGATAACGAACTACGAAAGGACGTCCGCGAATTCCTTCTCAAAGAACTGTTTCGGCTTTGCTCCGATAACCGTGCTCTTCACTTCCCCGCCCTGGAACAGGTAAACAGCTGGAATCGAGGTGATACCGTACTGTGCGGCAATACCGGGGTTGTCATCCACATTCAGCTTCACAACATCAACCTTTTCGCTGTACTCGACGGAGATCTCGTCAAGGATCGGGCCCAGCTTGCGGCAGGGACCGCACCATTCCGCCCAGAAGTCCACGATAACCGGCTTATCCGAGGATAGAACATCCGTACCGAAGCTGGCGTCAGTTACGTCTTTTGCATTGCTCATAGTTTTATCTCTCTCTTCGTAGCGCTTAGGGTCTTAGGCTTGCAGGTCTGCGAGGTAGTGTTCGACGTCAATAGCGGCAACACAGCCGGAACCGGACGCTGTGATCGCCTGCCGGTAAGTGGGGTCGATGACGTCGCCGGCTGCGAACACGCCTGACAGGCTGGTCTTGGAACTCCGGCCTTCGACGGCAATAGTTCCCTCCGGCGTCAGGTCCAGGACTCCCTTAACGAGATCAGTCCGGGGGTCGTTGCCAATGGCGACGAATACGCCCGTAACCGCAAGATCAGAAATGGAACCGTCCACAAGGTTCTTCACCTTCAAGCCGGTGACCTTCTGGTCTCCAACCACGTCGTCCACAGTGCTGTTCCAGATGAACTTGATCTTCTCGTGGGCCAGTGCGCGGTCAGCCATAATCTTCGAAGCCTTCAAAGAATCGCGGCGGTGGACAACCGTCACCGATTTCGCGAACTTAGTAAGGAACAGCGCCTCTTCCATGGCAGAGTCTCCCCCACCGATGACCGCAATGTCCTGGTCCTTGAAAAAGAAACCATCGCAGGTTGCACACCAGCTGACACCGTGGCCTGAAAGCCGCTTCTCATTCGGGAGGCCGAGTTCCCGGTAGGCGGAGCCGGTGGAGAGGATCACTGCCTTTGCCTGGAAGCTTTCGCCGGTGGCGATGGTGACAGTCTTGACAGGTCCTTCGAGCTGGAGCGACGTAACGTCCTCGAACTGAATCTCGGTGCCGAAGCGCGCCGCCTGCTTCTCGAAGCTTTCCATCAGGTCCGGCCCCATGATGCCTTCCGGGAAGCCTGGGTAGTTCTCGACATCGGTGGTGTTCATCAGTTCACCGCCGGCAGTGACAGAACCTGCCAGCAACAGAGGCTTCAGGTTGGCGCGGGCAGTATAGACAGCTGCCGTGTAACCAGCCGGGCCGGAGCCGACGATGATGACATCACGTACTTCTGACGTGGTGTTTTCTGTGATGGTCACTGAACGGTGAACCTCTTCCTTATTTGACGCGCCCCGCTTTGGAGGCCGGCCACATGGCACAACTGATACTGCAGGCTGAATATTCCGACCCAGGGCACGGTGGATTACCGCGGACGGCAGTAAGCGAACTCCGCGAGACGCTCTTTCCAGATTACCGTTCCATGGCAAACCCGCGCACAGTAAGGATTACGGCCCAACCAGTTCTGCGGAACCGGTGCAGGGGCAGTGGGGTTACTGGACCTTGATCTCCGCCAACCGGAGGCCGTAGCCATAGCGCGTCTTCGGGGCAGCCAGCCGGGGAAGGGAGTTGATGGACACAATAACGTACTGGGCCTGTACCGGCTCCGCGAGGGGCATATTGAGATCGGTTGATGTAAAGCTGTTTGTCCCGACTGCCTTCGCTCCGTCCAAAGACGGCTGATCGTTGGTGTACACCGTGATGTTTCCACCTGAACCGCCCAGCTGCGAAAGCGTTACTGAGGAAACCGTTGCCGGGTTCTCAAGCTTCACCACCAGCGGCACGCCCTGGGCGGCCAGTCCTCCCCAGTTTTCCGAGGCGAATTCCATGTCCGACCAGTAGCTGGCTGCGTTACCGTCGTATGCCCTCACCAGGTCACCGTCAAAGGTGGCGGCAAAATCGAAGTTACCCTGCCGGCTGACGCTTTCAATGGCCGGCGGGACAGCGGGCGGGGCCGAGGTAGGCGCCTGCGTTGGCGCGGCAGAGCCTGCGGGAGCCCCATTGGCGGTGGCAGGAGCTGAGGGGTTGGCCTGCGGCTCCAAGGAAAACAGGCTGCCGAGCTTGGTCACGGCGAAAACAAGCCCAGCAATCAGAACCACGGCGAGCAGCCCGCCCACCAGCCAGCGCATGGACCGCGGTTCACGTGCCGGTGCATCCCGGTTGTCGTCGTTATAGTCGTCCTGCTCAGCGTAAGAGGGGCCAACAGGCGCCGCAGCGGCAGCCGGCCGCGCAAACACGGGGGACTTCTTCTTGGCCGGATTTTCATCTCTAACCGGAGAGTCTTCGTACCGGTCCTGGTCTCCGGCGCTGGCGTAATCATCCTCGGACCAAAGGGACACCTTCGGCTTCCCGCTGCCGGTCGACTCCGGCTGATTCCTCGGGTTGGAGGCGAAGCTGGCCGTTGCCGGATCCTCAGCGGGCCGCGTCGAGGGGCCGGCTGGGCGAGCTGAAGAATGGGACGCCGCAGCCCCCGCCGCAGCCCCGGCCGCGCCGCCCAGAGCTGCTCCGCCGATTGGGGATGCACCGGACGGCTTACGGCCCGCGGGTGCATTCGTCGGCCGGACAGGAGGCCTCGGCGGCACTGCGGGTGCAGCACGGAAAGGATCAACCTGGCTGGGGTGTGCATCGCCGTAGTTGATGTAGCCGGCGTCTACGTGATCTTCGTCGTCGTAGGGCTCAGGCTCATGGGACCGCGGCTGCCCAAAGATTTCACTTCCGAGCGTGTCCGTGAAGAACGGCTCCACATAGGGAGGGTTGGAAGCTACCACAAGATCCAGCAGGTCCGCTGCAGACGTGTGGTTGGTGATGAGGTAGGTGGCGGCCTCGGTCACGCCGAGGTCCAGAACCTGAACGGTGCCGGGGCGTTCACCCGTTGCAACCTCGCGCGCGCTTTGCGCAACCTGCTCCGTGTTCTCTGGTCCGGCAACCAGGATGCTGACAGGGCGATTAAGCACCTGGTCCACACCATCCAGCACCAGATCGTGGTCGTGCGAGGCCAATACAGTGGCTGTCACCTTGTAACGGCCGCCCAGTACTGATCCGACATCGATCGGGTTGGACACGTGTTCCTCCTAGACTGTCCGGTATTGCCGGGATGGATGACGCAACCACCGTTCAAGGGGCCGCCGGAAAGGCTGGCCCTTGAATGCAACTACCCCTGTTCCCTATCGATCCTAGCCGATTGCGCCTTACGCACCGTGGACAAAGACAGCGGCAGACCGCGCCAACATCACTTTTTCCGCGGCCGCCGAGGCCTGAAATTCGGGTTCTCGCCGGGCTTCCCCTGGAAGGTCCGGCGTCCGGGAAGCGGAATCTGATCGCGCAGCAGTCCGCCGCGCGCGGTGCTGGGCTGGTCCTCGCCAGGGAGGTACGTGCCGTCACCGCCGGAGTGATCTTCGCCGTCGGCCGGTTCCCGGTGTCCTGCCCCGCGCTCGGGGACTGGACCGGCGCGGAAGGAGGCGGAGTCAAACTCTCCTGAAATGCGTGGGATAAGCCCAGTATCCACGGAGGTGGTGGCACGCTCGGGTGCCCGGGGCCGACGGTCAGCCGAGCCTGCTCCAGCTGTATCGTCCGACGGCGGGGTCCCGTCTTCTGAAGCAGGCGCAGCAGGCCCGCCGCGTCCCAGCCTTCCCAGGAGGGGACGGAGCAAGTCGCGCAGTTCAGAGACGCGGAACAGTTTGAGCAGGAAGAAGTAGGCCACCAGCATGATGGGACCCACCACGATGACTGTTATGAGCGCCGTCAGCCGATCGCGCCAGGCGAACCCGTCCGGGCTGTAGCTGCCCATCAACCACAGCGCTCCCGCACCCGCAATCGCGGAACCAAGGGCGGCGTAGCCCATGCGGATGTAGGAATTTGCGATCCTCGGTCCGTCGAGGTGTCCGAGGAGGCGCCGCAGGAAGTAGGCGCTGATCACAACGGACAAAATGTTGCCCACCATATAGAGGACTGCGATGGCGTAGATGATCTGGTTTACCGGGAGGAATTGGATGGCAAACGCGCCTGCAACGTAAACGACGGCAAGCTGCAGCTGGATGTAGAAGGGGGTCCGGGCGTCTTCATTCGCGTAGAACACCCGCGACATCATGAAGTTGGCGCTCATGAAGGGGGTGCTAAGGGCCAGGATGGTGAGCGTCTGCGCGAGCATCACGCCGTCCTGCTTGTCGCCGCCGGAGAAGAACATGCCCAGCGGGCCGGCCAGGGCAAACAGGGCCATGGCACCAAAAACGGTGGCGACGGCCATAGTCCGCAGGCCGTGCGAGAGCGCATCCCGCAACTGCGCCCGATTGCCGTCCTGCGATGCCCTGGTCATCCGGTTGAACAGGACTGTGGCGAGGGACAGCGCAATGATGGAGTGCGGCAGCAGGTAGAGCTGGCTGGCCACTTCCAGCACGGCGTTGCCGGGCAGGAAGTCAGCGGCGGGATCCCCGGCGCGCTCCAGCCGGAGCCGTTCCGCGCCCGGGATGGTGGCGATGCGCATGACGTACAGGAAAGCGAGTTGCCCGACGGCGGCCGTTAGGAGAGTCCAGACGCTCAGCTTGGCTGCCTTGCCGAGTCCCACTCCCCGCCAGCCGAACCGCGGACGCAACCCCAGCCGCAGCCGGAAAACGGGAATCATCAGGATCACCGTCTGGGACACGACGCCGATGGTCGAGAAGCCGGCCACGAACAGTGTTTGGGTGTCGCCCCAGTTGTCCAGGGTGTGCGGGTTGAACTCGTTGGCACCGAAGATGTAGATGAACATGCCCAACCCGGCGATGGCCACCAGGTTATTGAGGATGGGCGCCCACATGGCCGGCCCGAAGGCACCGTTGGCGTTAAGGACCTGGGTGAGGAGGGCGTAGAGGCCGTAAAAGAAAATTTGTGGCAGGCACCAAAAGGCGAAGGCTACGGCCAACGCTTTCTGCTGTGGGGAATAGCCCTGGGTGGTGAGTTCGATGACCCAGGGCGCCGCCAGCGTCACCAGGCCCGTCAGTCCCAGCAGGAGCAGGACAGCCAGCGTCAGCAGCCGGCTGATGTAGTCCGCTCCCCTGTCCGGAGCCTTGCTGGCCTTGATGATCTGCGGCACGAGCACAGCGTTGAAAACGCCGCCGGCCACCAGCAGGAAGATCAGGTTGGGCAGGTTATTGGCGTTGATGAACGTGTCATTAACGGTGGAACCGAGGCCGAGGGCCGTTCCCAGCATCCACGTCTTGCCAAATCCCAGGAAACGCGAAACGAGGGTTCCCGCGGCCATGATGGCGCTGGACCTGGTTTCACTCGCCTGCTCAGCGCCGGCTTGTCCGCCGTCCAAGGGAGACCCGTCCACAGGCGCAGCCAGGTGCGCGGTTTCCGCGGGAGCGCTGTCCTGCGTTGTGCTGTCCAGGGGTGCTGCAGCCTGGGGCGCGCCGTCCAGGGGTACACCGTCGGCAGGTACGCCCTCTGGAGCGCCGCCGGCCCGGCCGGCTTGATCGGAAGGAAAATTGGAAGCTGACATCGAGTTCATCGTCTCACCCGCAGGCGCCTATCACCGCAATGCCAGCGCCGGCAATGCCGCCCTATAGGTGTTCTGGCAGGACTTCGCGTGCCAGGTCGGCGATGCGGCGCTCATTGGGGAAGGACAGCTTGCGGGCGAGCTCGTGGATGGGAACCCACGCGACGTCCACCGCTTCCTGGTCCGGATCGTTCTCGATGGTCAGCTCGCCGCCTGTAGCCCGCAGGAGGTAGTGATGGACTGTTTTATGTACGCGGTGGCCGCTCACGGTGAACCAGTAGTCGATGCTTCCCAGCGGCGCGAGGATGTCACCTTCGATGCCGGTTTCTTCGGCGATTTCACGGACCGCGGCCTGCTCGTTGTTTTCCTTGCCCTCCGGATGCCCCTTGGGCAGGCACCATTCCAGGCGTCCGCCGCGGTTAAGGCGGGCGATGATTGCCACCCTCAGTTCGGCGTCGGAGGTGTCCACGACGACGCCGCCGGCAGAGACTTCCTCGACAGTGGGCAGCGAAGCCGGTGCCGAATGCTGGGCAGGTGCAACGTGCGCACCGATCGCCGACGGCAACGGTGCGTTCGTCCTCCTGCCTGGAGCGCTCGGTACTGGATGGGCCATGGAGTCCACTCTAACGACTGTTGCCCGTTCGTGATGACCGGAACATGACACCAACATGGACTGCATATGACGCGGTTTGCCGGCGCCGCACGGAATGAGCAGGATCTTGACAGCTTTTTGGCCTGCGCTGCCGCTGGTTTCTGACAAGCTTAAGTAACTATGGCGCACCCACATCACAAGACTGAATCCCACACCGTCGATTTCCAGGTGGACCCGGTGGTCCTGGAGCTCGGCCAGCGTTTTGTGGACGCAGGCCACGAACTGTCGCTGGTGGGCGGTCCCGTGCGTGACCTTTTCCTGGGCAGGACCTCCCCGGACCTGGACTTCACCACCGACGCCACGCCGGACCAAACGGTGGCCCTGATCAAGAAGTGGGCGGACAACTTCTGGGAGATCGGCCGCGCCTTTGGCACCATCGGAATGCGCAAGGCCGGCTTCCAGATCGAAATAACCACCTACCGTGCCGAGGCCTATGATCCGGAGTCCCGGAAACCGGTGGTGGCCTTCGGCTCCTCCTTGACTGACGACCTGCTCCGGCGGGACTTCACCATCAACGCCATGGCCCTGAAACTGCCTTCTTTGGAACTGGTGGATCCGTTCGGCGGCGTACGCGACCTGCACGCCTCCATCCTCGCTACGCCGGGGGCTCCGGAAGCGTCCTTCTCGGATGATCCGCTGCGGATGATGCGCGCCGCCAGGTTCGCGGCGCAATTGGGTGTCTCCGTCCACGATGACGTCCGCGAGGCCATGACGAGGATGGCCGAACGGATCACCATCATTTCCGCCGAACGTGTACGGGACGAACTCACCAAGCTCATCTGCGGCCGCCGCCCCCGGGTGGGCGTGGACTTGCTGGTAGACACCGGCCTGGCCGAGTTCGTGCTGCCGGAAGTCTCCGCCCTCCGGCTCGAATCGGATGAGCACCACCGCCACAAGGACGTGTACCAGCATTCGCTGCAGGTGCTGGAACAGGCGGCGGAACTGGAAACGGACGCTGACGGCCCCGTGCCGGCGCCGGACTTTGTGCTCCGTTTCGCAGCCTTGATGCACGACGTCGGCAAGCCGGCTACGCGCCGTTTTGAACCGGGCGGCGCGGTGAGCTTCCGGCATCACGACATGGTGGGTGCCAAACTCACCACCAAGAGGATGAAGGCCCTGCGGTTCGACAACGACACCATCAAGGCCGTTGCCCGCCTGGTGGAGCTGCACATGCGCTTTTACGGTTACGGCGATGCCGGCTGGAGTGACTCCGCGGTTCGCCGCTACGTGACCGACGCCGGGCCGCTGCTGGAACGGCTGCACCGGCTGACCCGCTCGGATGTCACCACGCGCAACCAGCGGAAGGCCGAGCGGCTGGCTTTCGCCTATGACGACCTCGAGGCCCGGATCGCGGCGCTCCGGGAACAGGAATCGCTGGATTCGGTGCGCCCTGACCTGGACGGTGCCCGGATCATGGCCCTCCTGGACCTAAAACCTGGCCCTGTAGTGGGCCGCGCTTATAAGTTCCTGCTCAATGAGCGGATGGAACACGGGCCCCTGCCCTCCGAAGAAGCGGAAGCCAGGCTGCTCCGCTGGTGGGCGGAGCAGCCTGAATCTGCACCTGCCGAACCTGGGGCCGGAACGCCTCCTGCCGCCGTCGACCTTTCCTCCAAGGAGTCCAAGTGACCAATCCTGCCCTTGCCCCCCGGCCCCAGCTCTGGATCCTCCGCCACGGCGAGACCGAGTGGTCCAAAAGCGGGCAGTACACGGGACTTACTGATTTGCCCCTCACTGTTGAAGGCGAGCAGCAGGCGGTGGAGGCCCGGAAGGTACTGGACCCCGTCGATTTTGACCTGGTACTGACCTCTCCCCTGAGGCGTGCCCGCCGGACGGCGGAACTGGCAGGCTTCCCGGACGCCCAGCATGAGCCCCTCGCCGTCGAATGGAATTATGGCGATTATGAAGGCATCAGCTCGGACCTGATCCGGAAAGACAACCCCGATTACCTGATCTGGACCCACGGCGTGCCCAACGGAGAGACGCTGGACGAGGTGGCCGCCCGGGCGGACAAGATCATTGGGCGCGTCTTGGAATCCGGCATGGACAACGTCCTCATTGTGGCCCACGGGCACTTCTCCCGGATCCTCACAGCCCGCTGGCTTGAATTGCCGCCCGCCGAGGGGCGCCACTTTATTCTCGGAACCGCGAAAGTGTGCACCCTGGGCTGGGATAAGAGGACTCCGGCAATTGTCCGATGGGGCCTTTAATAGCTATTTCCGAGTTTCTTTAGAAAGTTTCACGAATTAGGTAGCGGTGCACTGTAATCGTGGTGTACTTTTATTCCTGACCCCAGAGCGTCCTGCCGGGGTCGTGGCGTTCGTTGCAAAGGCCAGTCAGCCAGCAACGGCAGAGCAGAAAAGGAGGTTGGGAAAAATGATTACTTTGACTAGCGGACGGAAGACAACCATCACCGCGGACCCGGCCTCTGATGCTTTTGCGCGCCCGTTTGCAGGGTTCGCCGGCTCCTAGCCGCCACCCCTGCCGCCGGTACTGAGACCGGCAGCGATGCTTCGGGTGCATCAGGCACCGGTCTCCGCACCCCTGCGTCTTGTATGGGATAAGCAGCTACTCCAATAGCCCGGCAGTTTTCTTTTATTGCCATCGGCAGTTTTTGGCTTTGTGCTCCCTTCCCGCGCGCCCTAATTACTTATTCATTTCCGGGTATTCCTACGCCCCAAAACCGCCCGTTTCTTTATGGTGCGGACTGGGGGCTTAATTGTCGCGCCCAGTTTGCGGGCCAGCCAGTTCGAAAGGAGGTGACCACAATGATCAAGAAGCTTCAGAAACTCCTGTCTCCTTCACGCGGGAGACGCAGCAGCCGCAGGCAATTCAACCGCCCGCTGCTGGAGAAGCAGCGGGAAGACGTCTTCCTCCTGATGCACCAGCAGTTGGGCGGGATGCGCTAACGCCCGTGTGGCCCCCAGGAGAAGACATGGGCGCACATCAGTGCCAGTGCCGGAGCCCACGCGGCGGCGCGTGGGCTCCTCGCGGGCCCTCTTCCGATAGTGTCAGGCAGCGGCGGTAAGCTCGATGCCATGCAGGAGACCCAGCCGCCGGAGCATCGAGGGCGGACCCGCCTGGTAGTTCCCAGCCGCAGCGATGTCCTGCTGCGCAACTTCACCGAAGCCATCGGCGGTCCCCTCGGAGCCAGGGCCGCCCCGGGCATCGTTTCCCCCGGCATCTTCACCGTTGAACGTGTACTGATCCTGCTCACGGTCCTGGCGGCCCTTGCGGGCATCCTGGTCAAAGGGTATTGCCGCGTCAACGGCTGGGAATCCCCCACGCAGTTCTACGCCACCTGCTATTCGGACTTCCCTGAGCTTTTTCGGAACCGTGGACTGGCAGTGGGAACCGTACCCGTCCTTGGTGCCGGTAGCCAGTTTGAGTATCCGGTTCTGATCGCCCTGATCGCGGGGGTGACGGCATGGCTCGTTCCCGGGACAGGGATATCGGATTCGCGTGTCCTGGCCTACTTCGACATCAATGTTGCCCTTCTGGCCGCGGTTACTGTGGTCACGGTCCTGGCCACCGCCCGGATGTCCAGCCGACGGCCCTGGGATGCTGCCATGGTGGCTTTGGCCCCGGGCATCGTGCTGGCCGGCACCATCAATTGGGATCTGTGGGCAGTAGCCCTGCTCGCCCTGGGCATGTACTTCTTCTCCCGGGAACGGCTGGTGCTTGCCGGGGTTTTCATCGGACTGGGGGCGGCGACGAAGCTGTACCCGCTGCTTGTTATTGGCGCGATCCTGCTGCTGGCCATCCGGACTGGACGGTTCCGTCCCTTGCTGGTGACGGCGGGCGCTGCCGCCGCCTCATGGCTTGCCGTCAACCTGCCCTTCGCCGCTGCCAACCCTGCCGGGTGGGCCTACTTCTTCCAGTTCAGCGTGGACCGTGACGCCGGGTACAGCTCGCCCTGGTTCGCCTACAATCTCGTTGCGAACCGGCTGCAATGGACGGAACTCAGCCCGGCCGCCGTCGACCTCTTGTCCCCTGGCCTTTTTCTACTGTCCTGTGTGGCCATTGCAGCCGTTGCCCTGACCGCCCGCCGCCGTCCCCGCCTTGCCCAGCTGGCCTTCCTGATCGTGGCGGCGTTTGTCCTGACCGGCAAGGTCTATTCGCCGCAGTTCGTGGTGTGGCTGATCCCCCTCCTTGCGCTGGCGCGGCCCAGATGGCGTGACTTTCTAATCTGGCAGGGAATCGAGGGCCTGCACTGGGCAGCAGTGTGGATGTACCTTGGACAAGTGACCAGCGCAGGCTCTTCCCAGCACAACCTGGATATGCCTTACTACGTCCTCGCCGTGGCGGCGCACATGGCCGCGGTGGGCTACCTTATGCTGCGCGTGACCTGGGACATTTACAACCCGGACTACGACCCCATCCGCCGGCATCATCTTGATGATCCCCAGAGCGGTCCCTTCGCCGGCGCGCCTGACTGGCTCCGGTTGAACCTTCGAGAGCGATCAAACTCCGTACTGCCCTGGAAGACGGGTTCCAATGCCTGACGTAGCGGTAGTAGGCGCCGGGCCGAACGGGCTTGCAGCCGCAGCGGTAATGGCGCGGGCCGGGCTGTCCGTGGAGCTCTTCGAGGCAGGCAGTACCATCGGCGGCGGGACCCGGACCAGTGAACTGATGCAGCCGGGGCACTTCCACGACATCTGCTCCGCTGTTCATCCGATGGCAGTAGCCTCACCATTTTTCAAGGCGTTCGAACTGTCCCGCCGAGTGAACCTGATAACCCCCGGCCTGTCCTACGGATCCCCGCTGGATGGTGGCAGGGCCGCCCTCGCCTATCGGTCGCTGGACCGGACAGCTGACGGACTGGGCCGCGACGGTGCTGCTTACCGGCGGCTGATGGCACCTCTCGTGGACAGCATCGACGAGATCATGGACTTCACCCAGAACCAGCTGATCCGGGTCCCCCGCAACCCGTTGGCGGCAGGGCTGTTCGGGTTGAGGACCGTGGAGCAGGGAACCGGACTGTGGAACGCCCGTTTCAAGGAAGACTCTGCACCTGCCCTGCTGGCCGGGGTTGCCGCCCATGCCATCTCCCACCTGCCCTCCCTCGCCGCGTCCGGGGCAGGACTGATGCTGGGGGCGCTCGGGCATGCCGGTGGCTGGCCGATCCCGGAAGGAGGGTCGGCCGCCATAGCTGCCGCCTTGGCGGAGGACATCGTTGCCCATGGGGGTGTTATCCACACCGATGCACCCATCGACCGGCTGGTGGACCTGCCGTCCGCACGCACCACGTTGCTGGATGTTGCCCCGCAAGGGTTGCTGAACATGGCCGGTGGTGCCCTTCCCGCCCGGTACCGGGGGGCGCTGGAATCGTTCAGGTACGGAAATGGCTCGTGCAAAGTGGATTTCATCCTCTCGGGACCCGTGCCGTGGACGGCAAGGGAACTGGCCGACGCCGGAACGGTGCACCTGGGCGGTACCCGGGCGGAGGTGGCACGCGCTGAGAACGAGGTCAGCGCGGGCAGACACCCCGAGCGTCCGTACGTCCTGGTGGCCCAGCAGTCACGCTTCGACTCCGGTCGGGCGCCTGCCGGACACCACACCCTGTGGGCCTACTGCCATGTCCCCTCCGGATCGACAAGGGACATGACTGAAGCCATCACTGCACAGCTGGAGCGGTTCGCGCCAGGGTTCAGGGACCTTGTGGTGGAGTCGAGGGCGATTACCGCTGCCGGGCTGGCGAAGTACAACCGCAACTACGTCGGCGGGGATTTCAGCGCGGGCACTATGGACCTCCTGAACCTTGTCCAGAGGCCGGTCGTGTCGCCGGTCCCTTGGCGTACCCCCTTGCGTGGCGTCTACCTGTGTTCTTCCTCCACCCCGCCGGGCCCGGGTGTTACAGGCATGCCCGGGTACCACGCCGCAAAGTATGCACTTCAGGACATGTTCGGTCTTTCCGTCCCGGCGCTCGGGCTGGCAGCAGCGTAGCCCTCCAGTTCCCGTCTCCGGCGGCACGGAAGAACGGAACGTGCCAAAGTGACCCCAAAAGCGGGGGATAATGGCGCGATGGGGATATCAACAAAACTTTCTTTGGGCATCGCTGCCGTCATTCTCGGAACGTCGCTGGTTGCCTGCGATGACGGCAGGAGCGGAGCTGAGGCGGCTGCGGGGCAGTTGGCCGCGGCAGTAGCCGGACTGGATGTGGGCTCGGTGCCCTTCGACGGCAAGGATTCCGCAGCTGCGAATGACCAGCTGAAAAAAGTCTTTGCGGCACTTGATCCCCAGAAGCCCGCCGTCGAAGCAGGCGAACTGGCCCTTGACGGGGACAACGCCTCTGCACCCCTCCACTACACCTGGAACTTCGGTGGTGCCGAGTGGAAGTACACCGTCTCGGCCAAATTCAAGAAGTCCGGGGACAAATGGCTGACGGTCTGGGATCCGGCCACCCTGGCGCCGGACCTGGCCGACAGCGAGATCCTGACCAAGGGCTCCCAGTCACCCCAGCGGGCAGACATCCTGGGTGCGGGCGACGTACCCCTGGTGACGTACCGCCCCGTGGTGAATGTGGGTATCGACAAGCCTCAGCTTGGTGCTGGAGATCCTGCTGATGCGGCCACCAAGCTCGCAGCGCTCGTCGGAGTTGACCCTGCCGCTTACGTCCAGCAGGTGCAGGCGTCGGGTGCCGAGGCCTTTGTCTCCGCGATCACCCTGCGCGAAGAAGGCCGCACTATCACCAATGAGCAGATTGCGGCGATTCCAGGCGCCCGTGCCATTCCGGCCTCAATGCCGTTGGCTCCCAGCCGCACGTTTGCCCGCGCCGTCCTCGGCTCGGTGGGCGAGGCCACGGCGGAGCAGATCGAGGCATCCGGCGGCGAGCTGACGGCCGGTGACGTCACCGGCGTCGGCGGCCTCCAGCAGCAGTACGACGACCAGCTCAGGGGGACGGACGCCGTCGTTATCCGTGCTCAGCGCGCCGACCTGACGAGGGAACAGATCCAGTCCGCGGCAGCAGATCCGCGCCGGGTGCTTTTTGAGGTGAAGCCCACACCGGGAACCCCGCTGAAGACAACCCTGGATCCTACGCTGCAGTCGCTGGCGGAGAGCACGCTGGAAGGCGTGGAACCGGCATCTGCGATTGTTGCGCTCCGGCCTTCAACCGGCGCTGTCCTGGCGGCCGCCTCCGGCCCGGGCAGCAACGGCTACAACACGGCGATGCTGGGCCAGTACGCGCCCGGCTCCATCTTCAAGATGGTGGATTCGCTGGCGATGTTCCGTAACGGGCTGACCCCTGAGTCGAAGGTTGAATGCACGCCCACGTTGACGGTGGACGGACGGACCTTCAAAAACGCGGAGGGCTACCCGGAAGGCTCATTGGGTTCGGTGACGCTCCGTGACGCCTTTGCCCACTCCTGCAATACAGCGTTCATCGCCGCCCGTGACACCGTTTCGCAGGGACAGCTTGAAGCGGCCGCCATGGCGATGGGCCTCGCCGTCGAGGCACCCACGCTCGGCGCCGCCGCCTTCCTGGGATCCGTCCCCGGGGAAGCCGCGGGAACTGAGCACGCCGCTTCGATGATCGGCCAGGGAAAGGTGCTGCTGTCGCCACTGGCCGCCGCCATGATGGCCGGCTCCGTGGCCAAGGGTGCGCCGGTTGCCCCGCAGCTGGTGTTGAATGCCGACGCCGGTGCCGCTGCCGAGGGAACAACCAGCGGCTCCACTGCTCCCGCTGCCCAGCCATCCGCCACGGCCACCGGGGAGGCTCCGTCCCGGGCCTCTGAGAATCCCATCACCGCCGAGGAAGCGGCGTCCCTGGCCGACATGATGCGGGCCGTGGTGACATCAGGCCACGCAGGTTTCCTGTCCAGTGTTCCCGGTGCCCCCGTTGGCGCCAAGACCGGCACGGCCGAGTTCGGCAAAGAGAATCCGCCAAAGACGCACGCTTGGATTGTGGCCGTACAGGGTGATCTCGCCGTTGCAGTTTTTGTGGAGGATGGAGGCCTGGGGGCGACAACCTCCGGGCCGCTGCTGCAAAAGTTCCTGACCGCCGCGGGCTAGGGTTTTTGTCCGGAGACGCGGACTTCTGACGCCGGGTAGGCCTGCAGACCTGGACAAGAATCCGGGTGGGCGCGGCGTGGGAAGATGGAATACGTGGCCCATATTGACGTTTCCGGTATCGATTACTTCCTTTCCGACGGCACCCAACTGCTGAACGGCGTGACCTTCAAGGTTCCGGACGGCACCAAAACGGCCCTGATCGGCCCCAACGGTACTGGCAAAACCACCCTGTTTCGGATCATCGCCGGGGATCTGGTTCCCGACGAAGGCGTGATCGGCCGCTCCGGGAACATGGGCATCATGCGCCAGTTCGTCGGCCAGGTCCGCGACGGCTCCACCGTCCGCGACCTGCTGGTCTCCGCGGCGCCGCCCGCCCTGGCAGCGGCGGCCCGCGAGGTGGACGACGCCGAGCTCGCCATGGTGGAGCACGACGACGAACCCAGCCAGATGCGCTATGCCCAAGCCATCGTTGATTGGGGAGACGCCGGAGGCTACGACGTGGAGACTGTCTGGGACGAAGTGTGCATGGCCGCGCTGGGACTACCGTTTGACCGCGCCCAGCACCGCCCGGCGTCGAGTCTTTCCGGCGGTGAACAGAAGCGGCTGGTGCTGGAAGCGCTTTTTGCCGGCCCGGATGACCTGCTGCTGCTGGACGAACCGGATAACTACCTGGACGTGCCGGGCAAGCGCTGGCTTGAGGACAAGCTGAACGAATCGAAGAAGACGGTGTTCTTCATCAGCCACGACCGTGAACTGCTGAACAACGCAGCCGGGCGCATCGTCACGCTGGAGCCCGGAATCAGCGGCGCCGGGGCCTGGGTTCACGGCGGCGGGTTCGGCTCCTATGTGGACGCACGGGCGGACCGCAACGCCCGCTTCGAGGAACTCCGCAAGCGGTGGGACGAGGAGCACATCAAGCTCAAGGAACTCGTCAACATGTACAAGAATAAGGCCGCGTTCCGCTCCGACATGGCCAACCGGTATCACGCAGCACAGACCCGCCTGGCGAAGTTTTTGGAGATCGGGCCGCCCGAGGCACTGCCCATCGAGCAGAACGTGCAGATGCGCCTCAAGGGCGGGCGGACCGCCAAGCGCGCCATCGTGGCGGAGAAGCTGGAACTCACCGGGCTGATGAAGCCGTTCTCCACGGAGGTGTGGTTTGGGGACCGGGTAGGTGTGTTGGGCTCAAACGGTTCGGGTAAGAGCCACTTCCTCCGGCTGCTGGCCACGGGTGGCACCGACCCGGAGCGGGAGCACTTGCCCGTGTCCGACGTCGAAATCGCCGAAGTCCCGCACGAGGGCACCGTGAAACTCGGAGCCAGGATCCGCCCCGGGTTCTTTGCCCAGACGCACGTCCGGCCCGACCTGTTGGGCAAGACCCTGCTGGAAATCCTCCACCGCGGTGACGAACACCGGTCCGGCCTGGGCCGCGAGGCAGCAGCAGGGGCGCTGGACGGTTATGGGCTGGCGGGGCAGTCGGAGCAAAAGTACGAGTCCCTTTCCGGCGGGCAGCAAGCCAGGTTCCAGATCCTGCTACTGCAGTTGAGCGGTGCCACCCTGCTTCTTTTGGATGAGCCCACAGACAACCTGGACCTGCACTCGGCCGAGGCACTGGAACGGGCAATTGACCACTTCGAGGGCACAGTCCTGGCCGTGACCCACGACCGCTGGTTCGCCCGGACCTTTGACCGCTTCCTGGTGTTTGGATCGGACGGCAAGGTGTACGAATCAGCCGAGCCGGTGTGGGACGAGAAGCGCGTGGAGCGCGTCCGCTAACCGGACGCTCTCTCACTTCCTGCACACTTTGGGCCAACGCTCTCGCACGGGTGGAAGAGCGTTGGCGGAAATGACGCATTAAGTGAGAGAGCGTGTTGATGTCACCAACAAACAGTTCAGCCGTGAAGAACAACGACGACTCGATGACAATTCTGTGGAAGTAGTGAATGTATGAGCTTAAATACCGGAACGGCACAGCAGGCTGGCCTGAAAGCAGCGGCAGTTGCCACGTTCGTTGTCTTCGGCATTAACGGCCTGGTTTTCGCCAGCTGGGCAGCGAGGATCCCTGCGGTCACCGAGACCCTTCAGATAACCTCCGGCCAAATGGGCACACTGCTGCTCTGCACCGCCATCGGCTCTTTGCTCGCCCTGCCCACGGCCGGTTGGGTGGTAGGCAGGATCGGCACGGCCAACACTGTGCGTTTCGGCGGGTTGGTGGCCTCGGTGGCCGGGGCGGCCATTGCGCTGTCCCTTTCGATGGCCTCCATTCCGGGCACAGCAGTCGCTTTGTTCTTCTTTGGCATAGCCATCGGGCTGTGGGATGTGTCCCAGAACCTTGAAGGTGCCGATGTCGAACACAAGTTGCGGCGGACCATCATGCCGCAGTTCCATGCTGCGTTCAGTGGCGGAGCCTTCGTGGGTGCGCTGATTGGAGCAGGGCTGTCGAACCTGGGCGTCGGATTGCCGGTGCACCTGCTGGTTATCGTGGGCATCGTGCTGCTGGTGACGATGGTTGCTCCCCGCTACTTCCTTCCGCACATCACGGCACCAACACCGGCGGCTGGAGAAGCCAAGCCTGCCAAAGGCCCTTCGGCCTGGCGGGACAGCCGGACCTTGCTCATCGGCGTCGTTATCCTTGGCGCCACCCTGACCGAGGGTGCTGGCAATGACTGGATTGCGAAGGCATCCGTTGACGGCCTCGGCACCTCCGAGTCCACCGGCGCCCTGATGTTCGCCCTCTTTGTCCTGGCCATGACAGCGATGCGTTTCCTGGGCGGCCGCGTCATCGACAAATACGGCCGCGTTGCCGTGCTCCGCGCCAGCATGGCAGCAGCAGCCGCCGGTCTTTGCCTCTTCGTGCTGGCCGGTAATGTGTGGCTGGCTGCCGTGGGCGCGGCACTCTGGGGTGTAGGAGCAGCCCTGGCCTTCCCGATGGGAATGTCCGCTGCCGCCGATGACCCCCAACATGCAGCAGCAAGGGTTTCTGTTGTTTCCACGCTTGGGTACACCTCATTCCTGGCCGGGCCTCCCCTGTTGGGATATTTGGGCGACCTGACGGGAATCCACTTCGCGTTGCTGGCGATCCTTGCACCTATCATCCTGGCGCTCCTGCTCGCCGGCGCCGCCAAGCCGCTGAAGGTCACGTAAGGTCCTCCCGGGAGTGCTGCACCCATCGCCGCCAGGTGCAGCGGCGGCGGTAGGGTGAGGTCATGCAGAGGAAATGGCGCCGGGGCCATCAGTGGATCAGCCGCACGGACAAGTACCTGGTACGGCATGTATCAAAGCTGCCAGGTGGAAACCATGACGAGTTCTTCCGCCGGCTGTCAGCCTCTGCAAACCACGGAAAACTGTGGATGGGGATTGCCGCCGTCGTAGCCACCATCCCGGGCAGGCCGCGCCGCGCCGCACTTCACGGACTGATCGCTCAGGCAGTTGCCTCCGCAGTGACCAATGGACTGTTCAAGAGCCTGCTGCCCCGCGCCCGTCCGCTGCCGGAACACCTTCCCGTGTTCCGGTTCGTGCATCCGCAGCCGAAGAGTTCGTCCATGCCGTCTGGTCACTCGGCTTCGGCGGTGGCGTTCGCGGTAGGGGCAGGGCTGGTCAAGCCGTCCCTGGGTGCAGCGCTGGCTCCGGCAGCGCTCGGGGTGGCATACTCCCGGGTCCATACGGGGGCGCACTGGCCCTCTGATGTGCTGTTCGGTTCGGCGATAGGTGCCGGTGCGGCGCTGGTTACGAGGCGGTGGTGGCCCGTCCGCCCGTCGTTCCCGCAGACGGCAAGGACCTGGACCACTGCGCCCCAATTGCCCGAAGGGGAAGGGCTGGCGATTGTAGTGAATACTTTGGGTGGTTCCTTTACCAAGGAGACGGCCGCAGCACTTCAGCAGGTATTCCCGAAGGCGTATATAAAGACAGTGCAGCCGGACGATGACCTGAGTGCCGCAATCCATGAGACCTCCGATCGTCCGGGGACACGAGCGCTGGGTGTCTGGGGCGGTGACGGAACAGTGGGAGCGGCGGCCACTGCCGCCGTCGAGCGGTCACTCCCCCTGCTGGTCCTGCCCGGCGGAACCATCAACCACTTTGCCCGGGACGCTGGAACGGGGAGCCTGAAAGAAGCCTTGGCGGCCGCGTCGAAAGGCGAAGCTGCCCTGGCGGACGTCGGGACCATCACTGTGGAGCGCGGCTTGGCCGGAAAGCCCGAAAAGGCGGAAGTGACGATGCTCAACACGTCCAGTGTCGGCCTGTATCCCAACTTTGTGCGGCGGCGCGAACAGTTGCAGCCGGCACTGGGAAAGCCCCTCGCCGGAGTGGTGGCAATGTTCCGGACGTTCGCGGCGGGCACACCCACCACCCTGACCGTGGACGGCAGGCTCCACAGAGTGTGGATCGCCTATGTGGGACGGGGCCGGTACTATCCCCGCGACCATGCCCCGTTGCTGCGGCCGGTGATGGACGACGGCGTCCTGGACATCCGCCTGATCACGGCAGATGAGTCCTTCGCCCGGTTGAGGTTGCTCTGGTCGGTGCTGACCGGCACGCTGGCCACCTCACGAATCACCCATTTGTCCGAGGCCAAGGAAGTGCGCATCGAAGCGGGCGGAGCACCGATGGCACTGGCTGTCGACGGCGAGGCGTTGGCCGGCGTCCGCAGTGTCGAGTACAGGGTGCGGCCCCGGGCTCTTGCCTACTACTCCCCCCGTCCCTGACGGCGCTATCCCCTGATGGTGGCCGCGCCTCATCCAGGGGGACTACCCCGGTTTACCCCTGAATCATCCCTGAGACCGGCGAAAACAGGCCTGCGCCTCGGTAGCGTGGTGGATAACGCAAGCGTCCCAGAACATCTGCCGCAGCCACGCGCTGCCGTCCGAAGGAACAATCAATGATTGAGGCAAAAGGCCTGACCAAGGTTTACGGCGGAAAAACCGCCGTGGCCGGGGTCAGCTTCACCGTCCAAGCAGGGCTGGTCACGGGATTCCTGGGCCCGAACGGAGCCGGTAAATCCACCACCATGCGCATGATCATGGGGCTGGACCGGCCGACGTCGGGCTCCGTCACCGTGAACGGCCTGCCGTACGCACACCACAAGGCACCGCTGCACGAGGTGGGTGCGCTGCTGGACGCCAAGGCCGTGCACACAAGCCGCAGCGCCTACAACCACCTCCTGGCCATGGCCGCCACGCATGGCATTTCCAAGGACAGGGTCCATGAGGTCATCGAGATGACTGGTCTGGAGGCCGTGGCCCGCAAGAAGGCCGGCGGTTTCTCCCTCGGCATGGGCCAGCGGCTGGGGATCGCCGCCGCGCTTCTGGGTGATCCCCAGACGCTCATCCTGGACGAACCCGTCAACGGCCTGGACCCGGAGGGCGTGCTGTGGGTCCGCAACCTGGTGCGGTACCTCGCAAACCAGGGCAAAACCGTCTTCCTGTCCTCGCATCTCATGAGTGAAATGTCCCAGACTGCTGACCACCTGATTGTCATCGGCCGTGGAAGGATCATCGCCGATGCGCCGGTCCAGGAGATCATCGCCGGAACCCGGCAGGCCAGGACCCTGGTCCGCACAAGCGACGCGCTGCAACTTTCTGCCCTCCTGGCAGGCGATGGCGTCACCGTGGACCACAGCGAGCCCGAAACCCTCGAAGTGACAGGGATGGATTCCCGCGGGATCGCACAGGTGGCATTGGACAACGGTGTCCTGGTCTACGAGCTCACCCCGCAGATGTCCTCCCTTGAAGACGCGTACTTCGACCTCACCAAGGACGAAGTGGAATACCATTCGCACCTGACCGGCGGATCCGCAGTGGCCGCCCCGGCAGCGGCAGGAAAGTAAGGACGATGAGCACGATGACTGAAACCCGTACCGCCTCCACCCGGTCCTCTGCGGGATCACGGGGCGTGACCTTTGGCGGCGTCCTGCGGTCCGAATGGATCAAGCTTTTCTCGCTGATGTCCACCCGCATCCTGCTGCTGCTGACGCTGGCGGCCATCGTTGGTGTTGGCGCTCTGACCGTCCTGATCCGCTACACCTACCTGGACGAGATGATCCGCAATGCCAGGGAGCAGGGCCAGACGATGACCCCCGAAATGCTCGAGGCATCATTTCCGCCGGGCTCGGGCTTCGACCTCTACAACCTGCCGAACGCCGGCCTGCAGATCGGCATCCTGATCCTCGGATCACTGGCGGTGCTTTTTATGTCCTCCGAATACGCCACCGGAATGATCCGTTCCACCATGAACGCCGTGCCGCGGCGCACCCCCGCCTTTGTGGCCAAAGCGATCATCCTTGCGGTCATTTCCTACGTGATCACCACCATCGCCGGAGCAGTAACCTTCCTGATCGCCATGCCGGTATTCCAGGGCATGGGCTTCGACCTCGACTGGTCCACCGATGGGGTGCTTTACAGCATCTTCACCGGTGGTCTCTACGTGGCCGGCGTTGCCTTGATCGGCCTGTCCCTGGGCACGCTGCTGCGGAACTCCGCCGGCGGCATCACCGTCCTGGTGGCCATGTTCTTCGTCCTCTCCATCGCTGCGGGGTTCATGTCCCTTATTCCCGGTGAATTCTGGAAGTACGTTCCGCAATACATTCCGAGCGAGGCGGGCGGACGTTTCCTGTCCATCGGCCACACCGATGGCGTGATCGATCCCTGGCACGGCGGCCTGATTTTCCTGGGCTACGTGCTGTTGTTCCTGATCCCGGCAATGATCGCCTTGAAGAAGCGCGACGTCTAAACATGGACCAAGAACCGCGACCATGACAGAAACGGCAGTAGGAAGGGACGCGCCGGCCGGACAGGCCGACGCGTCCTTTGCGGAGCTCACGGCCAGGCGCCGGGGGCGCATCCGCCGTTACCTGCACCGGCACCCCCTTGTGATGGACGCCGTGGTGGCCGCCAGCTACAGCCTGCTGGTGGCGCCCACAGTTGCGGACGCCGTCCGGTCCGGCAACTGGCCCGCCACCGCCCTGCTGGTGGCGGTGGCCGGTGCGATGTTCCTCCGCCGTTTCCACCCGGTGGGCCTTGTTGCCTTTGTGGCAGTGGCGGAGGTGGCCGTGACGCTGCTGCACCCGTGGGGCTCCAATGTGTCGGCTGGCCTCTGGTTCTCGCTGTATGCCGTGGCAGTGGCCCACACCCGCCGCTTTGCGCTCATCACCATGGCGGTGGCCACGGCGCCGCTGGCCCTCCTTTACCTGCTGGCCGCCGTCGGGCCGATGGAGAACTCCTTCGTCCACGACACCGGAGTCAACCCCGGCGACTTCCACCTGCTGACCAGCATCGCCACCGGGGCGACCATCACGCTGTCCAATTTCATCGCCACAGGCATTGGCATCTCCGTCCGGCAGGGGCGGGAACACGAACTGGAAGTTGCCGCGTGGGCAGCGCGGACCGCCCGGCTCGCGTCGGTGAACGAACGGAACCGCATCGCCCGGGAGATGCACGACGTCGTGGCCCACTCGCTGACGGTGATGATCAGTCTGTCGGACGGCGCCGCCGTCGTGGTCCGGAAAAGTCCCGAGCGCGCCAGCGAGGTGCTGGGTGAACTGTCCCGGACAGGCCGGACGGCCCTCGCCGACATGCGGCGGGTCCTGGGTGTCCTCCGCGACGATGCGGGAGCAGCGGCCCCGCCGCTGCCGCTCGCTTCGGGAGACACCCTGTCCAAGCTGCTGGAGGGGTTCCGCACCGCGGGCCTGCCCCTGCACTACTCCCACACCGGGCCGGCGCTGCCCGACGACGCCTCCTTCCAGCTCACCGTCTACCGGATTGTCCAGGAATCACTGACAAATGTGCTCCGTTACGGCCGTTCGCTGGGACGGGTAGACGTCGCGATTATCCGCACGGGTTCAACGGTCACCATTGACGTGCTCGACGACGGGGCAGGACTTCCAGGGCGTCCCGCCCCTGGCGACGGCGCGGCCCCCGCCCCGGGGCACGGCTCCTACGGCACCGGCCAGGGAATCACGGGAATGGCTGAGCGGGCCCGGATCTACGCCGGCACAGTAGAGGCCGGCCGCAGCGGACGGGGCTGGCGGGTGCACGGCGTTCTTACCTGGCCTGGCGATGATGTTTCCGAATCCCTCCGTCCCTACGAACTCCAAGGCAAAGCATGACCAATAATCCGGCCGTAACCGTCCTGCTGGTGGATGACCAGCCGCTGCTTCGCATGGGCTTCCGGCTCATCCTCGAGGGCGAGGATGACCTGCGGATCGTGGGCGAAGCGTCAAACGGTTCCGAGGCCGTCCGCCAGGTCCGGGAACTGAACCCCGATGTGGTACTGATGGACGTGCGGATGCCCTTGCTGGACGGCATCGAGGCGACGCGTGCCATCACGGAATCCGGGGCCTGCGCCAGGATCATCATCCTGACCACCTTCGATGTGGACGAGTATGCCTTCGCGGGCCTCCAGGCAGGCGCGTCCGCGTTCCTGCTGAAGGACGCCGCGCCGTCGGAACTGATCAACGCCGTTCGGCTGGTGGCCAGCGGTGACGCCGTCGTGGCGCCCAGGATCACCCAGCGGTTGCTGGAGACCTATGTCCGCGGTGCCGCCAAGCCCGCACCGGCGGCTCCTGCGTCCGATCCGCTCCTGGCCGACCTGACGCCCAGGGAGACGGAAATGCTGCAGGCAATGGCCGAGGGCCTCTCCAATGCGGAGATCGCCCACCGGTACTTCCTGTCAGAGGCCACGGTTAAGACGCACGTCCGGCGCATCCTCACCAAGCTCCACCTCCGTGACCGCGTCCAAGCAGTGGTCTATGCATACGAAACCGGGTTGGTGGTTCCCAGCAACCCGGACTACTGACGCACGCGTCCCCCAGGAAACCCTATGCAGGCTATGGGTAGGGCGGTTGGATGGTTCCATGAGCAATCGCCTCCCCCACCCGAACCACGACCGCGGCCTCGAATTCGACCTTTCGACCATCATGAGCCGCCGGTCACTGGGTATGATCCTCGGCGCGGGCGGTGCCGCCGCTGCCTTGGCTGCCTGCACTCCTGGCGGGCCGACGCCCAACGCCAGCCCTTCGACGTCGTCCGCCGGCCCGGCAACTGCTGCTGCGGGCGGCGCTGCTGCACCAGCGTCGCCGTCATCAACCCTGACCCGGGCCATTGCCGAGTGCGGCGTTGAAATTCCGCGGGAAACCTCCGGGCCATTTCCGGCTGACGGCTCGAACGGGCCCAACCTGCTGGAAGCCTCGGGCGTAGTGCGGCGGGACATCGCGTCCAGTTTCGGGACCGGGACCGCCAGGGCCGAGGGGGTACCGCTGACCTTCACCCTGACACTGCTGGACAACGCGAACGGGTGCGTCCCGCTGGCCGGCGCGGCCGTCTATGCGTGGCACTGCGACCGGGAAGGCAGGTATTCAATGTACGACCCGGAACTAGCCAACGAGAACTACCTGCGCGGCGTCCAGGAAGCGGACGCGAACGGCCAGGCCACCTTCACGTCGATTTTCCCCGGCGCCTATTCCGGACGCTGGCCGCACATCCACTTCGAGGTGTTCGAGTCCATGAACAATGCGACGGCGGCAGGGCAGGTGCTGGCCGTTTCGCAGATTGCGCTCACCAAGGCTTCCTGCGACGACGTTTACGCCTCTCCGGGCTACGAGACGAGCAGGCGGAACATGGGCCGCACCACGCTGCAGTCGGACAGTGTGTTCAGGAACGACGGCGGCATCTACCAGCTCGCCACCATGACCGGATCAGCTGCGGCAGGCTACACGGCGGGGCTCAACGTCACCCTCTAGACTCGGGAGCATGCCTTCTTCATCCTCCGCTGCAGACCACATCCAGGACCTTGGCGACTACGTCAGCGCATCGCCGTCGAGCTTCCATGCCGTGCACGAAGCCGGCCGCCGGCTGCTGGACGCCGGGTTTGTCCGGCTGGATGAGTTGGAGCCCTGGGAGGGCGGCGCCGGTTCATTCTTCATCATCCGCGACGGCGCGCTGATCGCCTGGGTGGTCCCCGGGGGCGCCGGACCCACCACCGGATTCAACATCCTGGGGGCGCACACTGACTCCCCCTCCTTCAAGCTCAAGCCCAAGCCCACCATCGGTGCGCACGGCTGGCTGCAGGCAGGCGTAGAGGTGTACGGGGGGCCGCTGCTGAACTCCTGGCTGGACCGTGAGCTGCAGCTGGCCGGGCGGCTGGTCATGCTGGACGGTACCGAGCACCTCACGGCCACCGGCCCCATGCTCCGGTTCCCGCAGCTGGCCATCCACCTGGACCGCACCGTGAACGATGGCCTCACACTGGACAAGCAACGGCACATGAATCCTGTATGGGGGCTCGGCAACGCCGGGGATTGTGACCTGCTTGCGGTGCTGGCTTCCCATGTTCCCGGCGCTTCCGTGGACCCTGCCCGGATTGGCGGGTACGACGTCGTCATTGCAGACACACAGGCACCTGCGGTTTTCGGGGGCAACGGGGAGTTCTTCGCGTCCGGGCGCCTGGATAACCTTTCGGCCACCCACGCAGGGCTGGTGGCGCTGATTGCGCATGCTTCATCTGTTGGTGGTGGCGCCGCCGGCGGGCCGATCGCCGTACTTGCCGCCTTCGATCACGAGGAAATTGGCTCCAACTCCCGCTCCGGGGCCTGCGGGCCCATCCTCGAGGATGTGCTGGTGCGCATCTCGGACGGCCTCGGTGCCACGGTGAGCCAACGGCGGCAGGCGCTGGCGGCGTCGTTCTGTGTTTCCGCCGACGCCGGGCACGCTGTCCACCCCAACTACGCCGAGCGGCACGACCCCGCCAACCGCCCTGTACTCAACGGCGGCCCGCTGCTGAAGATCAACGCCAACCAGCGCTACGCCACGGACGCCAACGGGGCAGCTTTTTGGGCCCGGCTTTCCGGTGAAGCCGGGGTGCCGTACCAGGAGTTTGTTTCAAACAACGCGATCCCCTGCGGCTCCACCATTGGTCCGCTGACTGCGACGCGCCTTGGGATCAGGACGGTGGACGTGGGTGTTCCGTTGCTTTCCATGCATTCTGCCAGGGAGCTGTGCGGGGTGGAGGACCCGCGGCGTCTGGCAGCCGTGACGGAGCTGTTCTTCCGGACGGCGGCTAACGGGTCAGCGTAACCGGTTCTCCCCGCAGGTAAGCCAGCGGACGTAGCTTTCGTATTCATCGCTGTTCCTACTGGGGAATTGAACGATACGCCTGGAGTTCAGCGAGCCGTAGACCCAAAATGCAAAACAATAGACCGGCGCCAAATACTTCGCAATACAACCCCTGTACCTATTTCCCCGGAACGCGTGAAACCCCCTATACCTAATCATCGGATGAGGCGATAACCCTATACCTAAGTACTTGCCTGCACAGTAACCCCGCTACTTACGTAGGGCCAGGGGATTCTGCGGCGAAAAGGGAGTACAGGCTACTCGTGACACCCCCTGGGGCGGACCGTAGGCTCTTTTGACACGGGCAGAGTCAACGGCTGAAGAGCTGGGGCCACAGACTAGACCGAGACCGACAAGCGCTAGTGTCGCGCATTCATAAGAGCGACGTTGTCTCCTATTCGGTAATTGTCATGAAGTGGTGATGCATTTGTCTATTTCCACCCAGCTCCCAGTCTCCTTGTCCGAGCCGACTATCTCGTCACCAAGAGCGTCAGTCAGCGTGGTTATTCCAACCCTGAATGAAGCAATGAACCTTCCCTGGGTCATTCGCCGCATGCCCTCCTACGTGGACGAGGTCGTGATCGTGGATGGGCGTTCCCACGATCACACCGTCGACGTTGCCCGTGCACTGCGCGTCGACGTTGTTGTGGTGGACGAGCAGCGCAAGGGCAAGGGCGTCGCACTCCGGGCAGGGTTCGCTGCAGCCTCTGGAGACATCATCGTCATGCTGGACGCTGACGGAAGCATGGACCCCCAGGAGATCGGGTGGTTTGTCTCCCCGCTCCAGCACGACTACGACTTCGTGAAAGGGTCCCGTTACGTCACGGGAGGCGGATCCGAAGACCTGACCTGGCTGCGGAGCGCCGGCAACCGCGCGTTTACGTGGATGGCCAATACTGTATTGCGCAGCAACTACTCCGACCTCTGTTACGGATATATAGCCTTCCGCAAGGAATGCCTGGAGGTTCTACAGCTGGAATCAGACGGGTTCGAGATCGAGACCGAGCTGATTGTCCGCGCAGCCAGGGCGGGCCTTCGCATTGCCGAGGTACCCAGCATTGAGCTCGACCGCATCTCCGGAGCCTCGAATCTGCAGACGTTCCGTGACGGGTGGCGGGTTTTGGGGACGCTCGCACGCGAATGCATGCTTTGGGAAGCGCCGACTGCCGGAGCCCGCCCCGAGGCCCTCCGGCGAGTGAAGTATGCATACGAAAACGTCAGGTTTCCACGTACACCTACTGATCCCCAGAGCCTTCTTTCCGTAGTTCAAGGACTTTGACATGCGCACACATACTGAACCTCCCACCGTTTCCGTGGTCATCTGCTGCTACACGATGGCGCGCTGGGACAGGTTGCTGGACGTCATTGGTTCCGTCCGTGCCCAGACCGTTGTCCCACACGAGGTCTTTGTGGTTGTCGACCACAACCAGGATCTCTATAAGCGCCTCATCGCCACTGTTGATGACGTGAGGCTTGTGGAGAGCAGCGGTGCCCCGGGGCTCTCCGGGGCCAGGAACACGGGAGTGGGCCTCTGTACCTCCGATGTCGTGGCCTTCCTCGATGACGACGCCGAGGCGGCTCCCGATTGGCTGGAACGGCTGATCACCTACTACGACGATCCCGATGTACTGGCTGTGGGCGGTCGCGTTGAACCGGTATGGGAGGCCGGCCGTCCCTCCTACTTCGGCGAGGAGCTGGACTGGATCGTCGGCTGCAGCTACAGGGGATTGCCCAAGGTGGCCTCCGAGGTCAGGAACGTCATCGGTGCGAATATGTCCTTCCGGCTGGAAGTGCTCCGTCAGGTCGGCGGCTTCAATTTGGACCTTGGACGCCAAGGGACAAAGCCCCTCGGCTGTGAAGAGACGGAGATCTGCATACGTTCGAGGATGGGCACACCGGGGTCACGCATCGTGTACGAACCCGCCGCCCTGGTACACCATCACGTTCCGGCCCAGAGGGGAACGTTCCGCTACATGTTGGCCAGGTCCTGGTCCGAAGGGATCTCCAAGGCCCAGGTCAGCCAGGTCGTAGGCCACAAACGGGCATTGGGCCCCGAACGCCGCTATGTCCGCAGCGTCCTGCCACGCGCCGTTGTTTCCGGAATTTACGACTGGAGCAGGAACCGCGACCGGGGAGGACTTGGGCGGGCAGGGGCCGTGGTTTCGGTTCTGGCCGTCACAGCCGCAGGCTATGTGCGCGGCCGGCGCTTGGCCCACGTCTCACCGCTTCCAGGGAGCACAGCTCCTGTGGATGCTGCCTGGCGGGAAGTCCAGTGAGTAAACGTACGAAGGAGCTGCTACGGGCCGCCGACGCCGCGGTCCCCGGAGCTGATTCCGGGTATGGAAAGTGATCGATTGCCGGACCGGCCGGGGGCACGGTGGAGCGGCACTGTCAGGAGTTTTCAGTTTGAAAAGGTCGGGGAATGAACATGAATAACCAGATTGCGCGCGAGGGTACAGCTCCGCGCGGTTTCGTCGCTGGAGATGGTCTCCGTTCACACGGGTCGCGGAAGCTGCGGCCACACTCACTGCTGGCAGCACTGCTGACGGCAGTGCTGCTTGCGGTGGGTGTTGTTGTGGTGGTGCCTGCGGCATCGGCTGCCCCGGGTGATGTCGGGGTCGAGGGTCCGTCGCATACCGGGACGGGCACGCCGACGGGCACGAAGCGGTCAACGAGTGGTCTGTGGTTCAACGACGGGTCCTGGTGGGGGAACCTGTGGGACACGGCCAGCTCGGATTTCCATATCTTCCGCTTCAACGCCGCGACAAACGCGTGGGTTGATACGCGTGTGGCGACGGATACGCGGGCTAACACCCACCATGACGTGCTGTGGGACGGGACGACGTTGTATGTGGCGAGCTATCGGTTCGTCAACGACGGCGTGCCAGCTGAGCCGAACTACCCGACCACGATGCGGCGTTACAGCTACGACTCAGCTGCAAAGACCTACAGGCTTCTGGGTTCTGCCAACATCAACAACCACCGCGTCGAGGCCCTGACCATCGATAAGGACTCGACTGGTCGGCTGTGGGCCACGTGGCAGCAGGGGAACCGGATCTATCTCAACGCCACTAATGTCTCCTCTACTGGTCCGGATGACGTTACCTGGGGGACGCCGTTCGTGCATCCTGCGTCGTTGAGCAACGTGTCGGTGGACGATACGTCTGCTGTGATCGCCTTCGGTGGGAACAAGATGGGGGTGATGTGGAGCCGGCAAGTGGGTGACGCCACGGACGGCATGTATTGGAGCTACCGCGTCGATGGAGCAGCGAACACCGCCTGGACCGCACCTGTTGCAGCAGTTTCGGGGCAGCGCAGCGGTGATGACCACATGAACCTGAAGTGGCTGGACTCCTCGGGCGGAAGGGTTTTCGCCGCAATCAAGACGTCCTTCACGTCGTCGTCCCAGCCGCTGATCCAGCTGTTGGCATTGAACGCTACAACGTCGGCCTGGTCGGCGCACACGATCGCGACTGTGGCCGAGTGCCCGAACCGGGTGGTCGTCCTGATTGATGAGAGCACGCAGATGTTGCGTACCTTCGCTACCTATCCGAAGAGTGGCACTGGTGCGACGAACGCTGGTGTTTGCACGAGTTCGGGGGGCGCAATCTACGAGAAGTCTGCGCCGGTAAGCAACCCCGGCGGGCTCGCCAGCGCGACGAAGACGATTCGTATCATGGACGCCGACCAGTACGTCCATAACGTGACGTCGACCAAACAGAACATCAACAATACGACGGGTCTGTTGTTGCTCGCCGACGTAAACGCTACAAGCCGGTACTGGCACCATTACGAAGGCCCCGCCGGCGGCGGTGATACGACGCCTCCGACGGTGACGGCTACGTCGCCATCCGGTAATGCTGTGGCGGTGTCGTCGAATGTGACGGGGACGTTCTCGG
>NZ_JBNHGJ010000015.1:0-97964 GCF_059091165.1 Arthrobacter sp. Hb9-2 | reverse complement strand
TTGAATCCTACTGCGGATCTTGCGGCGAGTACGTTGTACACGGCGACGATCAAGGGTGGCGCCAGCGGCGTGAAGGATTCTGCAGGTAACGCCTTGGCGGCGGACAGGACCTGGACCTTCACCACGGCGGCTCCAGCCGGCGGCGGTGATACGACGCCTCCGACGGTGACGGCTACGTCGCCATCCGGTAATGCTGTGGCGGTGTCGTCGAATGTGACGGGGACGTTCTCGGAGGCAATGACTGCCTCGACTGTTTCGTCGAGCACGTTCACGTTGACGGGGCCGGGGACGACGCCGGTGTCGGCGGCTGTGACGTACGCGGGCAACGTTGCGACGTTGAATCCTACTGCGGATCTTGCGGCGAGTACGTTGTACACGGCGACGATCAAGGGTGGCGCCAGCGGCGTGAAGGATTCTGCAGGTAACGCCTTGGAAGCGGACAGGACCTGGACCTTCACCACGGCGGCTCCGGCGGGTGGCGGCGGCACGACGGAGACCGTGACGCTCACTGCCACCGCTGACAGCTACGTCTCGGCAGGGGCGGTGACAGTGAACAATGGCACCAGTACCATGCTGGGCGTAGACGCCAGCACCGAGGAGATCACGTACTTGAAGTTCAACCTGCAGGCTTATGCAGGCAGAACGTTGCAGGGTGCAGTGTTGCAGCTGCGCAGCGCCGGGAGCGGGTCCACGGGTACGCAGAACGTCAAGCTGGTTGCTATTGACAGCTGGACCGAGACTGGCATCACCTACAGCAACAAGCCCGCGCTCGGCACCAGCATTCTCGGCACGCTCGGGCCAACAGCAACCAACACCAACTACAACGTTTCGCTGAACGCCACCGCCTTGATAGGTGAGCTCGGCCAGGAACTCTCTCTTGGTATGGACTCCAGCAGCAGCGACGGCGTGGACCTTAATTCCAAGGAGGCCAGCAGTGGCATATACGCACCCAAGCTGGTACTCACGCTGGCGAACTAGCCGGACGCCGTCGACACGACCGACACCCGTCCACATGAGCAACCATCCGTCCGACACATCTACCAGCAAAACCATCTAACAGGCACCACTAAAACAGGGGACAAACAATGCACAAGCAGACCGAAACCAACACCAAGGCACTGCACTTCGACATCCATGGCCGCATCACGCTCCGCGTTGACGCAGCGGCGCCGTCAGCGCCGCAGCTCCGAAGCATGTTGGCGTGTTTCGCTACCGACACCGAACGGCCGGCCGATATCACGGTGGATGACCAACTGGAGCCAATGCCGGATGCCGGTCTGCTTGAGCACGAGCTCGCGTACACGGAAAACAGCGTGCGCTTCCAGGCCGAGCGGCTCCAGGTCGTGAGGGACGGAAACCAGTGGCGCATCCACGGCCCGGGCGAGCTGTTGACCTCCGTGGTCCCTGTTCTGGATGCCGCCATGGTCGCTCGAGGAGCGGGGATGATCCACGCGGCAACCATGGCGTACCGGGGGCACGCGATCGCGCTTCCGGCCGCCGGGGGGACCGGTAAGACGAGCACCGCCGCCAAGCTGATGCGGCGCGAAGGGTGGTCGTTCATGGGTGATGACTGGGCCTTCCTCGCCGAGGACGCCACGTTGCTCGGTTACGCGAAGCCGATGTTCATCAAGCCGCACCACCGGGCCATCTACCCGCACCTGTTTGAAGGTGTCCGGAAGCCCCTCGTCCCGCCGCAGCTCTCGAAGAGCGTCGGCCGCCTCACCACGGTGGTGCATCCCTACGTCATCCGTTACCCGCGCCTCGCGGACTTCTCCCGGCGGTGGTCGCCGGAGCACCGCATGGTTGATGCTGCGAAGGCGTTTCCCGGCCGCGAAGTGACCACCACGGCCCCGCTCGCGGCGGCCATCTACATTGAGCGCTACGAGGGCTCCCGGTCCCGGATTGTCGAGCGGACAACCGATTGGATGGTGGACCGGATGCTCGGCAACTTCCACATCGAGATGGCTGGCTTCTCGCAGCATGTGGTGACAGGCCTGGCCGCCACGTCCGTCGTCCCATGGCGTGAGCACTTCGCCGCGAAAGGCGTAGTGCTGAGCAAAGCCCTCGACGGGCGGCCCTGCCACCTGCTGCAGGTGCCTGCCGCGTACAGCGCGGACGAGGCGTCGGACGACATCGTCCGGTATCTCGAGGAGCTGCTGCCGTCGGTCCTCGACGAGCAGATCTGAGGGGGTGGACAGAGTGGGTCCAAGCCCTTCCGAGATCACCGCGGTTGTTCCGGCCCGCAACGCGGAGCTCATGCTCCCGCGCTGCCTGGAAGCCCTGCGCCAGTCCGGCGTCGCCGAGATCATCCTGGTGGACGGATGCTCTACCGACAGGACCGTCGAAATCGCCCTCGCGGCCGGTGCCAGGATCCTGAGTGACGAGGGCCGTGGCCTGCCGTGGGCCCGAACGCTCGGTGTGCAGAACAGCAACACCCGTTGGGTCCTGCTCGTTGATTCCGACGTCGTGTTCGGGCCAACGGGGGTCGCAGACCTGCTCTCGGAGCTGGTCGAAGGCGGCTACGACGCACTCCAGGCCGGTCTGGAGAGTGTCGCCGGACCCGGCTACTGGGGGCAGGCGCTCGCACACCACCACCGCACCGGCCGCAGCCGCAACTGGTTCGGGCTCGTGGCGACGGTCGTCGACCGGGAGCTCATGCTGGGTGTCGGTTTCGACGACAAGTTCAAGTCGGGGGAGGACATCGAGCTGCGTTGGCGGATGCGGCAGGCAGGGCTGCGAACCGGCGTGTCACAACGGGTCGTTGTCGAACACCGCTTCGCGGCGGACGACTTCGACTTTGCGCTCGACCAGTTCCTTATGGACGGAACAGGACTGGGACGGATGATCCGCAAGCACGGCTGGCGAGGTGCGAGGTTGGCGCTGCTGCCCGCCGCCGCGGCAGTCCGCGGCAGCGCCCTAAGCCTCGCCTCCGGCCAGCCCCGGTGGCTGCGCTACTACCTCGCCTTCTGCTGGTACAACTATGCGGGCCTGAGAAAAGGTCTCGCGTCATGAGTGCCGAGGTTGGGACCGCCGTCACGGACCCCTCAACCGTTCGGCACTCCGCCTTGCGCAGTTCCCTTGGCCTCATCGTTGGCAAGGGCGCCCAGATTGGCTGGGGTTTTGCCTTCTGGGTCGTGGCGGCGCGTGCGACGTCAGACCGTGAGGTCGGGCTCACCATGGCCGCAGTTGCGGCAGTGATGATCTGCACGCAGCTCGCAGTGCTGGGTGCCGGGTCGGCCGTAATTGTTGCCGTGGGGCGGGGAGAGCCGCCCGCTCGGGTGCTGGATGCGGCGTTCGCCATCGTGGGGGTAGCCGGCACCGTGCTGGCCGTCGGCTACCTCGTGCTGCAGTCGGCTGTGGCGCCGGACACGGCGTCGGCCTCGGTTCTCTTCTGGCTTACATTCCTTGCGGCTGCCGTCACCGGCACCCTGGTGATCGTCCTGGACCAGGCGCTCGTGGCGTTGGGCCGCGGTGCCAGCGCTAGCTTGCGGTACGCGTTGGGCGGCGGGGTTTCACTCGGGGCGGCAGCGCTCGTGGCCTGGCAGGCGCACGGCGCCTCCGCCGACGTGGTGATGGCCTGCTGGACCCTCGGGAATACGGTGGCGTGCGTCGTCGGCGTGGTCCAGCTGCGAAAACTGATTGGCTACCGGCCGCGACCATCCCTGCGCTCGGCTCGCGGCCGTCCACTGCTGGCGGTGGGTATCCCGTACCAGCTCCTCACCCTCACGGAGCGCGCCCCCGGGCTGGTGCTGCCGCTCCTGCTCGCCCACACGGTGGCACCGGAGACCGCTGCCTACTGGTATCCCGCATGGATGATGGCCTGGGCAGCCTACTCCGCTCCGATGCTGATGGGCATCGTCCAGTTTTCCGAGGGTGTCCGCGACCCGCACCGCCTGGTGTCCACAACCTGGGCGAGTCTTCGTTGGTCGCTCGCCGTAGGAGGCCTGGCCGCAGTCGTCCTCGTCCTCCTCGCTCACCCGCTGCTTAGTCTGCTGGGCGAGCGGTACGCCGACGCATCCGCTGACGCGCTGCGGTGGTTGGCGGCCGGACTGCTGCCGTACGCGGTGCTGCAGGCCTACAACGCCGTGTGCCGGGCTCTCGGCCGCTACACGGAGCCGATCGTGGTCGGCGTGACGATCGGAGTCGCCCTCTGCGTTTCAGCGCTGTGGGTCGCCGAAACAGGCCCCGGTGCTATGGCCCAAGCGTGGCTGGTGGTGCTGTCCATTGGGGCCGTTGCGGTCGGCCTACGGTTAGTCGCCGTTCTCCGGCGCATCACCAAGGAGTCAAGATGACCACCACAATTGATGCACCCAGCAGTATCCAGGCCCGCTGGAAGCCCCGTGACGTGGGGTGCGCACTGGCGGGAGTAGTGTCACTGGTGCTTACCGTATGGGCCGCGTCCACGGTGGCACTACCCGTAAACAGCGATCTGGGGCTCGTCGCCGTCCTGCCCTACCCGTTCTGGGTGGGGCTTCTGGTCCTGAACGTCGCCTTTGTCGTGGCGCTGCGCGGAGATTCCACGGGCCCGGCAAGCCGCCCGGTTATGTTGTGGCTGGTGCTGGTGCTGGTCCTCGTGCTCTTTGGGACCGCATCCTTCGTGACGGACATACCGCGGGGTGAGGTCGCGTTCCGCCATCTCGGCATTGCGGACGCACTCACGCGCACCGAAGGGGTCAACCCGGACATCGATGCCTACTTCAACTGGCCGGGTTTCTTCGCCCTCCTGGCAACGGTGCTTAAGGCGACCGGTCTGGACCCGGTGACCGTTGCCCTATGGGCGCCGGTGCTCAACATGGGTCTATGGCTCGCTGCCCTGAGTGTCCTGACGGGCTACCTGACCCGCGATGCGCGGCGGCGCTGGCTCGTGCTCTGGATCTTCTGCCTCGGCAACTGGCAGGACCAGGACTACCTGTCTCCCCAGGCCTTTGGCTTCTTCCTGTACCTCGTTGTGATCGCGCTGGTCCTCGGCCCGCTGGCCGCGCGGACACCCAAGTTCCTCGGCTTCGGACGCGCCGACCTGGTGGAGTGGTGGCGAGGGCGGTCACCCGCCGAGCACCGGCCGGGGCACCGGGTGACCGCCCTCGCGGTGACCCTCCTGCTGATCACGGTCATCTGCGCCAGCCATCAACTGACGCCGTTCCTGGTGCTCATTACCGTCACCGCCCTCACCCTGAGCGGACGTGTCTGGCCCAGCCGGCTGCCTCTGATCATCGGGGTCGTGCTGGCGCTTTGGCTCGTCTACCCCGCAAGCGCATACCTCGCCGGTAACCCACCCCTGGCGGAAGGAGGACTGCTGGCCGCAATCGACGCCAATGTCGTCGACCGCGTGAGCGGAACTGCGGGCCACGTGCTCGTGGTGCAGGTCCGGGTCCTTCTCACCCTCGTGCTGTGGGCGCTTGCCACGGCAGGGGCCGTGCGCGACTGGCGCAGGGGGCGTCTCGACATCCGGGTGGTCCTCCTTGCCCTCACCCCACTGCTGCTCTTCCCCGTCCAGTTGTACGGCGGGGAGATGCTCATCCGCGTCTCGCTGTTCGCGCTGCCCTTCATCGCCCTGCAGGCGTGCTCAGTCCTGCTCCCCGCGGACGGCAGCACACGCCCCTCCTCCCGCGCCGCGGGTGGCCTTGCGCTCACGTGCCTCCTGTTGGCCGGGATGACCGTGACAGGCAGGTTCGGGAACGCCCAGTATGACGTCTTCACCGACAATGAGATCGCCGCCGTCGCCGCTGCACAGCGCCTCGCGCCCCCCGGTTCAATGATGATCTCGGCGTCCACCCCGACGCCGTGGCGCAGCGAGGCATACCTCGAACACCGGTACCGGACGATCGACTTTATGTGCAAGTCCGACTTGTCGACGCCGACGTGCGGACCGCTCGTCTACAAAAACGCCAAGGACAACGCTGCCGGTGCCGTCGTGTTGCTCACGCGCTCGTCGGAAGCGAGCCTCGTAGTCCGGGGCGTCAGCAACGAGGGTAGTTTCGATGAACTGGAAGCGTGGTTGACCGCGCAGGAAGGTGTGGAGCTCGTGTTCAGCAACGTTGACGCACGCGTTTACCGGGTGACGCCATGAGCGCCGCCATCAGCCGGCCCACCGCGGTGGTCGTTGCTGCGGCCGTCGTGCTGTCGCTCGTGACGCTCATCGGGCTTCCGACACCGCTGCAGGCGGTCGCAGCGATAGCCGTCCTCGTCGTGCTTCCAGGGCAGGCACTGGCCCGACTCACGCCGGTTACCGACTTCGCGCTCAGCGCGTTGCTGGTCCTGGCGCTTGGCCTCGCCGCCCTCACGGCGGTGTCCACGGCGATGTTCTACCTCGCTGTGTGGTCGTGGCAGGCATGCATTGTCGCGATGGGCGTCATCACCATCCTCGCGTGCGTAGCACGCGCACGCCAGGAGGCCGTGTCATGATCGATCTGTCGGCAATAATCGGGACGGCCGCGCTGGTCGTCACCCTCGCCCTGCTCGTTACCCTTGTCGGGCTTGAGGTCCGACGCGTTGGACCGGAAGCCGGGCAACCCACGACACGGCCAACGCTACTCGGCAGGACAGTGAGCCGCAGGGTCGTAGCCGTCATGTGGATAGTGTCCCTGCTCTTCTTCCTGCCGCGCGTGTTGGAACTGCTCGCGTGAGCCGCCCGGCCCGCTGGTGGCTCCTCAGCGACCTGCACCTGGGTGTGTCCGGCGTCGACCCCCGGCGCCCCGGCACAGTGCTGCCCGATTTCCTGCACCGCGAGGTGCTCGCAGCCCCCGGTCTGCAGCGGCACGTCGTCTTTGTCGGTGACACGTTCGAGCTGGCGGGGTTCGACGAGGACGAGAGCCTGGCCCGGCTTGAGTCCATCCTGGTCCGGCATCCCGACACGTACCGTGCGCTGCAGGCAAGTGCAGCGCACGGAGTGCAGCTGCACTTCGTGTGCGGCAACCACGACGTGGAGCTGGCCCGGCCGGCGGTAGCCGCAAGACTGTCCGCTCTCCTGTCACCGGCCGAGACAACACGGGTCAGGGTGCACCCGTGGTTCCTGCACGTGCCCCACGTACTCGTGGCGGAGCACGGGCACCAGCACCACGCGCTGCACCGGATTCCCGAGGTACTCCGCGCGGCAGTCAATGGCACTGACGAGCTGGACCTGCCACCTCTCGCAGCCTGGCACGCCCATCCGTCCAGGTCGCGCCTGAGCCGCGCCGGGGCCGTTGCCCGGGCCTGCCTGGCATCTGAGCGGGCGGAACGCCGCGTCCGGGAGCCCGGGTATGGTGAGCTGCTGCAGACCGAATCACTGCGGCTCGCGCTCGATGAAGTGGCCGTTCGGGACCTGGCGCGCCTGTCCAGGTTCCGAACGGTGTCGGCGCTCCCGCGCACCGCCACTCGCATGGTCCTTGCGGCCGCCGGACGTACAACCTCCGGGGACAAGGCTCCTGCTGCAGCGGGCCGGTTCGTACGTACCCTTGAGACGTACGGGTCCGGGGTGGCCTGGTACGTCTCAGCCCACACCCACCGGGCCCTTGAGTCGGCGCTCGAGGGTGGCTCCGCCCGGTACATCAACACCGGTACGTGGAGTTCGGACGTCCGCGGCCGAGGACCGGACCAGTCGGACAGGCGGGTGTTCCCGTACGCCCTGGTCGATGTGGCCGCCGACGGCGCCACCAGCGGCGGTCTGCGGTTCTGGCGTCCGGACGGCAGCTGAGCCGGCACAGGGGTAAGCGCACGGGCGGGGCGGCGGACTCTGTGCGCGCCTAGAGAAATGCCGACGTGCGCCAGAGTCTGTCGCCCGAAGTGCGCAGTGGCGCTCATCGTCCGTTAGCGAACCCAAACGCGTCCCGGTCGATTTCATGGGCAGGGACGCCTGCCCAGGTCTCGCCGTCGGGCACGTTGCTGAGGACGGCGGCGCCCATGCCGACGGTTGCATAGGCTCCGACCGATGTCCGTTCCCTGACGCTGGAGTTCATCCCGAGGTAGGCCGCCCGCCCGATCCGGACGCCGCCGCCCAGCGAGACGCCGGCGGCGAACGTGGCGAAGTCCGCCACGTCGTCGTCGTGCGAGAAGGTCACCGAGGGCATGGCCACTACATGGCTTCCCAAGGTGACTGACGCAGTCAGGGTAACGTTCCGCAGCAGGATGCTGCCGCGGCCGATCCTGCACCCCTCGGGCGGCTGCACGGAGGGGTCAACTGCCGTGGCGTAGCGGGCCTCGTGCAGGCCCATGGCTGTCAGCCGCTCCACCACTGCTTCCCTTGACCTTCCGGAGGCGATGCATACGAGCACAAACGCGTGCGTGTACTTGCGGGCATCATCGATGGTTCCCAGGACCGGCGCGCCGTCCACCGTGACGCCCGCCATCTCCTTGTCGTCATCGAGCAGGCCCACGACGTCGTACTGGCCGCTGCTGCGCACCATCGCCAGGACCTCGCGGGCAAGGCCGCTCGCGGTGATAAGGATGAGCTCGCTCACGCCTGCGCACCGGCGATGTACTCTGCCGCCGTCTCCCGGATAGGGCCCAGGCCAACTGGTTGTGCAGCAACGCACGCAACGGGCCAGCCAAAGGCTGCGCGGTGGGACCGGGCAAGTGATATTCCTGCCATGACTACCCCTTCCCGGCGTGGCCCGCTCTTGTGCTGTGACCTGATACCAAAATAGCCCTTCGAAGGCGGCTATAGCGGGGAAAGGCAGGGCCTCTGTGGGTACCGGAAGGGAAGACTGTGGAAACTGCGGCTACCTGCAATGGCCCGGTTTGCCTGGCCTTCGGCTCGGGCTTTGCCTAAAGGACGGGCAGGACGTAGGGCTCCCGGGACGCGGCTTCCTTACCTGCTGCCAGTGCCGTCAGCTGGGCACGGGATTCCACACCCAGCTTGCGGTAGATCGCCGTGAGGCGCACTTCCACGGTCCGGACGGACACGTAGAGCGTGGCGGCGATTTCCTTGTTCCGCATCCCTCGTGCCACCATTTTTGCCAGTGCCCGTTCGTGGTCGGCGAGCATCAGCATGGCGGGGTTGCCAGGGACGCGGACGGGTTCCACCCGCTCGTCCAGCAGCAGGGAATCCACGTGCTGGGTCCAGGCATCGGCTCCGGCTTCGTCGAACATCACTTTCGCACGCAGCAGCCCTTCCCGGGCTTCGCGCAGCCGGCCAAACGCACCCAGCCGCTCCGCGTAGCAGAGTGTTGTCCGGGCCCGCTCCAGGAGAGACTCGCGGCCGATCCTGCCCTCCAGCGCCTGGCTGAACAGCTGCAGGGACTGTTCGCCGTCGGCCAGCATCGCCCGGCTGCGGGCAATAGCGGACATGAGCCATGGTGAGCGCAGGCCCACGGAACGTCCTTCCAGGCGGAAGAGCACTTCCGTCGCTTCCCTGTGCCGTCCCAGGCGGACCAGGACTTCCACCAGGTCCGCCTCGCATCGCAGCAGGGCGGGGTTTCGGAAGGCCATGCCGATCTCAGCAGCCCGGGACAACTGCGCGAATGACTCCGCAAGATTGCCGCGCATGAGGGCAAAATGGCCCTGGCAGGCGGCCAGTTGGGCGGTCATGGCCGGGTGGCTTTCGGCGCCAAAGGAGTGCTGTGCCTCTGCCAGATAAACACGTGCCAGTGCCTCATCACCCAAAGCGTTCGCCCGCCACACCCGGAAGATGTGCCGCATCCCGCGATGGTATTTGGTCTCCGGCTCAGAGAGTTCCAGGTCTTCAATAAGTTTGATTGCCGTTCGGACATTGCCGGCGCGGATCTCGTTGTCCACCGCAAGGAAGTTCGCCGTTTCCCGCCAGTTGATGTTGCCCGCCTCAACGGAGTTCCGGACCATGGTGAACGCCTCCTGGGCGAGTTCGTGGTGTTCGGCATAGCTCAGGGAGCGGCCCTGGACCAGGAGCGCCGCCACCATGTCACGCCGGCCGGCCCCATGCTTACGGCCGGCGTGTTCTGTGTTTCCGCCGATAACCTCGATCAGCTGCTGGGCGCGCCCTGCAATCGCCAAGCACTCCACGGACGCGGAATCCCGGAACTTCTCGATGTACTGCAGCAGGTTGACTGCGTCCTCCAGTTCCCAACGCTCGGCGTAGTAGAGGGAACCCATGGCCAGCAGGTTCGAGGCGAACACGGGGTCGTGCTGGCCGAATTCCCTGACCAGGCGCAACACCATGCTGGAGCGCACCGCGGCCCCTTGGATGAACTGGATCTCGAAGGCAAGTCCGGTCAGGCGAAGGATTAGGGCAGGGTTGCCCGTCACCCGTTGTGCCCAGGCCAGGTAGCGCTTGGCATAGACAAACTCGGCCCTGTTGAACAGAAGTTCGGCCACAGCAGTGAGGCGGGCGGCAGCCTCGGGCTCCCAAGGGTTGATGGTGAGGGCACGTTCGATGTATTCGACGGCGAAGGCGATTTCCCCGCTGCGGATAAGGTCAACGGCAAACCCGAGGAGGCCGAACGGCGTCTGCCGCTCCAACGCGGTAAAGCTCAGGTGCCACCGCCGGGCATAGGGGTCAGTGGGGTCGGCGGCTTCGGCCATGGCACGGTGGTTGGCGGTCCGCACTGCCGGTGTCATGGCCGCGAAGACGTAGCCGCGGAGCAGCTGGTCCTGGATCCGAAGGTGCGCTCCGGTCCTGCTGACCATGCCGGTGGCCAGGAGTTCGTCGATCCCGGGCCACAGCTGGCTGTACACCTTTTCCAAAGTCGCGATGTCGCTCCGGCAGGACAACGAGAGGAGATCCAGGACGTGGCGTGCATCCTGGCTCAGCCCGCCAACGGTCGCGGCGAACTCGGATTCGAAGCTGCCCTTGCAGGGCAAAGGCACCGGAAGGGCATATTTCCCTTCGGCCTGCCGTTCAAGCAGGCAGGTGTAGAGCTCGACGGCGGCGAGCGGGTTGCCCCGGGTTGCGGCGGCAACCACATGGGCGGCCGCGGTCGCGGCCTGCCGAGCCGGGATTGACTCGAGCATCCGTACGGTGTCGTTGTAGCTCAGTGGCCTGAGTAGAAGGGTCGGCAGGCTTGCGAACGTGCTGTCAGGGGTTTCTTCGCGCACGCTGATGAAAAGCGCCATGTCGGTTCGGGAAAGGCGGCGCGCCAGGAATCCGATCACCGCCTGGCTGCTGGGGTCCAGCCGGTCAGCGTCGTCCACGACAATCACCGTGCGGGAGGACGAGCGCTGGTGCAGTGCGTTGAGGAGCATGGTGGAGACCGTGGGAATGTCCATGGTGCCGGTGGAATCGCGGAGCAAGTCGTCCGCGAAGCGGTTAAGGACGGGATCGTCGATTCCGTCCAGGAGCGCTGTAAGACCGGAGAGCGGCCAGTCTGACTCTGATGCGCTTGCCCGCAGGAAGACAGTCCGGTAGTCGGAAAGCCTGGGAATCTCGGACAGCAGGGAGGATTTTCCTACACCTCGCTGGCCGACGACCCTCAGTGCGGACTCGTTGGGCCCCCGGATCACGGCAAGGATCCGGTCCAGCTCCTTGCTTCGGCCTATTAACGACATGTGGTCCCCATCCATCGAAGAAGGAGACCTGTATTCCTTTGTACTGTCCAAATCCGCCTATTTGGGCCGCCAGCCGAATGCACGTCCAGCGGACCAAATGTCTGTCCGCTTGTCGCATCCAGCACGGTACCCAGCCGATGGTTGCCAATATAACCCTGATCCATAATCCGCACCAGAGAGATCCGGGCCTTCAAGTACTCATATTTGGTGATGCCCATGCTGGGTGGGATGGCCGCCCCGAGTCCGGATACCAGCGCGAGCGGCAAGTTTTCCACATAGGCGCAGCAGTGGTTTCCGCGCCGCTGCCGGACGCTTAGCTTGGAGTCAAGCGCGAATCGCCTATCCGGTCCAAATGCACTAAGATATTGAAGTCTGTGCTGCGTCCTGCCTCCGTTCCGGTGGTGGGGCATTGCATGGCATCGCAAATGAACCTCCTGTTACGGAAATGCCGTAACCGCTTAGCCCAAAGGAGGTGGGTTCACATATGCGTCCTTACGAATTGATGGTAATCATCGACCCCGAGGTCGAAGAGCGTACCGTTGAGCCGTCGCTTCAGAAGTTCCTGAACGTCATCACGAACGATGGTGGAACCATCGAAAAGGTTGACATCTGGGGCCGTCGCCGGCTGGCTTACGACATCAAGAAGAAGTCCGAAGGTATCTACGCCGTGGTGAACTTCACCGCCAAGCCGGAAACCGCCAAGGAACTTGACCGCCAGCTGTCTCTTAACGAGACCATCATGCGCACCAAGATCACCCGCCCCGAAGAGCAGAAGGTTGTTGCTGAGTAATTTCAGCCCAATTTTCATTCTTTACCCCGCAGGAAACGCACTCTTCACCCAGGATCGAACAAGGAGGCAGTAGATGGCAGGCGAGACCACCATTACGGTCATCGGTAATCTCACCAATGACCCGGAATTGCGGTTCACACCGTCCGGTTCAGCAGTAGCGAACTTCACCATCGCTTCCACCCCCCGCACCTTTGACCGCCAGTCCAACGAGTGGAAGGACGGGGAAACCCTGTTCCTCCGCGCCGCTGTCTGGCGTGAAGCGGCCGAGAACGTCGCCGAGTCCCTCACCAAGGGCATGCGCGTGATTGTTACCGGGCGCCTGAAGAGCCGTTCCTACGAAACCAAAGAAGGCGAAAAGCGCACCGTTATCGAGCTCGAGGTCGATGAAATCGGCCCGAGCCTGCGCTACGCCAATGCCAAGGTCAACCGCACCCAGCGCTCCGGCGCTGGGGGTGCTCAGGGTGGCTTCGGCGGCGGCAACAGCGGCGGTGGCTTCGGAGGCGGCGCTCCTGGTGGAAACCAGGGCGGCAACTCCGGTGGAGGCTGGGGCGGCGGCAACCAGCAGGCTGCACAGGATGATCCTTGGGCAACGCCCGGTGTCTCCAATGCAGGCGGCTGGGGCAACGGCCCCGATTCCGAACCTCCCTTCTAACAACCAATTAAGGCCCGACGACGGGACACCGGAAATGCCGCAAGGCACCAAGGTGATTGCCGCCGTCGGACCACCACCATCCCGTGGATCAATATCCACGGGCTCCCTAGAATAGGAGCTCCACGATGGCTAAGGCTGAACTCCGTAAGCCCAAACCAAAGTCCAACCCCTTGAAGGCCGCTGACATCACTGTCATCGACTACAAGGACGTAGCATTGCTGCGCAAGTTCATCTCCGACCGCGGAAAGATCCGCGCCCGTCGCGTCACTGGCGTCACGGTGCAGGAACAGCGCAAGATCGCACAGGCAATCAAGAACGCCCGCGAAGTTGCCCTGCTGCCTTACTCCGGCGCTGGCCGCGGCTAAGGAAGGGATTAACTAACATGGCAAAGCTCATTCTGACCCACGAAGTAACCGGTCTCGGTGCTGCTGGCGATGTTGTAGAGGTCAAGGACGGTTACGCACGTAACTACCTGCTCCCCCGCAACTTCGCCCTGACCTGGTCGAAGGGTGGCGAGAAGCAGGTTGAGTCCATCAAGACTGCCCGCGCCGCCCGCGAGCACGCTTCCCTGGAAGATGCTCAGAAGCAGGCCGCTGCACTCTCCGCCAAGCCGGTCAAGCTCGTTGTCAAGGCTGGTGAGACCGGACGCCTGTTCGGCACCGTCAAGCAGGCCGACGTAGCTGACGCTGTTGAGGCCGCTGGCCTTGGCCGCATCGACAAGCGCAAGGTTGAACTGCCGGCACACATCAAGTCGGTTGGTTCCTACCAGGCCAACGTCCGTCTGCACGACGATGTTGCTGCTGTCATCGAACTCGACGTAGTGGCAGGTAAGTAGTCTCCTGACTGCGCAAGGACCCCCGTCGCCGGATTCCGGTGGTGGGGGTCTTTTCGTGCCCTCCCGCTTCCGCTTACGGGCTGTGAAGCTCCGCCATCACGTGGTGGTAACCCGTCCGCACCATCTCGGCGAGCACGTCGCGGTCGACGTCCTGCAGCTTGCTGATGTAGAGGCAGGACACCCCCGTCCTATGCTTGCCCAGGGCCGGGAGCAGCCGCTCGGCGTCCGGGCCGTAGGTCAGTCCGTAGAGGGCGAGGTTGGTCTTGCGCGGAGAAAAACCCACGGCAGCGGCATCGCCTTCCCGTCCGCTGGCGTACCGGTAGTGGTAACTGCCGAAACCAACGATGCCCGGTCCCCACATCACCGCTTCCTGCCCGGTGATGCTGCCCATCAGTTCGAGCAGCTCGAAGCTGTCGGCACGGCGGCCAGGGTGCTCCACCGACGCCAGGAACTCATCTACGGGCACCGCGGTGGGCTGGGTCTTGTTCTCTGCCATGGTCGTAGTGTCGCAGACCGGACCACCGCCGGCCAGCACCCGGTGATAATCTGCACCGGTGACCTCACCCTCCCCGCGCAGCCGCCCCTTCCACCAGGTGGATGTCTTCTCCCGCGAGCCGTACCGCGGCAACCCGCTCGCCGTCGTCGTTGACGCCGAGGGACTGTCCGCGGAACAGATGCAGCAGTTCGCCAACTGGACCAACCTCTCCGAAACGACGTTCCTTCTGCCCCCTACAGATCCCCGCGCGGACTACCGGGTGCGGATATTCACGGGCAGCGAGGAGTTTCCGTTCGCGGGGCATCCGACACTTGGTTCGGCGCACACCTGGCTGGAGTCCGGGGGCGTGCCAAAGTCAGACGGCTTTGTGGTGCAGGAGTGCGGTGCCGGTTTGGTCAGGGTGAAGCACGACGCCGGCCGGCTGGCCTTCGCGGCCCCGCCGCTCACCCGCTTCGGCCCGGTGGAGGACATCATTCGGCGGCAGCTGACAGCCGGCCTGCGGCTTCCCGAATCCGGGATCCTTGATGCGTCATGGCTGGTTAACGGCCCGCAATGGATCGGCGTCCTGCTCGAATCTGCCGAGCAGGTGCTGGCCGTCCAGCCGGATTTCGCGGCGATGGGCGGGTTGAAGGTGGGAATCGTCGGAGCCTACGAACCCGGAGCCGATGCCGACTTTGAGGTGCGGACTTTCCTCCCCGGTGATGCCATCATGGAGGACCCCGTTACCGGCAGTTTCAACGCCGGAGTGGCGCAGTGGCTGATGAGCAGCAACAGAGCCCCGGCCGAGTACGAGGCCGCGCAGGGAACCGTCCTCGGGCGGGCCGGTCGCCTTCACATCAAGGCTGAAGACGCCGACATCTGGGTAGGCGGACATTCGACCACATGCATTAGGGGATCAGTGGTGCTGTAGAACCGGAATACGGGAATAGATGGAGAGCTCCCCCGGTTCAGAAGATAGATGCATACGCATGTATGATGGAATGAACGAGCAACAGGAGAATGCCATGGACACCCGCCGCATCACAGTCCTTTCCGCCGGACTCGGCGTACCGTCCTCGAGCCGCCTGCTGGCGGACCAGCTTGCCGCCTCTGCTGAGCGGCAACTTCGGGCGGCAGGATTCAGTGCCCAGATTGACGTCGTGGAGCTTCGCGACCTTGCCGTGGACATCGCCAACAACTTTGTCACCGGCTACGCGGCCCCCCGCCTCGCCGAAGTGATTGGAGGCGTGGAAGCCTCAGACGGGATCATCGCGGTGACGCCGGTCTTCAGTGCCTCCTACAGCGGGCTGTTCAAGTCGTTCATCGACGTCCTGGACCCCAAGTCACTGGACGGCAAAGCTGTCCTGCTGGGTGCCACCGGCGGAACGGACCGCCACCAGATGGTCCTGGACTACGCCCTGCGGCCGTTGTTCAGCTACCTCCGTACGCGGACGGCAGCCACTGGCGTCTTCGCCGGCCCCCAGGACTGGGGCACGACGGACGACGGCGGCTCCGGCCTTGCGGAGCGCATCAACCGGGCCGCCGGCGAATTTACGCGCCTGCTTGAAGGACCGCAGCCGGGGCGGAAGCCTGCCCCGATGGAGTCCCTGCCCTTTGAGCAGCTGCTGGCAGGCATCTCCGGATCACGGTAAGCCGGCCGCGCCGAACTTTCGGGCGGCGCGGGACGTTGTGTGGGCATGAAATGTCCTGTGGATTCAGTGGAACTGTTGATGACCGAGCGCAGCGGGGTTGAGATCGACTACTGCCCCCAATGCCGGGGGGTGTGGCTGGACCGCGGCGAACTGGACAAAATCCTGGACCGGGCGGCGGATTCCGTGCCTGGCCCTGCACCGGCACGCCCGGCCCCCGCGCCCGCGGCAGCGCCCCCGCCGCTGTATCCCAATTTCGAACCGCGCAGGGAACAGCGCGGCTACGACGACCGCAGGTACGGCAAGCAGGACTACGACCGGGACCCTGACCGGCGGCGCCATAAGAAGAAGGAAGGCTGGCTGGGAGAGATGTTCGACTTCTAGGCCTGGCCCACACAGGACGCCGGGCCACGCCGGGAAAGCCGGCGCCCCGTACGTCAGTCGTCCAGTAGTTCGATGAATTCCCTTGCCTGCTTCATCGTGATGTCGGAGTGCCGGGTCAGCGCGGTGGCAGCAGCTTCCGTGTCCCCGCTGCGGGCCAGCGTGCGGATCCTTCCGTAGATCTCGTCATTGAGCATGTTGCTGCTGACTTCCCGGGTCACATCGCCTTTGCTGGCAATTGCCCGGTAGCGGTAGGGGAAGCGCTGCGGCTCCTCGTCCTCGTCGTCTTCAACGGGGGCAGGGGGAGCCTCTGTTCCCCGGTAGGGCTGTGGGTGGGCTGCCAGGGCCCCGACGGCGTCACGGGACGCCCGGAGGCCCTCTCCTGTGGCCTCGTAGTACAGCTTGATGGCCGCCATAGCCTGGCCCTGCGCGATCAAGGCATAAAGCCTGCGGTGTTCCTCTTCGGAAAGTTTGGCGGCGGCCGCGCGCGCCAGTTCGGCGGGGGTAACGGCAGGTTCCGCCGGTTCGGCGCTGCGGGCGGCTTTCCGCCTGCTGATGGCGCGGGCAGCCAGCGTTACTCCGGCAATAACTGCCAGGAGGATAAGGACAGGGGCCACGAGCGATTCCATTGTCTAAAGCCGTTCTATGTGCTTCCTGGCAGCAGCCAGATCTGATTGCTTTGCCTGGGCAGTGTTCTGGCTGGGCATCGTATTCCGTTCCAGCCGGGCGCGGGCGGCGGTGGCAGCCTCGACCTGGGCTGCGTAATGCTGAGCCGAACGCTCCGCCAGGTCGCGCTGGTATTTTTCGGCGTCGGACATCCCCGAGTCGCGCGGGCTCAGGGCGGTGAAAAGACCCCAAATGAGCGCCACCAAAACAATCGCAGGCAACAGCATCAGCAGTAGTTCGCCCATGCATAGAGCTTATGCCAGATCCGGGTTATCCACAGCAATATTCAGCATGGTGCATAAAGGCGGGCAGGGGGCCGGGTCAAATCGGCAGGGCGGAATATGATGATTGCCACAAGGCCGCCGGCGGTATCAGCTGGCGGCTCCCCGGGCGTCTCTCGTTGCCGGGGTCCGAGGTGCAGGCTGTGGATGAAATTCCCCAAAAGAAATATTTACTCCACATGCTGCCAAAGACGTTTCCGCAGGTCAGCCGCACAAGCAGTTCCAAAGTTTTTTTGTTTCCACAGCTTTCCCCACAGGCTGTGCACAAGCTATGCCCGGTACTGCACAGGTTATCCACAACCCCTCCCGCATGCTGGCTTGGAGGCTGAACTCCTGGCGGCTAGCGTAGCGGGGTGCCTGTTCTTCGGTGCCCGCTACGGCTTTCAAAAGGGCTATGAAACGGTACAGGGCGGGACCGCTGCAACCTGCAGGGGCGGCCAAATGTGGAAAACCTGTGGATAGTGGGGATAACTCCGGCAAAAGCCCGCACACCCGCGGGTTGCGCAGGATTGTCAGACCCAGCCGGTAAACCTGGACAGGTGGTGGAGCGCAGCTTGGGCGGCGCAACGCCTTTAGCAGGATGGTTAGCCACCGGGCACTTCGGTCCCCGGTACACATGGAGGACGGCAGCTTTGTCAGTAGCGCATTTGGATCCGATCGAGGCCACCCGCGGATCGGACGTGAGCCGGAAGCCACCGCAGGACATCCCCGCCGAACAGTCGGTCCTTGGCGGAATGATGTTGTCCAAGGACGCCATTGCCGACGTCGTGGAAATCCTCCGCGGCCAGGATTTCTACCGGCCGGCACATGAAACCATCTATGAAGCCATCATCGACCTCTACGGCCGGGGTGAGCCGGCCGACGCCGTCACAGTCTCCGATGAGCTCACCAAGCGCGCCGAGATCAACCGGATCGGCGGCCCCGCCTACCTGCATGAGCTGATCCAGACCGTTCCAACTGCAGCCAACGCGGGCTATTACGCAGAGATCGTTGCCGAACGGGCGGTCCTCCGGCGCCTGGTTAATGCCGGCACCAAGATCGTGCAGCTGGGCTACGGCTCGGACGGCGAGGTGGAGGACCTGGTGAACCAGGCCCAGGCCGAGGTCTATGCCGTGGCCGAGCGGCGCACCGCTGAGGATTACGTGGTGCTCAAGGACGTGATGGAGTCCACTGTGGACGAGATCGAGGCGTCCGGCCACCGCGGCGAGGGAATGACCGGTGTGCCAACCGGTTTCTACGAACTTGATGAGCTCACGCACGGCCTCCACCCCGGCCAGATGATTGTTATCGCAGCGAGGCCCGCAGTTGGTAAGTCCACCTTCGCCCTGGACTTTGCCCGGTCCGCCGCCATCAAGAACAACCTGGCTACTGTGATGTTTTCCCTCGAAATGGGCCGCAACGAGATCGCCATGCGCCTGCTCTCAGCCGAAGCCACCATTGGCCTGCAGGATCTCCGCAAGGGAACCATCAAGGATGAGCAGTGGTCCAAGATCGCCACCACGATGGGCCGGATGAATGACGCTCCGCTGTTTATCGATGACAGTCCCAACATGTCCCTGATGGAAATCCGTGCCAAGTGCCGGCGGCTGAAGCAGCAGCACGATCTTAAGCTTGTCATCCTCGACTACCTGCAGCTGATGAGCTCCGGCAAAAAGGTGGAGTCGCGCCAGCAGGAAGTTTCGGAATTCTCCCGCGCCCTGAAGCTGCTGGCCAAGGAACTCCAGGTCCCGGTTATCGCCCTGTCCCAGCTGAACCGTGGATCCGAGCAGCGCCAGGACAAGCGCCCCATGGTTTCCGACCTCCGTGAATCCGGCTCCATTGAGCAGGACGCGGACATGGTGATCCTGCTCCACCGCGAGGACGTTTACGACAAGGAATCACCGCGCGCGGGTGAGGCCGACATCCTGGTGGCCAAGCACCGTAACGGCCCCACCAAGGACATTGTGGTGGCCTTCCAGGGCCACTACTCCCGCTTCGCCAACATGGCGGCCGACGCCGGCGGCGGAGGCTTCTAGGGCCGGCGCTCCTCCGCGGGGGCGGGCCATCCAGCGGACTTTCGGGCGCTGGTCTTCAGCCCTGCGCCAGCAGATGGTTCGGCAGCCGGTTTCCCGGCGCTGTGCCCCTGATTTCTAGCAGTTCGCGGGCGTGGGCGTGGAGCCTCCTGTCCTCTTCGCTGACGGGCACCCAAGCTGGGACGGGCACGGAGTTGCCGTCGGCGTCGCGCGCCACCATCACGGTGAGGCAATAGGTGGTGAGGTTCAGTTCGCCGCCCTTGGGATCGCCGGAGCGGACGTGGACGGCGATGTGCATGCCCTTCGTTCCGGTGTATACCAGGCGGGCTTCCACCTCGACCACATGGCCGATCAGCAGCGGGCGGTAGAACCGGACCCCGCCGGAGAATACGGCCACGGTGTCCATCCCGCAGTAGCGGGACGCACAGACGTAGGCGGCTTCGTCAATCCACTTCATCACGATGCCGCCGTGGACTTTTCCGCCCCAGTTCACATCCGTGGGTTTGGCCATAAACCGCAGCGTAACCCGCTCGGCAGTGCCCGCATCCGTATATTCCTGCCGGTTCATGGCTTCGACGATCTGCTCGCGGATCCTAATGCGGGCAAGGGCGTGGTCCCGCTGCTCGATTTCTTCAGCCGTGCCAGGCTCGAACTGCTTCACCGGTATAGGCTTTCCGTCCTCGCCGACGGCCACAAAGATCACCATGCACTGGCTGCGCATGGTGGCCGGGCCGCCCTTGGGATCCCCCGAGGACACTACGGTCCGGATGTGCATGGATGAGCGTCCGGTGTAGACGATGGTCGCTTCCACTTCCACCATGTCTCCGCTGTTCACGGGGTCGGCGAAGTGGATGTTCCCCACATAGGCCGTCACGCAGTAGGACTTTGCCCACCCCACGGCCGCAGCGTAGGCAGCCTTGTCCACCCACTCGAGGACGGTTCCGGCGTCTACAGAACCGCTGTGGCCCACGTCCATGGGGGCGGCCAGGAAGCGGAGGGTCACGGAGTTGGGAGTACCGGTCTCAGTCATGGTGCGATCTTACTGAAGCCACTGGTTACCCATGGGTCGGGCATGCAACATACGAGCCAACAGCAACGCCCCGCCCGCCGAAGGGCGGACGGGGCGCAGCTTGGTCAGCTCAGTGCGATCGCGGCAACTTAACCGGCACGGGTGTACACAATGTCCGGCTGGGCAGGCAGCTCCATGCCTTCTCCGATGAAGAAGCCGGGGTGCGGCGGCTGGTTGTAGGCGATGTTCTCGCGCGCAACCGAGAGCCGGTACACCGGATCATGCATCAAGGTACGGAGCCGGACATCCGTGGCTGCGGAGGTGGTGTAGATCCGCAGCTCCGTACTGTCGGCCGAAGGCCACGCCAGTTCCTCCCGCCAGTCACCCAGGAGATCCGCCTGGATGGCAGGGTTCCCCTTGGTGCTGTTGTTGGTCTTGGCACCGGTTGCTGTCAGCAGCCTGTCGCTGGCTTCCGTTTCCCAGTTCCACTTAGCGATGCTGGGGGTCCCCGAGTTGGTGGCGGCGTTCCAGTCATGGTCGACGATTTCGCGCAGCAGGTCGCCGTCCCACCAGGCCAGGAAGTTGGCTGCCGGGATGTTGTTGGCAATCAGCTGGCCCTTGGCTGAGCGGAGCTCACCGACGGGGGAGTTCCAGGCGGCGTCGCCGCCGATGGCCCAGCCTTCTGCACCCGCATGGCGGGGGTCGATGTCTCCGGCTGCAGCGCGTCCGGTGTCCTTGGTGGCCGGAATGCTCCACAGCACTTCACCTGTCCGTGAGTCCCGGAATGTCGCACCCTTGTTGCCGCTGGAACCCATGTCCTCGTGGGCGGCGAAGGTTTCCAGCCCCGGGCGGGACGGATCGAGGTCGCTCGTGTGGATGGCGTCGCCGTGGCCGAGGCCTGTGTTGTACAGCGGCTTGCCGTTATCGTCGATCGTCATGGACCCGAAGACAAACTCGTCCTTGCCGTCGGCATCAACGTCAGCGACGGACAGGTTGTGGTTGCCCTGGCCGCGGTACTGCGCGCCGGCAGAGTCCGAATCGAAGACCCAGCGCTTCACGATCTTGCCGCCCACCAGGTCGTACGTAGCGAGCACGGCACGGGTGTAATAGCCGCGGCTGAACATCATGGACGGGTGCTCGCCGTCGAGGTACGCAACGGCCCCGAGGAACCGGTCAACGCGGTTGCCGTAGGTGTCGCCCCAGGCCCCCACGTCGCCGCGGGGAGGATCGTACTTCACCGTGTCCATCACGGTGCCGGTGGTGCCGTGGAACACGGTCAGGAATTCATCGCCGGTCAGCACGTAGCCGGTGCTGTTGCGGTGGTCGGCGCTGGGGTTGCCAATCGCTGTGCCGGCCGCGTCCCGGGTGCCGTCGGCCGTCTTCATGGCCACCTCAGCCTTGCCGTCGCCGTCGAAGTCATAGGCGAGGAGCTGGGTGTAGTGGGCGCCGGCACGGATGTTCGGCCCCATGTGGATGCGCCAGAGCCTGGTGCCGTCCATCCTGTAGGCGTCCACGTAGACAGTGCCGGTGTAGCCCGCCTGCGAGTTGTCCTTGGAATTCGACGGTGCCCACATTTGGATGACTTCGTAGGTCCCGTCACCATCCAGGTCCGCCACGCTGGAGTCACCGGCGGAGTAGCTGTAGGGCTGGCCGTCCTTGGTGTAGTCGTCCGCGGGCTTGTCGAGCTTGATGGACAGGTAGTCCTGGGCAAGCGGCGTGAACTCGGCGGTGAGCTGGTCCCCACCGTTGCCCACGGTCTTGATGACGTACCTGGAGGATGCTGTTCCAGCGGGATCCAGGTAGGTGGTGCTGCTGCGGATCGGCTCGTCCGTGAGCTGGACGCCGTCCCGGATCACATGGAAACCGATTTGCTCAGGGTCCAGGCCCAGCATGCGCCAGCCCACCCGCACGCCGTCACTGGTCAGCACGGCCACGGGGGCGCGGTCCAACTGCTCCATTTGCCGGTTCACCACGGTGACCTTTTCCGTTCCCACCACGGGGGAGGGCACGGATTCGCCCCCCTTGTTCACGGTGGTAACGCGGTAGTAGTACTTGATGGTGGTCAGCACGGTGTAGTCGGTGTAGTTCGCCTCGGTGGCACGGCCCACGTAGTCAAAGGGGCCGTCGGGTGAGGTGGACCGGTAGACCTGGTACGCGGCAGCGCCGGAGACTTTCTGCCACTTGAGCGTGACACTGGTCTTCTCGACGGCCTTCACGTCCACCTTGCCGGTGGCCGCCGGGACTGGTGTGTTGGGATCCACCAGGGCGGTCTCCACAGTGTTGGAGGGCACCGATTCAAGGCCCGTGCTGTCCAGCGCAGTGACGAAGTACTTGTACTTCAAGCCGGCGAAAGCAGTGGTGTCCTGGAAGGACGCTGCCGTCACGTTTTCGGCGATCAGCTGTGGCTGGGCTTCAAAGGATCCCTGGCGGAACACCTTGTACGCGGCGGCGTCTGCCACAGCATCCCAGGCGAGGTCCACGGTAGGCGGTTCTGCAGCGGCGTTCACCGCAGCCGTGTGCAGGTTGGTGGGACCAACCAGCAGGGGCGTAACCTCCAGGCCGTTGAGCCGCTGGCCCGAGCCGCTGATGGACAGGTTGAGCTGTCCATCGGAGACCAGGACCTGGTTGATGATCTTGGTTGCCGAGGATGCCCGGCTGGAAGACACCTGGCCGAAGGGAGTGCCCTCGGCGGCGACGTCCGTCCGCGTGGAGCCGATCCAGTCGCTGTGGTAGGTCTTCAGGGCGTACGTGCCGTTGGGAACGTCGAGCTGGAATTCGAAGCTGGAGCCGCTGAGGACGAAGTCGCGCAGCAGGTTGCTGGTCACCGCTCCCCGGTCCCGGTCGCTGAGCACCGAGATGTCCTTGAAGCCGAAGCCCCGCTCGGGGGTGTAGGCCATGGTCCGGTTGACTTCGGTGTAGCCGGCTTCAAGCGGCGCCCCTACGGGTCCAAAGTCGAACTTGTATTTTGCCTGCTTGGTGGTCACGCTGAGGGTGTCGCTGGGTTCGGAAAGACCCTTGCCGTTCATGGCGGCGACCCGGACGTTGTAGGCGGTACCTTCGGCCAGCCCGCCCAGGTTGGCGGTGGGGACAGTTGAAGTGGTGGTGAGCTTGTAGGCGCTGTCCGGCTCGGAGGCCAGCTTGCGGTACACCTTGTAGATGTCCGCGCCCTCGACGGGCTGCCACTTCAGGAGTGCCCCGGCGTTAGAGACGCTGCCCGCCACCAGTCCCTGCGGCTTGGCAGGAACCGACGACGGCGGCGCTGCCTCTTTGACTCGTGAGGCCAGCGGAACGTTGAGCTCCTTGACCCCGCCGGCGACCAGGCGCGCGATCTGGATGGCGCCGTATTCCTGGAAGTGGGTGTTGTCCACCGTGCCGGTGGGGCGGTTGGGGTAGACGCCGGCGTCGACGTGGAGGAAGACGGACTTGGTGTCCTCCGGGCCGATGGCGTCGTAGTAGGCGCGGCTCGAGGCGGAGAGGTCAACCAGGGCCACGTTTTCCTCAGCGGCCAATTCCTGCATCTTGGCCACGTACTCGGGGAAGCTGACCCGGAAGTTGCCGGTGGCTTCGTCGTAGTCCCGGCGTCCCACAGGGGTGACCAGGACGGGTGTGGCGCCGCGCTGGCGGGCGCCGTTGACGTAGGTCCGGAGGTATTCCTTGTAGTCGGCGGGGGAGGCATAGCGGTCATCGACGCCGACGGTGGCATCGTTGTGGCCGAACTGGACCATCAGGTAGTCGCCGGGGTTGATGACGCGCAGGATTTCGTCCAGCCGTCCCTGACTGATGAAGTTCTTGGAGCTCCGGCCGCCGATGGCGTGGTTCTTGAAGGTGACGCTGTCGTCGAAATACCGGTCGATCATCTGGCCCCAGCCCGCTTGGGGAGCGAAACCCGGGTCGTAGGTCTGCACGGTGGAGTCACCCGCGAGATAGACGCCGGGGTCAGTGGTGGCGGTGCGCGGAGCGCGGGCCGCGATGACCAGGGAGTTGATCTTGGCCGCAGTGCCGGTGAAGTCCAGGTTGAGCTGGCCATCCACCAGCGAGATGGGGAATTCCATTTCCAGGTACTGGCCGGCGGGCTTGTCCGTTGCCTGGACCTTGGCCATTTTCTCGGCCGTGATGGCGATGTTGGTGGCTTCGGCTGCGTCACCGGCGATCAGCTTGACCGTGTAATCCCCATTGGGCAGGTCCACCAGGAACGAACTCCCCTGGGCCTGGACAAAGTCGGACCGCAACGGGTCGCCCGTTCCGCGGTCCACGCCGGAGGTGACGGCGGTGTCGGTGAAGCCGAACTTGATGCCGGCCGAATACTGGGTGCCGGCGGCTACGGCCGTGTAGCCGTCCGCGGTGGTGCCGGGGCCAAAGTCGAATTTAAAGCCGCTTCCCACCGGGGGCAGGGCGGTATCCGCCTGGGCTGCCGGAAGCCCGGTGAAAGCGATGGCAGCGGAGGCCACGGCGGCTGTGACTGCTTTCGCTCCGGGCGGGAGCCTGCGCTGGCGCGGTGGCGGAGCTTCCTTGGAAAGTGGAGGCATTTGCGGGGGTGTGTTCACGGACATCTCCTTCGATGAGCGATGGCAAAGCGGTACCCAGGAAGGTTGGAACGATTCAAAGCAGGATCGTGCTGCGGTTGGCAGCGCATTTCAAGCTATGGGGTTACCGGAGGTGGCCGGCAATGGGGCTGAGACCTGGGATGAAGTGGTGCAGCTCTCACTGCAGCACTCATTGGTTTATCAGCCGCACCAGCAGTCTGGCAAGCGTTTTCCCAACTTTCCCGTGAGTTTCTGGTGCCGGATGTTCCGGTTTGTTCCCAGTGCCCCGCGCTGCAGGCATCAGTAAGTGGCATGCCGGCCGTGCAGCTCCGGCAATTAAACGCGCGACGGCGGATGCGCACCGAGTGCCCATCCGCCGTCGCTCTTTTTCCGGCTTATGCCGGACGTCGTTGGTTAGGCCAGAACGGCCAGCTTTGAGTTGCTTCGGCCAAAGACGGCGCGGTCCACGGAGAGGCGGCCGGCACCGGTGAGGGCCAGGGCGAAGGCTGCTGCCGCGAGGAGCAGGACCAGTTCGTAGCCGCCGTTCGCCGCGAAAACGCCGGCAGGGGCGTGGACCAGGAACAGGGCGCCCAGCATGTCCAGGGCCAGGAGTGCTGCAACCACGCGGGTGAGAATGCCAAGGATCAGGGCGATTCCGCCGGCCAGTTCCAGTACGGCGATGGCCGGCGCAGCAATTTCCGCCGCCGGGACTCCCATCTTGGCAAATGACGCCTGGGTGCCTGCGATGGTCCATTCGTTAAACTTCTGCCAGCCGTGGGCTGCAAAGAGGAAGCCGAGGACAATCCGGAGGGCGGTAATGGCGGTCGTGGTAAGTCGTGACTGGTTCATAGGACTTAAGTCTTCCTGCTAATACTTGAAGAGTCAACCAATCCGTCACAATGTGGCGCTTGTCATGCTCTCGTGGCCATACGCGTAAGGCGCATTAGGCTGGCTGAGTGCCCCAATTACCTGCCCCGACGGCGGCCGCGCGACCGAAGGGACACGGCCGCGAAATCCTCCGACTGGCTGTGCCGGCTTTCGGTGCGCTCGTCGCCGAACCCCTGTTCCTGCTGGCTGATTCGGCCATTGTGGGCCACCTTGGCGTGGCGCAGCTCGCGGGGGTGGGGCTGGCGTCGGCCGTGCTGCATACCGCCGTCGGCCTGATGGTTTTCCTGGCCTATTCCACGACTCCCGCCGTGGCCCGCGCCATCGGAGACGGCCAGCTGGGCAAGGCCCTGGCGGCCGGGCGCGACGGCGTCTGGCTGGCACTGCTGCTCGGGACCGTCCTCGCCGTGGCCGGCTTCCTGGCCGCAGACCCGTTGATCGGACTGCTGGGGGCGGAGGGCGAGGTGCGCACTTTCGCCGTTGATTACCTCCGCTGGTCCATGCCGGGGCTGGTGGCCATGCTGCTCATTTTTGCCGGCACCGGGCTGCTCCGCGGCCTGCAGGACACCCGGACGCCGCTGGTGGTGGCCACCGCCGGGTTCGCCCTGAACATCATCCTGAACCTGTGGCTGGTCTACGGCCTGGGCTGGTCCGTCACGGGTTCCGCCGTGGGTACCAGCCTGGCGCAATGGGCCATGGCCGCCGTCTACCTGATGATGGTGAAGCGGAATGCCCAGCGGAACGGCGTCAGCCTCCTGCCGAGCTGGCGTGGGATTCGGAGCATGACGCGCGTTGGGTCCTGGCTGATGCTGCGCACGCTCAGCCTGCGTGTGGCCATCCTGGCGACAGTGGTGGTGGTGACCGCGCAGGGGCCGGTCAACCTTGCGGCCCATCAACTGGCCATGACCATCTTTTCCTTCCTCGCCTTCGCCCTGGACGCCCTCGCCATCGCCGCGCAGGCGCTGATTGGTAAGGAGCTAGGCGCCGCCAACCCTGCAAAGGCACGGCTCCTGACCAGGACCATGACCCGATGGGGACTCGGCTTCGGAGCGGTCACCGGCGTGCTCCTCGCCGCGGCCGCACCGTGGGCTGGCTCCCTCTTCACCTCGGATCCTGACGTTCAGCGAGTCCTGGCCATCGCCCTGTGGATCCTTGCCGCCGGCCAGCCCATGGCCGGTTATGTCTTTGTCCTCGACGGGGTGTTGATTGGCGCCGGTGATGCCAAATACCTGGCACTCGCCGGGGTGGTTAATCTCGCCGCGTACGCGCCGCTGTTGATCGCTGTAGGCCTGTCAGGTGCGGGAGGCGCGGCAGGTCTGGGCTGGCTGTGGGCAGCCTTTGCCCTGGGCTACATGGCGGCGCGTGCCCTCACGCTCGGCGCCCGGGCGCGGTCAGACCATTGGATGGTGCTGGGTTCGCCGTAGGGCGGTGCCCCACTAAACTGGACCGGTGACCCAACCGAGAACACCCGCAGGTACTGCTTCCGGAACGGCTCCCACGGGCGAGCTGTGGAAGCCGGTGCTGCTCCGTTCCGCAGCGGCGCTAGTTTTTGGGGCTGTGACCATTTTCTGGGCGGCGCCGTCTGTGGAAGTTATGGGCTGGTCGGGCGGGCTCTACCTGCTGGCCACCGGGCTGCTGCTGATGTGGGGTATTCCGGCAACCGGCTTCCAGCGGGACAGCAGGACGGGCAAAGTGCTTTCCGCCGCCGGTTCCGTGCTTGCCGGCGCGGGGTTTGCGCTGATAGTGCTGCATGGGGACCTGCTGTTTGGCGTGATTGCCGCCCTGGGCCTGGGCGTAGCGGGAGCTCTGGAGCTGCACTGCGGGCTGGCATTCCGCGGCCGGCACGTGCTGGCCCGGGACTGGATTGCCTCGGGAATTATTGGCCTCGGCACGGCCGTTATCCTGCCCTTTTTCATCAGCCTCGGGGCGCATGCACTGCTGGGCGTTGCCGGCGGCGGGGCCATCATCTCCGGCGTACTCTGGGCCCTTGCCGGGCTGACCATCCGGCACGATGCCCGCACTGAAGCGGGAAACCCGTAAACTAGGAGATGTCCGGGGTTCTACTTAGCGTAGAAGATAGCCGGGCGTACTACCGAAAGACATTAACCCAGGCTGGCCGGCGCGCCGCCTGCAGGGAGGAATCAACGTGGCAGACCAGCAACCAGGACATCCGCGCAAGGTGCGGACCTCGGTGAAGGGCCCGCTGATGTTCTCCGCATTCTGGGCCGCGATCGCCTTCGTCGCCGTCGTGATTTTCGCCTCCGGCGGCAGTGCGCGTGCCCCCCGCTTCGACCTGGCCTTCACCGCTGCCGGCATTGCCTTTATTGTCACCCTGGTGATTGCCGCGATGCTCTCCATGAGCCACAAGGACAACGCCGATTACCTGGGTAAAGGGTCGGGCGTGAACCTTAGCTCGGCTCCGAAGAAATCACACGGCTTCGGTGCCCCGGGCCCGCAGGACCCGGCATCCCCTGACGAGTCCGGCAACCCGGGCCCCCGCTAGGCACCTAACTTGTTGCCGCCTGGCGTGCCCGGTAAGCGGCAACGTGGGCACGGTTGGCGCAGTTCCCGGTATCGCAGTACCGCTTTGAGCGGTTCCTGCTGAGGTCCAGCACCGCAGCATCGCAATCCTCTGACTCGCAGATCCGCATCCGGTCCATCTCCTTCCCGCGGATCACGTCTGCCAGGGCCATGGCCGCTTCCGTGCTCATGCGGTCCACCAGCGGGGCCTCGGGAGTGGTGGCATGAAGGTGCCAGTCCCAGTCGTCGTGCTTCACCAACTGCGGCAGGGCCCTGGCTTCCCGTAGCAGGCGGTTGACCGTCTCCACGGCGGAGTCTTCGTCCGCGGTCCACAGCGCCGCAAGCTGTTGGCGCAGTCGGCGCACGCTCGCCAGCTCGTCGTCATCCCAAGTGCGCGACCCGCTGAATCCTTCCGCTGCCAGGAAGCGGTCCAGGTCCTCTGTGGATGCCAGTCCCTCGCTTCCGTTGGCCGCCGAATTGACCAAATTCACCACGCTGCGCAGAGCCACCTCAGTGTCAGGGGCAAAAACCATCTTGACTCCTTACAGTGCTCTCCCGTACTGTCATGACCATAACCCCACTTTACTCCTGACAGGAGGCCACGATGTCTGCCGCAAGCGACCACACCCCCGGCCTGAGGGTACCCGCAGACAAACGCAGCTTCCTCGCCTCCGGCCTTGGCATTGCGCTTTTCTCGTCTGCTGTCTTTGGCCTCTCCGGGTCCTTTGCCAAAGCCTTGCTGGAAACAGGATGGTCGCCGGGAGCTGCGGTCACCGCCCGGCTCACCGGGGCTGCCCTGATCCTCGCCATTCCTGCGGTTCCCGCGTTGCGCGGCCGCTGGCACCAGCTCCGGGACAACTGGGTCACCATCCTGCTCTTCGGCCTCATCGGGGTTGCAGCCTGCCAGTTGTTTTACTTCAACGCCGTTGCCCGGCTTTCCGTGGGCGTGGCACTCCTGCTCGAGTACCTCGCACCGGTGATCATTGTGCTCTGGCTGTGGGCGGCCAGCCGGAAGCGGCCGCGGGTGCTGACCTTCGGAGGAACATTGCTTTCCCTCGCCGGCCTGGTCCTGGTCCTGGACCTCACGGGCGCGGTGAAGATCGACCTTGTGGGGGTCTTCTGGGGCATGGCCGCGGCAGTGTGCCTTGCCATCTACTTCTTCATCACCGCGAAGGAGAACGACTCGCTGCCGCCCATCGTCCTGGCGTCCGGCGGACTCCTGGTGGGGGCCGGCGTCATGTGGTTGGCGGCGGCCACCGGCCTGCTGCCCATGGCCTTCAGCACGGCCGACACCAAACTTGGCCCATGGGTGACTCCCTGGTGGGTTTCGCTGGCCGGGCTGGTGGTCCTGGCCACAGTGCTGGCGTACGTGTCCGGCATTATGGCCGCCCGGGCCCTGGGCTCGAAGGTGGCGTCTTTCGTGTCGCTGACCGAGGTCCTCTTTGCCGTGGTGTGGGCGTGGCTGCTGCTGGGCGAACTGCCGGGCGCCATCCAGCTCCTGGGCGGCGCGCTGATCGTGGGCGGCGTCATCCTGGTCCGGCTCGACGAACTGCGCGCCCCCGCACCGGTGTCGGCCACGACCGGCGGGCCGGAAGCACCCAAGGCGGCGTCCCCGCTGGAACACGCGAACGACGTCGAACCCGTGCCTTAGGCGTGCCTGTCGCCTGGGTTACTGTCGCCTGAACAACCCCGATTCTTAAATGGCAGGGCCCGGACACTCTCGAAAGTGTCCGGGCCCTGGCAGTGCTTCGGCTCCTTCGGGAACCTGCACTGCTGCGGGACTAGCGCGAAGCCTGGTCCTGCTCTTCGGCGTTGCGCCTGGCCTTGTCGCCGGCTTCCTTGAGTGCTTCCGCCACCTTGGTCAGCATGGTGGTGTGGGTTCCGGACCACTCGTTGCGGAACTTGTCAGCGTCGGGGCCCTCCCAGTTGGTGCTGCTCAGGACTTTGGTGAGAGTGGACTTCTGCGCCTCGATCTCGGACGCACCTGCCTGAAGCTTGCTGCCCAGCTGACGAAGCTGCTGAACGTCTGCACCCCAAATAGCCATCAGTTTCTCCTTGTACGAAAAGTGGATCCGAATAAGGTCGGCATCCCCAGCGGCCCTCCGGCTCATCCGAAAGATCCATTGCCTCAAACCTACCCCGGCCCTGAAAACAGTGTCGATGGGCACCCCTGCCCATGCCGCGGGCCCCGCGGACGCGGGCGGGTAAACCCTGCGGGGAGGGGTCGATCACAGGCGCTCCAGAGCCTAGCATGGCTGTATGTGCCGGAATATCCGAACCCTTCACAACTTCGAGCCGCACGCAACGTCGGAGGAGGTACACGCCGCAGCGTTGCAGTATGTGCGCAAAGTCAGCGGAAGCACCAAGCCGTCCAAGGCCAACCAGGAAGCCTTTGAGGAGGCGGTCCACGAGATTGCCCACATCACCCAGCATCTCCTGGACTCGCTGGTGTCACAGGCTCCGCCCAAGGACCGGGAGACGGAGGCCGCCAAAGCCAAGGCACGTGCCGCAGTGCGCTACGGCGCGGCCTGAGGCCTCGGCTTCAGGGCTTGGGCCCTACGCCTTCGTTCCGAAGCTCCGCAGCCGCAGCGAGTTCGCAACCACCAGGACCGAACTCGCCGCCATCGCGGCGCCAGCGATCATCGGGTTGAGAAGCCCCAAGGCCGCTATCGGGATGCCCACGGCGTTGTAGAAGAACGCCCAGAACAGGTTGGTTTTGATCGTCGCCAGCGTCTTGCGGGACAGTTCGATGGCCTGCACCACCTGGGAGAGGTCGTTGCCCATCACGGTGAGGTCGGCTGCCTCGATGGCAACGTCGGTGCCGGATCCCATGGCGATGCCAAGGTCAGCCTGGGCAAGCGCAGCAGCATCGTTGACGCCGTCGCCGGCCATGGCCACGGTAGCGCCGCTGGCCTGCAGCGCGCGCACCACCTCCACCTTGCCCTCGGGCAGGACGCCTGCGTAGACATCTGCGGGATCGATGCCGACGGCGGCGGCCACCTGGGAAGCTGCGGCGGCGTTGTCACCGGTCAGCAGAATGGGCCGCAGGCCCAAGGACTTCATCCGTCCGACGGCGGCTGCAGAGCCGTCCTTGATGGTGTCCCGGAGGTTGATGATGCCCGCAGCAGTACCGTCCACGGCGAGCCAAATGGCGGTGGCACCGGCAGCTTCCGCCGCTGCAAGCAGCTTCAGTTGTTCCGCAGTTATGGCGATGCCGTTTTCCTGCAGCCAGCCGGTACGCCCGGCGGTCACCAGCCGGCCCTCGACGGCTCCCGTGACGCCGCCGCCCGGGGCGGAACGGAAGTTGTGCACGTATGGCAACCGCGCGCCGTCGGCCGCTGTTTGTATGGCTCTCTTCGCCTCCTGGGCAACTGCCGCTGCGGCGATGGCCCGGGCGATAGGGTGCTCGGACGCCGCTTCCACAGCGCCGGCCAGCCGCAGTACCTCATGCTCCTCAAACCCGCCGAAAGCGAGCGTGGAGTCAACTGCCAGCATTCCGGTGGTGACGGTGCCGGTCTTGTCCAAAAGGATGGTATCCACGGTGCGCGTGTCCTCCAGGACCTGCGGGCCCTTGATCAGGATGCCCAACTGCGCGCCCCTGCCGGTCCCTGTCAGCAGGCCGACCGGCGTGGCCAATCCCAGCGCGCACGGGCAGGCGATCACCAGGACGGCGACGGCCGCGATAAAAGCCGAACGCAGTCCTCCGCCTTCCGCACCTGCGAAGAGCAGCCAGAGCACAAAGGTGAAAGCGGCGATTGCCAGGACCACCGGAACAAACACAGCGCTGATCCGGTCCGCGAGGCGGGCAATGGGAGCCTTGCCGCTCTGCGCCTGGGACACAAGCCGCGCCATCTGCGCGAGCGTGGTCTCCGAACCCACCCGCGTGGCCCTGACCAGCAGGCGGCCGGAGGTATTGATGGTTGCGCCGGTGACCCGGCTGTCCGGGCCCACCTCCACCGGTACTGATTCGCCGGTGACCAGTGAGGCGTCCACCGCCGACGTCCCTTCGATCACCACGCCGTCGGTGGCGATCTTCTCGCCGGGCCGGACTACCAGGACATCGCCTACCTGGAGCCGGTCGGCAGGGGTCCGGTGTTCGGTGCCATTGCGGAGAACGGTGGCGTCTTTTGCGCCGAGGCTGAGGAGGGCGTGCAGGGCGTCGCCGGCCTTTTGCTTGGCGTTGGCTTCCAGGTAGCGCCCAAGAAGCAGGAACGTGGTGACCACCGCCGCGACCTCGAAGTAAAGGCCGCCCTGCTCCATACCCTCCATGCCAGGGTGCAGGGTCATCAGGGGATCCGAGAACAGCTGCCAGGCCGAGAAAAGGTATGCGGCGGCAACGCCGATCGATACCAGGGTGTCCATGGTTGAGGCGAAGTGGCGGGCGTTGATGGCCGCTGCCCGGTGAAACGGCCACGCCGACCATGTGACCACCGGCAGGGAAAGTACCGCCGCCACCCAACCCCACTGCGGGAACTGGAACGCAGGGACCATGGAAATCAGGAACACCGGCACGGTAAAGGCGGCGGCGAGGATCAGGCGCGGGCGAAGCAGGGACGCGGCACCAGTTGCACCATCATCAGTCATCCCGACCCCGCCGCCGACGGGTTCGTCCTCCACCACCGGCGCGGCCTGGTGGACCTTTGCTTTGTAGCCGGCCGCGTTGACGGTTGCTACCAGCTGTTCATCGGTGATTCCTGTCGGCACTGTCACGTGGGCGGATTCCAGGGGCAGGTTGACCAGGGCATGTACGCCGTTGAGCTTGCCGAGCTTCTTTTCCACCCGGTTGACGCAGGAGGCGCAGGTCATGCCCTCGATGTCGAGTTCCACCACCCTGGTTTCGGGCTGGTGGAGAAGTTCCTGGTTACTCATGCGGCATCCCGGTTGGTGGAATCAGGCTTCGTTCGCGACGACCAGGTAACCGGCCTCCGCTACGGCTTCGCCGATTTCCGAAGGTGACAGTTCATTGCTGGAGGTGATGGTGACGGTGGAAATGCCGCCGGCGTTGAGCTCGACGTCCACCGCCTCTACTCCCGCGAGGGCTTCAAGTTCCTCGCTCACGGCCGAGACGCAGTGCCCGCAGGTCATTCCGGAGACGCTGACGGTTGTGGTGGTGGGAGAAGTGGTGCTCATGTGCTGCTCCTTGTTGTTGGGAAGGGGTTGATGATGGCGCCCGGCGGCATCCGGGAAGGTGGGCTGCTATCGCAGGAGCCGGCCGATGGCGTCGGCGGCTTCCTTGACCTTGGCATCGATGGCTTCTGCGCGCAGTTCGGGGTTCGGTTCAGCTGCCGCACCAACCACGCAGTGGCCGATGTGCTCTTCGACGAGTCCCAGGCTGACCGCGTGCAGCGCCTTGGTGACAGCGGAGACCTGGGTGAGGATGTCGATGCAGTACTTGTCCTCATCCACCATGCGCGCGATTCCCCGCACTTGGCCTTCGATGCGTTTGAGCCGGCGGAGATAGGCATCCTTGTTCCCGGTATAGCCGTGCTCCGGCGCCACCTGTTCCTGGTCAGCCGTGGGCTCTGTGACTGCTTCATCGGGTGCGCTCATGCATCAACCGTATACCCCTTAGGGGTATCGTCGCAAGTACCCCTAGGGGGTATAGCCTGCCGCCGGTGACCGCAGTTTTTGGGCAACAAAAAGCTCCGGAGTGCGTTATTGGGGGATACGCACTCCGGAGCAGCTTTTGGGCAAACCAAGCTTCCACGTCTGTGGAACCGGCCTGCTTGAATCAGCTTACTGGCTGGTAGTCCACTACGCCAGCATCCGGAATAACTACTTTCGCTTTACTTTCCTTGCCGTAATTTCGGCGCATTTGCGAGGTCTTTTCGCAGCTCAAGGCCGGTCCTCGTGGGCAGCCCTCCGGTACGGGACGATGAGTACTGGCCTGCTCTGATGGTGGGTGAGCCAGGCACCTACCGACCCACTGAGTGCCTCCGCCAGGCGGTGGGAGAGTCCCCGCTCAGAGGTTCCCACAATGATCATCGGCGCGTTGGTTTCTGCTGCTAGTTGGGCGAGGGCGCGGGCAGGGTCCCCCGTCAGGGTCTCAAGGGTCCATTCCGCAGCCGCCGTGCCAGGCGGTACTTGGGCCACCGCAGCTTCGATCGCAGCCTTAAGCTCCATCGTCACGCCGCCGATGTTCTCAGCATCAGCGTCCGGGTGGAGCGAGAGCCGGTGGGCGGACCGGGCGGGGTCCCATTCCACCAGGTAGCTGGCCTCGTCCACGTAGGCACAAAGCAAGCGGGTACCCAGTTTCGCAGCGAGGCCGGCGGCGGTTTGCAGGACCTCCGGATGCTGCCCGGGGGCCACGCCCACCAGCAGTGGAGAAGTACCGCGCAGGTGTTCTGACATAGTTTATTCTCGGCCTCCTTGGACCCTCTTGAACAGCGGCGTTACGCCATGGAAGGTCAGGGCGTGGCAGGCGAAGCCGTGACCACCACGTTTTTGCCCCAGGGATCTTCGGTAAAGCAGCTGATCAGGACCAGCCGGTTGGGCACGATGTCCCAGATGGGACTGTCTTTCAGGTTGGACTTCAGGTACGTCGTCACACTGGCCACTTCATAGGCAATCGTGCCGGTTGTGGTGTCCACCTCGAACCGATCACCCACGGCTGCCGCTGAACTCAGATGGTTGAAGGGTGCCTCCGCGCCCTCCCAGCTATGGCCAATCACGTACGTGGTGTTGGCCGAGCCGTGTCCCGGGGTGCCGAAGGGGGTCAGCCAGTAACCGTCCTTGGTGGCAGGCGGCACGATTGTTTGGCTGGCATGTGCGGAGTCGTCCAGCTCCAGCGCATGCACGGCCACATCGAAAGCGGCCGACGCGTAGCGGATCCGCACCGGTTGCGCCGCTGCGGGAAGGGCAGGAGCCGCAGCTTCCTGTGCAGGTGAATCGGCGGGGATTGATCTCCACTCTTCCGGTGTGCCCGTTACGGCCATCGGCGCCGGTTCCCCGGAGTTGATGATGGAGGGGGTTGATTCGGTCACCGTCCCGCTTCTTAGGGCAGAGGGTTGCGCCTGATGGAACAGGGGGGCGCCGAAAGTGATGAGCAAAAAGGCCAGGACTCCGCACAGGAGAATGGCCAGGTCGGCGCGGTTCCAACGCCTCCACCTGCGCGGTTTTCTGTCCGCATGCCTGCTGCGTTCCTTTAACATGCTGCTCCTGACCGCTGGTAACGGGGTAGGAAGGAAGGCGCCCCGCCGGGCACTGGCGGAACGCCTTCCTTGTCAGGTGGCCGTGGCTGCGGCCTGACTGGCGTCAGTCGGCCAGGCGTGCGGTGTGGGACTTGTGCCGGAACATTACTGCCGCTCCCGCTGCAAACAGTGCACCCAGGCCGGCCAGCCAGGAGGGTGCACCGTCGGAGCCGCCGACGGCGGTCTGGGCGTTGTACCCCTGGTTGGTTCCCAGACTTGTGGTAGCAGCTGGCGCCGTGGCCGCCCGCTGTGGAGCAGCTGCCCTCGGCTGAGCTGCCGCCGGCTGTTCGGGCACGACGACGGCCGCTGCGGGAGGCGCGACGGCCGCTGCGGGAGGCGCGACGGCCGCCGGTGGGACAACAGTGGACTGCTCAACCACAGGTGTAACAATCTGCGGCTCGACGACGGGCTGATTAACACCACCTGGGTTTTCGACGGGCGGGTTTTCTACGGGGGTGTTTCCGCCTGGCGGGTTGTCCACGGGTGGGACCACGACCGTCGGGTTGTCCACGGGTGGGACCACGACCGTCGGGACCTTGCACCCATTGGCGTGGGTGGCGCTCCCAGCGGCCCAGTTCTGCCCCTCTTCCATGCCGTCATGGGGCGGAATGATGTCCGCCGGGTGAATGTCATGGCCGTTCAGCCCCGGGAGGGCAACCAAGTTCTCGGTGAAGTGCCCGGAGTTGGAGCCCGATCCTGCGTGGCAGATGACAATCTTGTCGTCGTCGTCGGATCCGCGGTCCGCTACCGCCGGAGCCGCGACGGCAAATGCCGCCAGGCCCAGCACCCCCAACGTTGTGATGGCTCGTTTCATGATGTCTCCCCAGTTCTCGATGTGAAACGGACCATGATGAGGAGGACCAGCGAATGCGCCGAATGCCCCAGCAGCACGGTCAGCTTGCGTGAGTTTTCAGGCTAGGGCGGACCATTGTTGCCGGTCGCGAGTAGGGGGTACTCGTCTTTCGGGGGCTCCCGGCGGAGCGGTTACTTGCCGGTACCCGGAAAAATCGACGCACCACTCGGTGCAGCCGCAATACCTTGTAGCCGGCGTTGACCGCGCCTACCGTTGAAGCAGGCGACGAAAGGGCGTGGAGGGCATGGAAATTTTCATGTGGTGGCTTGACTTGGACCTTGCGAGCAAGGAATGGCTGCGGGAGAACCTTCGGGCCGAGGAGCTTCCGCTTCCCGTGCTCCAAGGTATCGCGGAGGCAGGTGGACCCCATCCTGAAAACCCCGCGGCTGCCCTGACCGCGGCCGACTGGGACTTCATCGAAACCCAGTCGGAGTTCGTGGACTAGCAAAGCCAGGCTTTCGGCGATACACAAGAAAACCGTTGCGGGCTGTCCGGGGCGGTGGTTGCATGGGGGGCATGACAACCGCAGAGAGTTTTGTCTTAGCGATCGGCACCAAAAAGGGTCTGTGGCTCGCAACCAGCCAGGACAGGCGCGAGTGGTCCTTCACTGGCCCCCACTTCCTGATGAGCGAGATTCCGAGCATTGGAATCGACACCCGGAACGGCCGCACACGGATCATGGTCGGTGTCCGGAATGAGCATTGGGGGCCAACTGTTGCCCACTCGGATGACCTTGGCGCTACGTGGTCTGAGCCTGAACAGGGCGCCATCAGGTTCCCGGAGGGCACTGGCGCCGCACTGGAGCGGATCTGGCAGATCTATCCGGACACCGAGTCCCGCCCAGGCGTCGTTTGGGCAGGGGCCGAGCCCATCTCGGTCTGGAAATCCACGGACGGCGGCGAACATTTCGAACTTAACCGCGGCCTGTGGGACCACCCCCACCGCAGTGAATGGGGCGCCGGCTACGGCGGCGCCGCCGCCCACTCCATCGTGGTCCACCCCGACCGCGAAACCGTGCACGTCGCCATGAGCACCGGCGGCGTTTACCGCTCGCTCGACGGCGGCGCCTCCTGGGAGGCGCGCAACCGGGGCATCTCGGCCTACTTCATGCCGGACCCCAACCCGGAGTTTGGCCAGTGCGTGCACAAGATAGCCGCGGATGCCGCCGTCGACGGCCGCCTCTATGCCCAAAACCATCACGGCGTCTACCGCACGGATGACAACGCGGAGACCTGGAACTCCATCGCAGAGGGCCTGCCCGCCGACTTCGGATTCGTGATGCTGACCCACCCCCGGCGGGAAGGTACCGCCTGGGTTGTCCCGCTGAAGGCCGACGGCGAGCGTATCCCGCCCAACGGCGAGCTGGCAGTTCATCGGACGGACGACGCCGGCGGTTCCTGGAAGCGGCTCAGCAACGGGCTGCCAACCGGCGAGTACAACAGTGTCCTGCGGGACGCCGCCTCCGTGGACACCGCGGAGCCGGCCGGCGTTTATTTCGGCACCCGCGGGGGCACCGTATACGCCAGTGCGGACGAGGGGGAGACGTTTACCGAGGTGGCAGCCCATCTGCCTGACGTGCTCTGCGTGCGGGCGGCAGTGGTTGCCGGTGCCTGACAGCACACGGCCGGGCAGCGCGCCGGCCCACGGCACGATGGCACCGGCTGGTGACAGGGGGCAGGCCGCAACGCCCAGTATTGCCGTGGTTCTTCCCAGCGTCCTTCAGCCCCTGGCCCGCGGGCAGTCCATCCTGACTGCGCCCGCCGATGGGCCTTTAACGGTTGCGGAACTGCTGGATGCCATTACCGCCGACTACGCCGTGCTCGCCAGACGGCTCCGTGACGAGACGGGAGCGTTGCGGCGCTTCGTGAATGTCTATGTGGACGGTGACGAGGTGCGTCGGCTGCAGGGACTGGAGACCGAAGTGTCACCCGGCCAGGAGGTGCTGGTTATCCAGTCAGTGGCCGGAGGCTGACGCGCCGCCTTTTCGGGCGTGGTGCTTGGCGGTGGCGGGCAGTCCTTACTGACTACACCCGCCCTCGCGGAGCTATCTGCCGGGGAAGGCACAAGGGAACAAGAGCATGGGTCAAGCGATCCGCCACACGCTGCATTCGTCGGTATTGACGGCTTTCCGCAGTCCGGTGATCCGGTCCAGGATCCATACCACGCCGATTCCGGGCGCTGTTTCCTGCACACTGCCGCGGCGGATCACTACGTCATCGTAGGAAGGGCCCACCGAGAGCCGGGCTTCAATCTCATCACCGCGGTGGAGCTGGTCCAGGGCGCGGACTCTGGTTACATTGGCTGCTGCTTTCTTCAACATGGCGGGGCCTCCTGGCTGGAGCTGGTGCCGACTCTTGCCTGCACTACCAAGTGTGGCCGGCCAATGTTGCGCGCTGGTTTCCTCGCGGTTAGGCTCCGGTTAGTTCTTGACGCCGGAACTGTTTCCCGACGGCGGTCCGCAACCACCGGGCCTTAGGGTGGTGCCATGGAGATCGTTGACGGGATCTGGGCCGCCCTGCTGGGTGCGGCGGCGATAGCGCCGCTGGCAACGTTCGGGGTGGTCCTGGTGGCTTACCTGACCTACCGGCAACGGTCGCGTGCGGACAGGAGGGACCAATGGTGGAAGCGGGCGCAATGGGCCATTGACTCCGCACTGAATGATTCCGACCCGCAGCGCCGCCTGGCCGGCTTGAAGGTATTGGTCCAACTCATCGGCAGCGACCTTGCCACCGCCGAGGACGCAGATCTGATGAGCGCCCTGGCCGTGGGGATACGCGACCAGGAGCAGGACGGCCGGCGGGCGGTGACGGTGTCCCCTCCGGTGAATGAACGGATCCTGGCGGAAGCCGAACGCCTGTTGCAGGCGGCTTCCGCCCGCTGACGGTGTCCAAATTGTTGTCCGAACTGTTGCCCGGCGGCCGAGCGGCCGCCGGCGTGTACTGGGCACCTAAGGTGCCAGCCGGTCCCCCTTTCCGTGCACCCGGAACCATCGGCAGCCGTAGCGTCCCAGCTCAACTGTGAAGGCGCCGTCGGGCTCCAAAGCCACGTTGTCGCCGTCGAACAGGTCCAGCAGGATGGCGCCCTTAAACGCCTGCCGCGGCCCGTCCTCCGGGCCAACCCTGCCCGCGACCTTCACCGGTTCCTCGCCGAGGTTGTGCAGGAGGACCAGGGTGCCGCCGTCGGAGCTGCAGGTGTGGGCGAAGACCGCCGGCTCCGGCTGGTCGATAATGGCAAACCCGCCCCATCCCAGCTCCGGGGATTCCCGGTAGCGGCGAATCAGGGTGGCCATAAAGTTGAACAGCGAGTTGGGGTCGCGTTTGGCGGCTGCGGCGTTGACATTTTCCGGTCCGTACTCCCCGCGGACCAGCGGCACCACGAGGTCCGCTGCCTTCGCGCTGGAAAATCCCGCGTTCTTCGCGTCACTCCACTGCATGGGGGTGCGCACTGCGGCACGGCTCTTCTGCCGGAGGTCCTCGCCCATGCCGATTTCCTCGCCGTAGAACAGCACCGGGGTGCCGGGGAGGGAGAACATCAGCGAGTACACCAACCGGAGGCGTTCCGGATCACCGCCCAGCATCGGGGGAAGCCGGCGGCGCAGGCCCCGCCCGTAGATCTGCATGTTCTTCTCCGGCCCGAAGGCGGCAAAAACCTCACTGCGCTCGCCGTCGCTGAGTTTATCCAGGGTGAGCTCGTCATGGTTGCGCACGAACATGGCCCACTGGTTGTCGGGATGGAGCGGCGGACGGCTCTTGAGCGTCTCCGCCAGTGGCCGTGCATCCTGCCGGGCCAGGGAGAGGTAGAGGTGCTGCATGGTCATGAAGTCGAACTGCATGTTGAGTTCGTTGCCTTCCGGGCCGCCGAAGTACTCCAGCTGTTCCTTGTATGGCAGGTTCACCTCGCCCAGCAGCACGGCGCTGCCGTTCCGGCGGCTGACGAAGCTCCGCAACGCCGTAAGGTAGCCGTGCGGATCCAGGTTGGCGGCCTCGTCCTTGGGCTGGCCGCGGGTCTCGAGGAAGAAGGGCACCGCGTCCAGCCGGAAACCGTCCAGCCCGAGTTCCAGCCACAGGCCCATAGCCTTGGCGATTTCATTCCGCACCCCGGGGTTGGTGACATTCAGGTCCGGCTGGTGCTTGGCGAACATGTGCAGGTACCACTCCCCGGTGGCGTCATCCTGGGTCCACAGCGAGGTTTCCTCGCCGGGAAACACCACCTCCGAGGAGGTGTCAGGGGGAGTGTCGCTCCGCCACACGTAGAAGTCCCGGTACGGATTGTCCGTGGATTTCCGGGCCTCGACGAACCACGGGTGCTGGTCCGAGGTGTGGTTGACCACGAAGTCCGCGATAACCCGCATGCCGCGGTCCTTGGCGGCCCGGATGAACTCCACCAGGTCACCCATGGTGCCCAGCCGGTGGTCTACGGTGAAGAAATCAGTGACGTCGTACCCGTCGTCCCGGTCCGGCGAGGGGTAGAACGGCATAAGCCAGATGCAGGTCACGCCCAGCGCGGCCAGGTAGTCCACGCGCTGGGTGAGGCCGGCGAAGTCACCGGTTCCGTCGCCGTCGTCGTCAAAAAACGTCTCGACGTCCAGGCAATAGATGACGGCGTTCTTCCACCAGAGGTCCGAGGTCTCGGCGATCCTCATTCCGGGGTGCCGGACGCCGGTTCGGCAGCGGAGGTCACAAGCTGCGGCTCAGCGGGGGTACCGGCCGTGGTGCTGCCGGGAGTGCGAAGCTGCGGGAGGACCTCCGCGGCGAAGGCGTCGATGAAGGGACCCTGCTCCTGGCCCACGAAGTGCAGGTAGAGCTCGTCGAAGCCCAGGTCTGCGTACCCGGCGAGCCAGTCCACGTGCTGTTCCAGGCTGGCTGAAATGTTGACTGTTGTCCGGACCTGGTCCGCTGTCACGTGTTCACCCACGAGGTCGAAGTGTCCGGCGGTGGGGAGGTCCCAGGGGATGGGCGGATCGTAGGTGTTGGTCCGCCACTGGTCCAGGGCAACGGCAACTGCTTCGTCCTCGTTTCCGGCCCAGGACAAATGGACCTGCAGGACAGCCTTGCCCCGCCCGCCGTTGTCCCGGTACGCGGCCAGCATGTCCCGAAGCTTGCCCGGAGGCTGGTTCACGGTGACCAGGCCGTCCGCCCAGGAGGCCGCCCGGCGGGCAGTGCCCACGCTCACCGCGGGAGCAATGAGCGGCGGAGGATTCTCCGGAACGTCCCAGATCCGCGCCTGCTCCACGGTGACGAGCCCGCGGTGGGTGACCTCCTCGCCGCGGTGCAGCCGCCGGATCACCTCAACGCATTCCTCCAGCCGTCGCTGGCGGATGTCCTTGGCCGGCCACCCGCCGCCCGTAATGTGCTCGTTCATGTTTTCGCCGCTGCCCGGAGCGAACCAAAAGCGGTCCGGGAACATGCTGGCAAGGGTGGCCGAAGCGTGGGCGATGATAGCCGGGTGGTACCGCTGGCCTGGCGCCGTCACTACGCCAAAGCGGAGATTGGTGGTTGCCAGCGCTGCGCCCAGCCAGGACCAGGCGAACCCGGAATGCCCCTGGCGGGCGGACCACGGCTCAATGTGGTCCGAGCACATGGCTGCGTCGAAGCCGGCACGTTCTGCGTGCTGGACGTCCTTGAGCAACTGGCCGGGACTGATCTGTTCGTGGGAGGCGTGGAAGCCGACAGTAACCATCGTTAACCTCTACCGTCCGGCGTGGTGCTGTGTCGAGGTTTTTCTGGCCCGCGTTGCCGGGCAGGTTCGCGTGCCGGCAGCAAGCCACTTGTCAGATAAGTTTGTAACTTGTAGTACTGCGCTTCCCGGAACTCCTGCGCAGGTGGCGGAACTGGAAGGAAGTACCACTCGTGGGCGGTGTGCTGATCGGGCTGGCGGTGATCGGCGTCGTGATTGCCGTAGGGTACATCGCCGCACGGTGCGGGCTGGGCGGGGAGCCAACGGTTTCGGCGCTGACCCGTACAGCCTTCTTCATCACCAACCCCGTCCTGCTGTTCACGGTGGTCCTGGAATCGGATCTCTCCGTGGTCTTTTCCGCGTACGTTCCACTGGCGCTGATGACCGCCGTTGCCACAGCCCTGCTGTACGTGCTGGCCAGCCGGCTGTGGTTCCGGCGGCCGCTGGCCGAGACCACTATCGGTGCGATGGCCAGTTCCTACGTCAACGCCAACAACATCGGCATCCCCATCACGCTGTACGCCCTTGGTGATGCAACGCCTGTGGCCCCTGTCCTGCTGGTCCAGCTGCTTCTGTTCGCCCCGCTGGTCCTTACCGTGCTGGATCTCTCCGAGGCCGGCCGGTTTTCGCCCCGCCTGCTGCTCACGCAGCCGTTCCGGAACCCCATGATCATCGCCTCCCTTCTGGGCGTGGTCCTGGCCGCGTTCAACGTGGAACTTCCTGATCCGGTGATGGCGCCGCTAACGCTCCTGGGCGGCGCGGCGGTCCCGGTGGTGCTGCTGGCCTTCGGCATGTCCCTGCACGGTGCACGGATGCTGCAAAGCGGCGGGCACACGGCGGAAATCCTGACTGCCACGGCGCTGAAGTCCGCCGTGATGCCGGCGCTGGCGTTCGTCGTCGGCCGATTCCTGTTCAACCTGGACCAGCACATGCTCCTGGGCGTGGTGCTGATGGCGGCGCTTCCCTCTGCGCAGAACGTCTTCCTGTTTGCCGGCAAATACGGGCGCGGAGTGGCGGTGGCACGCGAAACGATTCTCCTCTCGACGGCGGCAGCAGCCCCGGCGCTGATCCTGATCGTCTGGTTGCTGGCCGGGTAGGACGCCCGCGCGTTGGGCTTCCCCGGGCAGCCGCCTCCGGGCAAGATGGGCAGCATGGAACTTCCCGTGATGCCGCCCGTCCCGCCCATGCTCGCCAAGGCCGTCAGCGGCATCCCTGAAGGAGAGCTCAGCTACGAGCCCAAGTGGGACGGCTTCCGGTCCATCATCTTCCGGGACGGCGACGACCTGGAGATCGGCAGCCGGAACGAAAAGCTCATGACCCGCTACTTCCCGGAACTGGTCGAGGCGCTGAAGGAAAACCTGCCGCCGCGCTGCGTGATTGACGGCGAGATCATCCTGGTGGGCGCCTCAGGGGACCGGCTGGATTTCGACGCCCTGCAGCAGCGCATCCATCCCGCAGCGAGCCGGGTTAAGCTGCTCGCTTCCCAGACACCTGCCTCGTTTGTGGCGTTCGACCTGCTGGCCCTGGGTGACGACGACTATACGGACCGGCCCTTCACCGAGCGGCGGGGAGCGCTGGAGAAGGCCCTGTCGGCGAGCAAGGCCCCTGTCCACCTCACAGCCGCCACCACGGACAAGGACACGGCCGAACGGTGGTTCCGGCAGTTCGAGGGGGCCGGTTTGGACGGCATTGTGGCCAAGCCGCTTGCGGGCCGGTACCAGCCGGACAAGCGGGTGATGTTCAAGACCAAGCACGAGCGCACCGCGGACTGCGTGGTGGCAGGCTACCGCATGCACAAGAGCGGACCTGACGCCATCGGCTCGCTGCTGCTCGGTTTGTACAAGGACGACGGCGGCCTGGCCAGCGTCGGCGTAATCGGTGCCTTCCCCATGAAGCGCCGGCAGGAGCTGTACGAACAGCTTCAGCCCCTGGTCACCGACTTTGAGGGCCACCCGTGGGCCTGGGGCAAGCAGGAGGAAGGGGAAAGGACCCCGCGCAACGCCGAAGGCAGCCGCTGGAGCGCCGGCAAGGACCTCTCCTTCGTGCCGCTGCGCCCGGAACTGGTGGTGGAGGTCCGGTACGACCACATGGAAGGCGACCGGTTCCGCCACACGGCACAGTTCAACCGCTGGCGGCCGGACCGGGACCCGGAGTCATGCACCTACGCCCAGCTTGAGGAACCCGTCAACTTCGATCTGGCATCGGTACTGGAGACCGGCCGGCCGTAGCGCACCTAGGGCTTCGCCACATCCAGGACGCTCCACAAGCCGTCCGCGCGGCACGGAATGGAGGCCTCAACCAGCGCCTGGCTGTGCGGGTGCCGCGGTGCCGCGAAGAAGTCCTTGGTTTCCGCCACCTCCACGACGCGCCCCTCCAGCAGGACGGCAACCCGGTCGCACATGTACCGGACCACATCCATGTCGTGCGAGATGACAATCAGGGCCAGGTTCCGTTCACGCTGCAGGCGCAGCAGCAGGTTCAGGATGGTGCGCTGGGTGAGGGCATCCAGTGCCGAGGTGGCTTCGTCGCAGATCAGGACCTGGGGTTCCAGCAGCAGGGCCCGCGCGATCGTGGCGCGCTGGAGCTGGCCGCCGGAGCACTGGCCCGGCCGCTTGTCCAGCAAGGCTGCATCCAGCTCCACCTCGGCCATCACCGCCGCAATCCGCTCGTCACGCTGTTCCGGTGAAAGATCAAGCCGTGGGCGCAGCGGCGCTTGGAGGCTGGTGCGCAGTGTCATCCGCGGGTCAAAAGCGCTGTGGGGTTCCTGGAACACGAGCTGCACTGCGGTGGCCTCACGCGGACCCGCAGCGTCCAGCTGCCGGGAGATGGTGCCCGTGCTCGCCGCCTCCAGTCCCACAATGGCCTTGGCCAGGGTGCTCTTGCCGGACCCCGACTGGCCCAAGACACCCAGGATCTCCCCGCGCTTAAGGGTCAGCGAAACGTCCTGCAGCGCGGCGTGGCCCAGCTTCCGCCGCGATCCGAAGTGCTTGCCAACGCTGTCCAGCACCAGGATGTCGCGCTCCCGGGAAGGCGGACGACGGCGGGACTCCGGCGCCAGGCGCGCTGCGGCCAGCAGCTCGCGGGTGTAGTCGGTCTTGGGCCGGGTGAGCAGCTCACCAACGGGACCTGCCTCCACAATGCTGCCCGAGTTCATCACAAGCACCCGGTCTGCGAACGCAGCAACGGATGCGATGTTGTGGGTGATGTAGAGAATGCCCAAATCTCGTTCCCGGCGCTCCCTGTCCAGCAGCTGCAGGATCTGGCGCTCCAGCACCTTGTCCAGCGCCGACGTCGGCTCGTCTGCCAGCAGCATCCCTGGTTGCCCGGCCAGGGCCAGGGCCGTCATGGCGCGCTGCGCCATGCCGCCGGAGAGCTGGTGCGGATAGGCCCGGATTCCCTTCCCTGGATCCGCGAAGCCCACCTCCTCGAGCAGCTCCAGCGCCTTGCTCCGCGCCTTCGAGCCACGCAGGCCGGCATGCAGGCGCAGGGGTTCCTTGAGGTGCTGCTCAATGGTCCGGTTCGGGTTGAACATCCGCTTGGGCTGCTGGAACAGCATCCCCAGCCGTCCGCCACGCACCGAGTTGAGCTGGTGCTCGGAGGCGCGGGTCAGGTCCAGGTCCCCAAGCCGGACGGAACCACTGCTGATGCCCAGTCCGGGCGGCAGCAGCTGCAGGCAGGACATCGCGGTCAGCGTCTTGCCGGAGCCGGAACTGCCCACCAAGGCTACAAATTCACCAGGCTCCACGGACAGGGAAACATTGGAAAGCAGGGGCTTGCCGGGAGTCCCGGCGTCGGGGGTCTTGTGGCTCACCTGCAGGCCGTCCAGAACCAGGTGCGCGTTCGCGGGGCTCATTTTTCCGCCATCTGCGGCATGAGCAGCGGCGCCGCGGCCATATGGGCTGCCCGCTGGCCTATCAGGGTCACGCAGAGGGCAACCGTGAAAATGACCAGGCCCGGGGCGAGGATCCCCAGCGGCGCGCGGTCCGCGAACGGTTGGGCCGCCGCCAGCATGGAGCCCCAGTCCGATTGCGGCGGCTGGACGCCCAGGCCCAGGTAGGAGAGGGCACCCACGCTGATGAGCAGGTGCCCGAACCGCAGCGTCGCCTGGCCCAAAATCGGGGCTGCGAGGTGCGGCAGGACGTGCCGGAAGATAATGAACGACGGCGTGCAGCCCACCACGCGGGCAGCGTCAACGAAGCCCCGGGCCGAGACGTCGTAGGCCAGTGTGCGGGCGAGGCGGGCGAAGGGCGTCCACCCGGTGACCACGAGTGCGAGCAGCAGCGGCCCGAAGCCCGTGCCCAGCGCCGCCACAATGAACAGTGCCACCACCATCTCCGGCAGTGCCAGCAGGACGTCGTTGGTGCGGGTCAGGAATTCATCCACCCAGCCCCGCCGCCGTGCGCTGAGGATGCCGATGCCCACGCCCAGAAGGCAGGTCAGCAGCGTGGCCAGTGCGGCCACGGACATGGAGAACCTGCCCCCTTCGAGGATCCGGCTGAGGGTGTCCCGGCCGAGGTTGTCCGTTCCCAGCCAATGCCCCGCTGAAGGTGGAGCCAGGCGTTCGGCCAGGTTCTGCTCCGCGGGCGGGTAGGGCGAGATCCACGGGGCGAGCAGGACCGCCAGCACAATCAGGGCAAGTACCGCCGCGGCCAGCGTTGTGACGTTGAACCATTTACGCAAGGGAAGCTCCCACCGTGCGGCTGAGGAAGCGGTGCACAAGGTCCGCAAGCGTGGTTACGCCGACGGCGAGGGCCACCACTACCACCACGCCGCCCTGGGCAAGCGGGATGTCGCTGTTGACGACGGCGTCGAAGAGCAGCCTGCCCATGCCGGGCACGGCGAAAATGACCTCCACAATGACCGACCCGCCCAACAGGCCGGCGAACCATACGGCGAACAGGGTGGAGAGCGGCACCAGCCCGTTCGGCACCACGTGGCGGAGTATCGCCTGGCCTTGGCTCAGCCCCCTGGCGCGGGCGGCGGGCACGTGCTCGGCGGCCGCCGCATCGATGATGCCGGCCCGTACCGCTGAGGTGAAGAAGCTGATGGGACGCAGGGCCAGCGTCAGTGCGGGCAGGACGGCGGACGAGAGGTCGTTCCATCCAGCAGTGGGCAGGACGGACAGTTTCAGGGCAAAGACCAGCACCAGCACGGGGGCAACCCAGTATTCCGGCATGGCAATAAGCGCCTGGGTAATGGCGGTGATGGCTTTGTCCGGGGTGCTTCCGGGCCGTAGTCCGGCAATGATCCCCAGAGGGAGCGATATGGCGGCGGCCAGGACCAGCGCCATGGTGACCAGGCTGAGCGTGACCGAGAGGGCCGGGAGTACCTGCTCAGCCACCGGCGTGCGGCTGACAAAGGACAGCCCCATGTCACCGCTGAAGAAGTCCCCGAGCCAACGGAAGTACTGGACCGCCAGGGGATCGTTCAGGCCAAGGCTTTCGCTGAGGCCCTGCACCGCGGACTCGTCGACGGCGTCACCCGCCACCCGCGACCGGATGATCTTCCGCACCGGATCACCTGGCGTGAAGTACGGGATCAGGAAGACCGCAAAAGAGGACACCACAACGGCGGCCACCAGGGTGGCCGTCCGTTTGGTGATGAACTGCAGCATTCGCGGCGGGTTTTCGGGGGAGCCGGGCTAGGACGCAGCCTTGCCCGTCTGGGCCGTCAGTACGTAGCGGGACAGCGGATCCTGGACGTAGGACAGGACGTTGGTGCGGATCGCGTCGGTGGCTTGTTCATTCACGAGCCACGCGTTCACTGCCTTGTCCTGGAGGATCTGCCCGGCCTCGGCGTACAGCTTGTAGCGCTCGTTCGTGTCAACTTTTGTGGCGGCTTCGGCGATGATCCGGTCGTACTCAGGGTCGCAGAAGTGGCTCAGGTTGTAGGTGCCCTTGCAGGTGTAGTCGGCGGTGAGGAAGCCGATGGGGTCGGCGATGTCAATCAGCCGGTTCCGCTGGCTGAGCAGCATGTCGTAGTTGCCGGCCAGGACGTCAGGCTCGGCGGAGGCGTATTCCTTGGACTGGATGGAGACGGGGATGCCGATGTTCTTCAGGTTTTCCTGGACGACGGCGGCAACGTCGGCGAATTCGGCGCGCTCCACGATGGCGATGATTTCCAGGGGGCGGTCGGCGGTGTAGCCGGCACTGGCAAGCAGCTTCCGGGCTTCCTCAAGGTTCTGCTGCTGCTTGTCCTGCTTGTCGCCTGCCCAGGGCTCGGAGGGAGCGAAAGGCCCGGTGGCCGGGAGGGCGGCGCCTTCGTAGACGCTGGCAGCGAGGGCGTCGAGGTCGAGGGCCTCCCGGACCGCCTTGCGCACGTCAACGTTGTCCAGCGGTGCGCGGCCGTTGTTCATGTACAGCGTGGCAGTGCGGGGGGAATCGGCACCCAGCACGGAGACGCCGTCGTCCGCCTTCAGCGCCGCGAGGCTCGCGACGGGGATGGAGAGCGAGATGTCAGCTTCGCCCGTCTGCACCTGCGCGGCGCGGGTGGCGCCGTTGGTGATGAAACGGATCTCGGCTCCCGCGAGCTGCACGTCGCCGCCCCAGTAGTTCTCGTTGCGGTCCAGGGTGAGGGACTGCTTTGCCTTCTCAGAGACGGGAGTGAAGGGACCGGTGCAGTGGCCGAACGGGTCCAGGCCCTCGGCCTTGTAGGCGGCGGGTGCCAGGATTCCAGTGTTGACGCTGGCCAGCCGATACGGCACCAACGGGTTCTCCGCCGGGGTGCTGACCCGGACGGTCTGGGCGTCCACCGCGGTGACGCTGCTGATCATGGTCCGGTTGAAGGCGCGGGCGGGGACCTTTGCATCCAGGACATGGTTAAGCGCTGACACCACGGACTCGGCGGTGAGGTCGGTGCCGTCCTGGAATTTGACGCCCTCGCGGATGCTGAAGTCCCAGTCCAAAGGTGAGGTTTGCTTCCACTCGGTGGCCAGCGAAGGCAGCACCTTGCCTTCGGCCTGGTTGTAGGTGGTCAGGGTTTCCAGGCAGCCGGACAGGGACAGGATGTAGGCGGCGTCGGACTCGACGGCCCAGTTGGCTACCGGTGCCCGGAAGTTGTCCACAACAATCCGCTGGCTGGTATCAGCCGCAGCGCTCGGCTGGGAGGACTGGGTCTGGGTGCCGCTGAAGCCGCAGCCGGTCAGGGTGAGGGCAGCGGCCGCGGCCAGGAGGACGCGGGGACGGAGGAACGTACGCACTGAAAACCGCCTAGCAGGGCTGCCTCGGGGAAGGGCAGAAATAAAAAAGGGGACGACTTAGGGTAGCCTTCCCTTCCGCAAATACGTGAATTGATGACTTTGCTGCTCAGCGCCCGGGGAGGGGTATGCCCCTCTGCCGGGTACCCGCCGCCGTGCTTCTCCTGCCCAATTACTGTCCGGGCTTTTGCCATGGCACCGAAACAGCGGAGGTTACGGCGCGTAACCTCCTCCAACGCCGATACCGAGGCCCCAGGTCAGCTGGCCTCCCTGAAAGTACTGGACGCACCCGGTGCCGTCGAGACTGCAATACTCAGGGCTTGTGGGATATCCCAGCGAACCATTTTCTGCACCGGCCGACCTCCACCTGGTTTCCATGCCGCCGCGGATAGGCCAGGCGCCGACTCCCGGAGCCCAGTACATCTTGCCGTAGGTGAACTGCTGCAGGCAGCCGCCGGATCGCAGCCCACACATCTCGCGTGATGTAGTGGGCCCGCCGAGGTAAGTGGCATATCGTTCGAACTTTGCCCCGATTGCGCCTGCTGTGAGCTGAGTACCTGCCCCAGGACTCCACACCAAGTAGGCGCCGCTGTGGAACCGCTGATAGCAAGTGCCTGCGTAGCAGATCTCTTTGAAGAGCGGGTATCCAAGGGCGCCGCTTTCCGCCCCTGATGAGGACCAGGCACTGAGTATGCCACCGCTGATCATCGAGGGGCCCACCACAGGGGCCCAGTATGCCCGGCCCGCTTCAAGCTGCTGCCGGCAACCGCCGCCGGCCAGGCCGCATTGTTCCTCAGACGTGGGCCACCCAAGCTCGGGCCCCGGATAGGTAAGGTAGAAATCTTTTATCGCCCCCGTCATGGTGAACGTCCCGAGCCGGGGTGACGAGAACACTCTTCCGCGGTCGAAGGCCTGGGTGCATCCGCGGTCGGAACATTCGGGGACACCGAAGGGTCCGCCCAGCGCTGAGGCTTTGTCTTTGTAGTAGGTATAAATATCGCCATATGTCACGGCACGATGTTCGTCTCCGCGCGTGTAAGACAAGCCGCGCTCGAATGTCTGGCTGCAGATGGAACCTGAGGAGCACGTGGGGTCCGCCAACGGCCAGCCAAGCTCGTTCGCATGGGAGTAGATCGAGTCCTTCCCGGGGACCAGGATCGCAGGGCCCGTGCTCCGGGCGTAAATGGTTCCATCGTGAAACCGCTGCTGGCAGTTCAGGGCACCATCACAATCCATTCCCGCAACAGGCGACCCAACGGTGGCCGCGAACAGTCCGCCGAGAGTATTCCACTTCAGGTAAATGGCCCCGGAAACAATAATCGGCTGCCGGGCGGCGCCAAGAACATAGATTCCGCCAGTATTAAACGTTCGCCAGCAGGGATAACTGTCCGTGCGGCATTCGGTGATTCCTGCGGGCTCACCGAGGACAGCGCTATTCTCCTGGTAAGCCCGTTCAATGGCTGTCGTTGAGTACTGAAGCGGCGTTGGAGGAGGAGGTGCAGAGGCGGCCACAGCGCTGCCGGCGCTTGGCATGACGACAAATAGGGCGCATGCGAATGCCGCTAGAAGGCTCCGAAGCCGGACCCGATAGGACGCTTTGTGCGCAGGTTGAAATGACAAATTTTTATTGTGCTTCACAAAGGCCCCCAATTAGGGGGACTCCCCCCAGCGTCTACAGAACGCTAAATAGTCTCATGAGAACAAAGGGGCCGTCCACGCATATTCATCCGAACGTTATACGCAGAGCAAAAAAATGCTCCCCGGTTCGGAACTCAATATCGGAGTCCGAGTTCCGGGGAGCAGTTTAGGAGGGATATTTGGCTTTTCACCGTGCAACCGGCGAGGAGCCAACGGCGCTCCGGGAGTTACTTCAGGCCGAGCTGCTTGGTGGGAACTTTGAATGTTTCCTTGGCGGTCAGCGCGGAGATGGCTGCCACTGTGCAGATGACGGCGGTGAAGATGCTGATCTGTACCCAGCCGCCGGCCTTGATGCCGCCCATGGCTGCAACGATGGCGGGGGCGAAGCCTGCCATCAGGAAGCCCAGCTGCGTGCCGATGGCCAAGCCGGAGAAACGGACCTTGGTGCTGAACATCTCGGCGTAGAAGGACGGCCAGACTGCGTTGGAGGCTGCGTAGCCGCAGGAGAAGAAGCCGATGGCGGCCAGGAACATCAGCGGCACGCTGCCCGATTCCAGGCTGAGCAGGAAGACGGGCGTCAAGGCCGCGCTGGCAACGGCGCCGTAGATGAAGACGGGCTTGCGGCCGATCTTGTCCGCCAGCATTCCGAACAGCGGCTGGGTGCCCAGCGCCACGAGGTTGGCGCCCACCACGAGCCACAGGGTGGTGGTGCCGTCCACGCCGGCCACGGTTTTGGCGTAGCTGATGGCGAGGGTGCCGAAGACGGTGGAAACCGCGGCGATGAAGGCGCAGCAGATGACCCGGAGGACGTCGCGCCAGTGGCCCTTGAGCAGGTCGGCGACGGGGAGCTTGGAGATCTGGGCTGTCTTCTGGGCTTCCTCGAAGGCCGGCGGCTCGTGCAGCGTGCGGCGGATAAAGAAGGCGACTACAACCACGACGGCGCTGAGCCAGAAGGGGATCCGCCAGCCGATGCCGTACTTGATTTCGTCCGGAAGTGCGAGCACGGGGATAAAGACGAGGGCGGCGAGGATCTGGCCGCCCTGGGTGCCGGTGAGGGTCCAGGAGGTGAAGAAGGAGCGGCGGTTGTCCGGGGCGTGTTCAAGCGTCATGGAGGAGGCGCCGGCCTGCTCGCCCGCGGCCGAAAGGCCTTGGCAGAGGCGGGCCAGCACCAGCAGTGCGGGAGCCCACCAGCCAACCGTGTTGAAGTCCGGGAGGCAGCCGATCAGGAAGGTGGAGGCACCCATCAGGAGGAGGGTGAACATCAGGACCTTCCGGCGGCCAACCCGGTCGCCGAAGTGGCCCAGGATGACTGCGCCCACGGGGCGTGCAACGTAGGCGAAGCCGAAGGTGGCGAAGGACATGATTGCCGCGTTGGCGTCAGCATCCGGGAAGAAGACCGTGGGGAAGATCAGGGCGGCGGCGGAGCCGAAGATGAAGAAGTCGTAGTATTCGACGGCGCTGCCCAGGAAGCTGGCGAGGGCTGCCTTCTTCGGCGTCCCGGCCGGGGCATCAATGCCTGGCTCGGCGGACGGAAGTATCTGGCTCATGGAGTTCCTTTGATGTGACGACATTGTCGCGAATGGATCAGGGGGACTCGCAGCCGGCGCTGCCTGGGATGGTGGCTTGGCGCGGCACGGCTGGAGGTGCGGGAAAACCCGGACAGTAGCCACATGGTGGGAGCTACTTGTGCGATACAGCAATGGTGACTGTGAGGGCAGTCACTTGTCAAGAAAATAATCATTCACTGGCAATAGCTCTCACATTGTGGCAACATCAAGATATGAGTGTGAACCAAGCCACAGCAGACGATGACGTTGCCGCTGAAGAAAACTCCCCGAAGGCCGGGCGGTCCGACCGCACTGACATGGTGGGCAAGGCCCTGGGGCTCCTGGTCCTGCTTGGTGATGAGCCGCGCGGCGCCAGTGCAGCAGAGATCTCACGGCGGGCCCAGTTGCCCTTCAGCACCACCTACCGCCTCCTGGGCTCCCTCACCAGGGCCGGCTTCGTGGACTACGAGGCCGAGGGCCGCCGGTACCACCTGGGACTGCGGATTTTCCAGCTGGGCCAACGGGTCTCCAACCACCACGGCTTCGCCGGGACTGCCATGCCGGTCCTCCGCCGCGTCACCGAGCAGACGGGGGAGGCGACCATCCTCAGTGTCCGCGACGGGCACCACCACCTCACCGTGAACAAAGTGGACGGTCCCCAGATGTTCCGTGTGACCAGCGATCCGGGGCACCTCGGCTCGCTGTCCACGACCGCCGTGGGCAAGGCGCTGGTGGCATTCGCCGAGGACTCCGAGCGCGAAAAGCTGCTGGCCGAATTGCCGCTCGAGCCGCTCACGCCAAAGTCCATCACGGACAGGGACGCCTTCCGCGCGGAGATCGAGCTGATCCGGCGCCGCGGGTTCGCGGTGATGGATGAAGAGAACGAGACCGGGATGCGTGCCGTCGCGGTCCCGCTCTTCAATGACCAGGGCCACGCGTTCGCCTCCCTGGCCACCGCGGTTCCCGTCTTCCGCCTGAGCCTTGAGGACCTGGAGGCGCACGTCCCCCTGCTGCAGGAGGCGGCCGCGGAACTTGCGGCCAGGCTGCCGCAGCGGTAGCGGAAGCGGCTCGCCGGGCTGCTTTCCACGACCTCCGTTCGTATTACGAACAGTAGTGCGGAAAGAGAACAAATGATGTACCGTAATTTCCATCACCCGGCAGCACGCTCTCCGCAAGGAAGCTGCCCGGTGCCGTATCGAAGGAGCTGCACGGATGAGTAATCGAACTGAGTCCTACCTGGTGGGACTGGTCGGCGATGGCGTGATGCCGTCACTCACCCCGCCCATGCACGAACGCGAAGGTGATGTGCAGGGCCTGCGCTACCTTTACCGCCCGATCGACCTGCTGGAACTGGGCCTGCCTGGCGAATCCGTGGGGCAGCTGCTGCAGAGCGCGCGTAGCCTCGGCTTCAATGGCCTGAACATCACCCACCCCTGCAAGCAGCTGGTCCTGCAGCACCTGGACGAGGTGTCCCCGGACGCCTTGCGGCTTGGCGCCGTCAACACCGTGGTGATCCAGAATGGCCGGTTCGTCGGCCACAACACAGACTTCTCCGGCTTCGCGGCCGCCCTCGCCTCCGGTCTTCCCGGTGCCCGCTTGGACCGCGTGGTGCAGCTCGGGGCAGGCGGGGCGGGATCCGCCGTCGCCTATGCCCTGCTTGGCGCCGGGGTCCGCCACCTGGACCTCGTGGACATGGACGCTGCCCGCGGCGCAGCCCGGGCGGAGGAACTGGCCGGCTTCTTCCCGGACAGCACCGTCACGGCGCGTACGACGGCAGAGCTGCCGCAGCTGATGCCGCTGGCCGACGGCCTGGCGCACTGCACCCCGGTGGGCATGGCCGCCCACCCCGGCGTCCCGCTGGATCTTGGCCTGCTGGAATCCCGGCACTGGGTGGCGGATATCGTCTACCGCCCCATCGACACCGAACTCGTCCGAGGTGCCCGCGCCAAGGGCTGTGATGTCCTTGACGGCGGCCGCATGGCGGTGGGCCAGGCAGCTGACGCCTTCCGGATCTTCACCGGCCTCGAACCTGACCCGGAGCGCATGCGGTCGCACTTCCTGGAGCTCGTCGCAGCCGAGGAGGTGGCTGCCTGATGCGCACCGGAATCGCTACCGTCTGCCTGTCCGGGACCCTGAAGGAGAAGATGCAGGCCTGCGCCATCGCGGGGTTCGACGGCATCGAGATCTTCGAGCAGGACCTGGTCACCTCGCCCCTGAGCCCCGGGGACGTGCGCACCATGGCCGCCGACCTTGGCCTGGGACTGGACCTTTACCAGCCGTTCCGGGACTTCGACGGCGTGACGCCGGACCTGCTTAAGGCGAACCTCCGGCGGGCGGAGGCCAAGTTCAAGCTGATGTCCCGGCTGGGCATGGACACCATCCTGGTCTGCTCCAACGTGGCCACCGCCACCATCGACGATGACGGTCTCCGCGCCTCGCAGCTCGCCGAGCTCGCGGAGCTGGCCGGGGACCACGGCGTCAAGGTCGCTTACGAGGCCCTGGCCTGGGGCAAGTACGTGAACGACTACGAGCACGCGTACCGGCTGGTGGAGATGGTGGACCACCCCAACTTCGGCACTTGCCTGGACTCGTTCCACATCCTGTCCAGGGACTGGGACACCGCGCCCATCGAGAAGCTCAACCCGGAGAAGATCTTCTTCGTCCAGGTTGCCGACGCCCCCAAACTCTCCATGGATGTGCTCTCCTGGAGCCGCCACTACCGCGTGTTCCCCGGTGAGGGCCAGTTCGAGCTCGCCAAATTCATGGGCCATGTGGTCCGTGCCGGCTACACCGGGCCGGTGTCCCTTGAGGTCTTCAACGACGTCTTCCGCCAGTCGGACGTCGAACGCACCGCCGTGGACGCCATGCGCTCGCTCATCTGGCTGGAGGAACAGAGCGCCAAGTGGCTTGCGGGCAATCCAGCGGAAACCGAAGGCGGCAGCAGTGCCGCCTCCCGCCGTCGTTATCCCATGGAACTGGCCACGCTGCCCAAGGTGAGCGAACCGGCCGGGTTCAACTTTGCCGAAGTGAAAGCGGACGACACCGCCCGGCTGGAGAAACTCCTGGGCCAGCTCGGCTTCGCCTTCGAAGGCCGGCACCGCACCAAAAACGTCCAGCTCTGGACCATGGGCCAGGCCCGCGTCATCATCAACGAGCAGGCGGCGTCACACTCGGAACCGGCGATCGCCGCCCTGGGGTTCGACGTCGATTCGCCGGTGATTGCCTCCGCCCGCGCCCAGCAGCTCAAGGCGCCGGTAGTGGCCCGCAAGGTCCAGGCCGACGAGGAAGTCTTCCAGGGCATCTCCGCCCCGGACTCCACGGAGATCTTCCTGTGCCAGGGCAGCCCTGACGGTACCGCCGCCTGGACTGCCGAATTCGGGCAGGGGAGCGGGTCCGGCGAAGGGCTGGAACACCCGCGGCAGGCAGGAAACGCGGTCATTGACCATGTGAACCTGGCCCAGCCCTGGCAGCACTTCGACGAAGCCGTCCTCTTCTACACCAGCGCACTCGCCCTCGAACCGCAGCCGTTCGCGGAGGTGCCCAGCCCCAGCGGACTGGTGCGCTCGCAGGTCATGCAGACCTCCGACGGTGCGGTGCGGCTGGTCCTGAACCTGGCGCCCAACCAGCAGGCCCCGGCGCAGCAGGAGCACAAGACGTACCAGGAACACATCGCGTTCGCCGTGGGCGATCTCGTGTCCGCTGCCCGGTCCGCCCGGGACCGCGGCCTGGAGTTCCTGCAGATTCCGGCCAACTACTACGAGGACCTGGACGCCCGCTTCGACCTTGACCCGGGTTTCCTGGCCACCCTTCAGGAGCTGAACCTCCTGTATGACCGGGACGCCGACGGCGAATTCCTCCATTTCTACACCGCCACCGTGGGCAGTGTGTTCTTTGAAATGGTGGAACGCCGCGGCAACTACGACGGCTACGGGGCGCCGAACGCTCCGGTGCGCCATGCCGTCCAATACGACTCGCTCCATCACCCCTAAAACGACATCCACAGGAAACCACCAACGAAAGGAGCCAGCCGTGCCGCAGGACATCAACGCCCGGCTTGAAGCCGACGAGCTCGTACCGGCCGCCGAACCCCACGCAGCGCACCTGCCCCTGAACCGCGCCGTCGAGACCCAGGCTGACCTCAGCGCAGAGATCAACGGCCTGGCCGACGCCTACGCGCGTGCCCTCAAGGACGGCGCCCCGGCCGAGACCCAGCCCCGGCTGGACTACCCGCCCTACCGCAGCAGCATCCTGCGGCACCCCACCAAGAGCCTGCATCACGCGGACCCGGAGACCATCGAGCTGTACTCCCCGGCGTTCGGCCACCAGGACGTGCACGCCCTGGAATCGGACCTGACCATCCAGCACAACGGCGAGCCGCAGGGCGAGCGGATCATCGTGGCAGGCAAGGTGCTGGACGGAAACGGCCGCCCGGTGGCAGGCCAGCTGGTGGAGATCTGGCAGGCCAACGCCTCCGGCCGCTACATCCACAAGCGCGACCAGCACCCCGCACCGATCGACCCCAACTTCACGGGCATCGGCCGCTGCATCACCGGCCCCGACGGCTCCTACCGTTTCACCACCATCAAGCCGGGCGCCTACCCGTGGAAGAACCACCTCAACGCCTGGCGCCCCGCGCACATCCACTTTTCGCTGTTCGGCAGCGAATTCACCCAGCGGATCATCACCCAGATGTACTTCCCCGGGGACCAGCTCTTCCCGCTGGATCCGATATACCAGACCATCGTGGACCAGGACGCCCGCGACCGGCTGGTGGCCAACTACGACCACAACCTCACGGAGCCGGAGTGGGCGCTGGGCTACAACTGGGACATCGTCCTGACCGGTCCCAAGCGGACCTGGACCGAAAACGAGGCGCTGGGCGCAGAGGGCGATGAGGAATAGAAAATGAGCACCAAACTGGTACCCACCCCCGGCCAGACCGTTGGCCCGTTCTACGGCTACGCGCTGCCCTTCGAGAAGGACAACGAACTCCTCGCCCCCGGCTCGCCCGGCTCCATCCGGCTCCAGGGCACCGTGTACGACGGCGCCGGCGAGACAGTTCCGGACGCCATCCTGGAAATCTGGCAGCCCGACGCCGAGGGCAACATCGTCCAGAAGACCGGGTCCCTGGTCCGTGACGGCTACACCTTCACCGGCTGGGGCCGCGGCTCCGTAGGCTACTCCGGCGTGTACACGTTCACCACCGTCAACCCCGGCCCCACCAGGCAGCTCCCCGGAAAACCAGCCGCGGCGCCCTTTATTTCGATGGCCGTCTTCGCCCGCGGCCTGACCAACCGGCTCTTCACCCGCATCTACCTCCCGGAGAACGGGGAGGCGCTGGCCAACGACCCGCTGCTCAGCTCGCTGGAACCGGAGCGCCGCAAGACGCTGATCGCGCGCCGCGATCCCGACGGCGGACTCACCTTTGACATCCGCCTTCAGGGTAAGGGCGAGACAGTCTTCCTGGACTTCCAGTGACTGAAGCAGTCCCGGGCAACTTCGGAAGCGGTGCCGATGGCGACGTCGGCCTGCTCACCCCTGTCTCGGCGTCGCCTTTGGTGGCGGCGCTGACGGGGGACCGGGCAGTGCTCGCGGCGATCCTCGCCGTCGAGTCCGGCTGGGCTGCCGTGCTGGAGAAGGCGGGTCTGGTGCCCGCCGGGTCCGCCGCCGTCGTCGCTTCTGCTGCGGAGGCCAGCCGCTACGACCTCGCCGATATCGCCCGCCGGGCACAGGGCGGCGGCAACCCCGTGATCCCGCTGCTGGCCGACCTCCGCACGCACGTCTCGGTTCTGGACGCCTCGAATGTGGGGGCCGGGAAGGCCGTCCACACCTCGCTGACCAGCCAGGACGTGCTGGATACGGCGCTGATGCTGGTTGCCCGGAACACTATCGAGGCACTGCTGGCTGACCTGAAAGGCACGACGGCGGCGCTCGCCACCGTGGCGGAGCGCCATGCGGGCACGCTGTGCGTGGGCAGGAGCCTGACCCAGCATTCCTTGCCGTTCACGTTCGGGCTCCGGGCGGCGCAGTGGTTCCATGGCCTCGCTGCCGCGGGACGGCTGTTGGAAGGCCTGGCGCTTCCGGTCCAGTTCGGTGGTGCTGCCGGTACCTTGGCGGCCGGAACCGTCCTCACCTCCGGTTCGCCGGCAACGCCGTTCAGCCTTGCTGACGCCCTGGCCGCCCAGCTGGGCCTCGCCCCCGCGCCCGCTCCCTGGCACACCAACCGCTTGGCTACCACGTCATTGGGCCATGTCCTGGCAGCCGTGCTGGATGCCTTTGGCAAGATCGCCGCGGACGTCCTGTTCCTGAGCCGGCCCGAGGTGGGCGAGCTGGCCGAACCGCGCGTGGCGGGCCGTGGCGTTTCCTCGGCCATGCCGCAGAAGCAGAACCCGGTGCTGTCCGTGCTGGTACGCAGCGCCGCGCTCCAGGCGCCCCAGTTGGTGGCCCAACTGCACCTGGCCGCCGGGAACTTCAACGACGAACGCCCGGACGGCGCCTGGCACACGGAGTGGCCCGCACTCCGGCAGCTGTTGGCCCTGGCACTTGGCGCCGCAGGCCACCTGAGGGAACTCGCCGAGGGGCTGCAGGTTTTCCCGGACGCCATGCGCCGCAACCTGGATCTTGCCGGTCCGCTGCTGCTGGCCGAAGGCGTGGCCGCCGCTGTGGCGCCCCTGCTTGAAGACAAGGACGGCCGCAACGGCAAGGAGCAGCTCCAGGCCGTCGTGGACCGGACCCTGCAGGCGCCGCCCGCGGAGCAGGCAGCCACCTACCGGAAGCTGCTCCGTGAAGCCGTCCCGCCCGGGGCGCTTTCCGATCTCCGGCTCGAGGAACTCCTCAACCCGGCCAGCTACCTGGGCGAGGCCGCTGAAATCGCCCGGCGCATCCTGGCCGCCTACCCTGAATTTTTCCCTCCAGCATTTGCAGAAACCGACGCGAACGGAGCCCGCCGTGGCTAAACCTGCCTTGAAAGCCGCCCTGCTGTCGCCCCAGCGGGCCATGGGCGGGCACCCCCTGCTGGTGGTGGGCCCCTCCCTGGGCACCTCCACCGTCCTGTGGAACAGGACGGCATCCCTGCTGGGCAACGACTTTGACGTCGTGGCATGGGACCTGCCCGGCCACGGCGTCTCACCGGTTGCAACGGAAGCGTTTGACGTCGTGGCGTTGGCTGATGCCGTGGTGGACCTGATCGACTCCATCGCCCCCGGCGAGTCCTTCCACTACGCCGGTGTCTCCCTCGGCGGAGCTACCGGCCTGCAGCTGGGCATCAAACACGGCGAACGGCTCAAGAGCCTGTCCGTTCAGTGCAGTGGCGCCAAACTGGGCACGCCGGAGGGATGGCTCGAACGTGCCGAAACCGTCCGCAGCCAAGGTACCCCGGTCATAATCCAGGGCTCGGCCCAGCGATGGTTCGCCCCCGGCTTTATGGACCGCGAGCCCGAGCTGAGCAGCAGGCTCCTCCACGCCCTGCGCGACGCCGACCGCTTCAGCTACGCGTTCTGCTGCGAAGCACTGGCGGCCTTCGACGTGCGCGGGGAACTCGGCTCCATCCGCGTCCCCACCCAAGTCATCGCAGGGGCTCTGGACGGTGTGGCCCCGCCGTCGTTTGCCGAGGAAGTGGCAGCAGGCATCACCGCCGGCGGCGGCACCGCCACCGCCGTCACGCTCGAGGGCGTGGCCCACCTTGCTCCCGCCGAGGCGCCGGCGCACGTTGCCGAGCTGATGCGCGGCCTTCTCTCCTGGGTTGAGTCACGGGGAGCAAGCGCATGAGCGGCCGTCAGCCCGGTGGTGAGCGGCACGGCGTGGTCCAGCCCGACGCCACCAGCCAGGAGATTTACGACGGCGGCATGAAGGTCCGCCGCGAAGTCCTGGGCGACGGGCACGTGGACCGGGCCAACGCCAACAAGGACGACTTTACGGAAGACTTCCAGGACATGATCACGCGGATCGCGTGGGGTGGCATCTGGACGCGCCCGGGCCTGACCCGGCAGATGCGCTCCGCCGTCACCATTACGGCGATGGTGTCGCACGGGCACTGGGACGAACTGGCCATGCACATCCGCGCGGCCCTCACGAACGGCCTGGGCAGGGACGAGATCAAGGAAATCCTGCTGCAGACCGCCATTTACTGCGGAGTCCCCTCCGCCAACACCGCCTTCAAAACAGCACAGCAGGTGTTCCAGGAAATGGACAACACCGCCCCTGACAGCACCGGCCCTGACAGCACTGCCCCGGACACGACCCCCACCGGCTAGCCCCGTCCCATCCAACTTAGTTGGGATCACCAGACAGAATTCGAGGAAATGATGAACCAGGCTTTTGTGTATGACGCCGTGCGCACCCCGTTCGGCAAATTCGGGTCCGGCCTTGCCGGGGTCCGTCCGGATGACCTTGCCGCGCATGTGATCAGGGAGTCCGTGAAGCGCGCGCCGGGTCTTGACCCGGAGCGGATTGATGAGGTGGTGTTTGGCAACGCCAACGGTGCCGGTGAGGAGAACCGCAACATCGCCCGGATGGGAACTTTGCTGGCCGGGCTTCCGGTGTCGATTCCCGGCACGACGGTGAACCGGCTGTGCGGCTCGTCCCTGGATGCGGCGATCATCGCCTCCCGCCAGATCAACGCCGGCGACGCGGACCTGGTGCTGGTGGGCGGCGCCGAGTCGATGTCCCGGGCCCCGTGGGTGCTGCCGAAGACGGAGAAGCCGTACCCGGCCGGGGACATGACCCTGGCCTCCACCACGCTCGGCTGGCGGCTGGTGAACAAGGCGATGCCGAAGGAGTGGACGATCTCCCTGGGGGAGGCCACCGAGCGTTTGCGTGAGAAGTATGGTGTCACCCGGGAGCAGCAGGACCAGTTCGCCGCGGACTCGCACAACCTCTCCGCCGCCGCGTGGGACGAGGGGTTCTACGACAACCTCGTGGCGCCGGTGCCCGGAACTGACCTGGTCCGGGACGAGGGGATCCGGGCAGGCTCGTCGGCGGAGAAGCTGGCGGGGCTGAAGACGGTATTCCGGACTGAGAACGGCACGGTTACCGCCGGGAATGCTTCCCCGCTGAACGACGGCGCCTCCGCGGCCTGGGTCGGCAGCGAAAGCGCCGCCGGGGTGCTGGGTTTGGAGCCGCTGGCCCGGATCGCGGGCCGCGGCGCGCACGGCAATGATCCGCAGTACTTCGGGTTCGCCCCGGTGGAGGCGGCGAACAAGGCCCTCGCGAAGGCGGGCATTGGCTGGGACCAGGTGGGCGCCGTCGAACTTAACGAAGCGTTTGCCGCGCAGTCCCTGGCGTGTATCAATGCCTGGGGCATTGATCCGGCGATGGTGAACCGGCACGGCGGCGCGATCGCGATGGGCCACCCGCTCGGTGCGTCCGGAACCCGGATCCTGGGCACGTTGGCCCGGTCCCTGCAGGCCTCGGGGGAGCGCTGGGGTGTCGCGGCGATCTGCATCGGCGTGGGGCAGGGACTGGCCGTGGTCCTCGAAAACGTAACTACTGGCGTGAAGGGCTAGGTAATGCTGACATTTGTTGACTCCGTAAACGAGGCTGTGGCCGGGATCAAGGACGGTTCCACGGTGATGATCGGCGGGTTCGGCAATGCCGGGCAGCCGTTTGAACTGATTGATGCGCTGATGGACTGCGGCGCCACCGGCCTGACTGTGGTGAACAACAACGCCGGGCAGGGCGACCAGGGCCTGGCGCTGCTGATCAAGGAGGGCCGGGTGCGGAAGATGATCTGTTCCTTCCCGCGGCAGTCCGATTCCTGGCACTTTGACGCGAAGTACAAGGCCGGCGAGATCGAGCTGGAACTCGTGCCGCAGGGCAACCTGGCCGAGCGGATCCGGGCAGCGGGGGCCGGGATCGGCGGGTTCTTCACGCCCACCGGGTACGGGACCATGCTGGCCGAGGGCAAGGAAACCCGGATCATCGACGGCCGCGGCCAGGTCTTTGAAACCCCCATCCACGCCGACGTCGCCCTCATCAAGGCCCTCAAAGCCGACGGCAAGGGCAACCTCGTGTACCGCAAGACCGCCCGGAACTTCGGGCCCATCATGGCCGCCGCGGCGAAGCACACCATCGTCCAGGTGTCCGAGGTGGTCCCCACCGGAAGCCTGGACCCGGAGAACGTCGTCACCCCCGGAATTTACGTCAACAGCATTGTCCGCGTAGCCGGCAGCAGTGCAGAGAAGGTGGCCTGAGATGAGCACCGCAACGTCCCTCCAAACCTCGGAGACGGCCATGGGCCGGGACGATCTTGCCCGCCTGGTGGCCCGGGACATCGCCCCCGGATCCTTTGTGAACCTGGGCATCGGCCAGCCCACCCTGGTCTCCAATTACCTCACGGAGGAGCAGAACATCACGCTCCACACGGAGAACGGGATGCTCGGCATGGGACCCGAAGCGCAGGGCGACGAGATCGACGGCGACCTGATCAACGCCGGGAAAATCCCCGTCACCGAACTCCCCGGCGCCTCGTATTTCCACCACGCGGACTCCTTCGCGATCATGCGCGGCGGGCACCTGGACATCTGTGTCCTGGGTGCGTTCCAGGTCTCGGCCACCGGCGACCTCGCGAACTGGCACACCGGGGCACCCGGTGCCATTCCCGCCGTCGGCGGTGCCATGGACCTGGCTACCGGCGCGAAGGACGTCTTCGTGATGATGACCCTGCTCACCCGCGAAGGCGCCTCCAAGATCGTGGAAGCCTGCACCTACCCGCTCACCGGCGTCGGCTGCGTAACCCGCGTCTACACCGACAAAGCCGTCTTCCTCACCGGCCCCGACGGCGTCACCGTCCGCGAAACCTTCGGCTGCACCCTCGAAGAACTCCAGGAGCTGGTGCCCGTCCCGCTGAAGGCCGCCCCGGCATCCTAAGGCGGGGCCCTAGGATTGATAACCATGACCGACGCAGCAGTAGCGGGCGCCCCGCAGGCCAGTGACCAGTACGTCCAGTCGCTGGCGCGCGGGCTCGCCGTCATTCGCGCGTTCGATACCGACCATCCCGTCATGACCCTGACCGAGGTGGCAGCCCGGACCGACCTGACCCGGGCTACGGCGCGGAGGTTCCTGCACACCCTGGTGGAACTGGGCTATGTGCGGACCGACGGCAAGACATTCGCGCTCACGGCGAAGGTCCTGCAGCTGGGGTACGCATACCTGTCCGGCTTGTCATTGCCGCAGCTGGCGCAGCCGCACCTCGAGGAGCTCTCCCTGAAGCTGGGGGAGTCCACGTCCGCCGCAGTGCTGGACGGCACAGACATCGCCTACATCGCGCGGGTCACCACCCGCCGAATCATGAACGTCGGAATCACCGTGGGCACCCGGTTCCCGGCCTATGCCACCTCCATGGGCCGGGTGCTCCTGGCCGGGCTGCCGCCGGCAGACCTGAAGGCGTACCTGGCGGCCGCGGACATCAAACCGCTGACCCCGCGCGCCCTGGGCACGGCTAAGGAGCTGGTTGCCGTCCTGGAGACTGTCCGTGCCCAGGGCTGGTGCCTCCTGGACCAGGAACTGGAGTTGGGCCTGATGTCGGTAGCCGCACCGGTTTACGACGGAACCAAAGTGGTGGCCGCGGTGAATGTGTCACTCCAGGCGCAGTCCGTGGCGGCGCAGCCGGACCCGGACGCCTACCTGGCGTCAGTGGCGCAGGAAATCGTAGCGACGGCGAAACTGGTCTCCGCGGACCTCACCGCCCGCGGCTAATCGCCTTTGATGGAGCTTGTGTCCACGTATGCAGGCTGCAGAGGCGCGGAAGTCGGCATATCTGGACAAAAACTCTTTGGTCACGGCGGGTCTTGTTCGACGGCCGCAGCGCAGGCAGACTGTGGCACATGGCCACCGAGGATGACGTCCGAAAAGCTGCCTTGGCGCTGCCCGGCGTCACCGAGCGGCCGAGTTGGGGCCAGCCGGCCTGGTTCGCCAAGACCCTAATGGCCCGGATCTGGGAGCCCGGAGTCCTCACGGTCAAAACGGAGGAGCGCGAGGCCCTGGCGGGAACCGAACCGGAAACGTACTTCTGGACTCCCCACCATGAGCGCTCTCCCCGGCTGGTCCTGGTACGGCTGAACCGGATCGACACCAAGCTGCTGGATGAACTGCTGCAGGATTCCTACCGGCTCGCCGGAGGGGAGCCCAAGCAGCGGCCGGGGAACCATTAAGGTAACTCTTTGCCACCCAAGCCAGCCGCCCTACTCCCGCCGCAGCGGTGCGGGCCATAGACTCTAGCCAACTACGTGCAGCAACGCCGCTCCGCGAAGCCCTCTGATCCAGACGGACACGGCCCGGCAGGGCGGCGCTGCCGCACCCGTGCAGCGAGGGGAGTCAGCGGGTGAAACTGGGCATACCGCGGGAACGCCGGGAGGGTGAACGGCGCGTGGCCGCCACACCGGAGACGGTGAAGCAACTGGCGGCCCTGGGCGTGGAAATACTTCTTGAGGCGGACGCCGGTGCAGCCGCCGGCCACCCGGACGCGGACTACCGCCAGGCCGGAGCCCACATCGTCCCGCAGCTCGACGAAGCCCAGCTGGATGTCCTCACCCACGTCCGGCCACTTGATCCGCACACGGCGGCGTCCCTGAAAAGGGGAGCCGTGACGGTGGGGCTGGCATCGCCGTCGTCCGAATTGCCCACCGTCCAGGCGCTCGCGGACGCCGGCGTCACATCCTTCGCCCTTGAGCTCGTGCCCCGCATCTCCCGGGCCCAGTCCATGGATGCCCTCAGCTCCCAGGCCCTGGTGGCCGGCTACCGCTGCGTCCTGGAAGCCGCCATCCGGCTGCCCCGGTTTTTCCCGCTGTACATGACCGCCGCCGGCACCGTCCCGCCCGCCCGCGTCCTGGTCCTTGGAGCGGGGGTGGCCGGGCTGCAGGCCATCGGCACCGCGAAACGGCTGGGCGCCCGGGTCTTCGCCAATGACATCCGGCCCGCCTCCGCGGACGAGGTGGCGTCCATGGGCGGTACCTTCATCCGGCTGGACCTGGAAACCGCTGAGGCAGCCGGAGGGTACGCCCGCCAGCTCAGTTCCGACGCCGGGACCCGGCAGCGGCAGCTGCTCGCCCCGCACGTTGCCCAGGCGGATGTCCTGATCACGACGGCGGCCGTCCCCGGCAGGCGTGCCCCCCTCCTGGTCACCACTGAGATGGTGCAGGGCATGCGGGCCGGGTCCGTCGTCGTCGACCTCGCCGCTGAGTCCGGCGGCAACGTGGAAGCGGTGGTGCCAGGGCAGGACATTCCCGTTCCCACGGCCAACGGCTCCGGCTACGTCACCCTGGTCGGCCTGAAGGACGCACCCTCCGCAATGGCGTCAGACGCCTCCCGCTTGTACGCCAAAAACGTCGCCAACCTGCTGGCCCTGATGATCCGGGACGGTGCCTTGGCGCCCGACTTCGACGACGAGGTGCTGGCAGGCTCCTGCCTGACCCACGACGGCACGGTCCGGCACCAGCCCACCGCGGAACTGCTGGCCGCCAGGGCAGGCAGCCGGCGGGAAGGGGTTCTCTGATGGACGGGATGAGCCTGCTGACCATCACGGTCCTGGCGGTGTTCGTCGGCTTTGAGGTGGTCTCCAAGGTTTCCAGCACCCTGCACACGCCGCTGATGTCCGGCGCGAACGCCATCCACGGGATCATCCTGGTCGGTGCCATCATTGTTGCCGGCCAGGCAGCAGACCCCTGGGTGCTCGCAGTAGCCCTCCTCGCCGTCGTCCTGGCCACCGCGAACCTTGTGGGAGGTTTTGTGGTGACCGACCGGATGCTGCACATGTTCCATGCGCGCAAGCAAGTGGCACGTAAAGAGGGCGCCGGGAAGGTGGAAGGCAGGTGAGCCTCCTCGATCCCGTGTGGACATCGCTCCTGTACCTTGCCGCCGCCGTCTTTTTCATCCTGGCGCTGCGCGGCCTCAGCTCGCCCCGCACCGCCCGCCGTGGAAACCTCATCGGCGCGCTGGGTGCCCTGATCGCCGTCGTCACTGTCTTCCTGTCTTCGCGGCTGGAGAACATCCCGTGGATCGTGTCCGCGATAGTCGTGGGATCAGTGGTGGCTGCGCCTGTGGCCCGGCGGGTCAAAATGACGCAGATGCCGCAACTGGTGGCGCTCTTCAACGGCGTGGGCGGTGGTGCTGCGGCGCTGGTGGCGCTCTTGGAACTCAGCCATACGGACGATCCCTGGGTCCGCCTTGCCATTGTGTTCACCCTGCTGGTGGGTGCTGTTTCCTTTGCCGGGTCAGGGGTTACTTTCGCGAAGCTGCAGGAACTGATGACGACACGGCCCGTGGTGTTCAAGGGGCTTCCGGCCATGATGGGCGTGGTGCTGCTCGCGGCGGTGGCCGACGGCGTCGCCGTCATCCTCACCGGTTCTGCCGCGCTCGCGGTGCTGCTCCTGGTCCTGGGGCTTGCCGCCGGGATCCTCCTGGTGCTGCCCGTGGGCGGCGCGGACGTCCCCATCGTCATCTCGCTGCTGAACGCCTTCACTGGACTGGCCGTAGCGGCGTCGGGCGTGGTGCTGGGCAATGTGCTGCTGGTGGTGGCGGGCACGCTGGTGGGCGCTTCGGGTACCATCCTGACCCGCGCCATGGCAGCGGCCATGGGCCGCAGCGTTGCCGGCATCCTGTTCGGCGCCTTCCGGGGAGGTTCGACGGCGGGATCCACGGCCGTGAGCGAGCGTCCGGTACGCTCTTCCAGCGCTGAGGACGTGGCGGTGCTCCTGGGCTACGCGCAGCGCGTGATCATCGTCCCCGGCTATGGCCTGGCCGTTGCGCAGGGCCAGCACACGGCGGCAGAGTTGGCCCAGGCGCTGGAGGCCCGCGGCATCGAGGTGGATTTTGCCATCCATCCCGTGGCTGGCCGGATGCCCGGGCACATGAACGTGCTCCTGGCCGAAGCCAACGTGCCCTACGAATCGCTCAAGGAGATGGGCGAGATCAACCCGCAGTTCAAGACCGCGGATGTTGCGCTGGTGGTGGGTGCCAATGACGTAGTCAACCCGGCGGCCAAGACCTCCTCGGGGTCGCCCATTTACGGCATGCCCATCCTGGAAGTTGCCGACGCCCGGCAGGTGGTGTTCCTGAAACGGTCCATGCGGCCGGGTTTCGCTGGCATCGAGAACGACCTGCTGTACGAACCCCAGACGTCCCTGCTCTTCGGCGACGCCAAGGACTCCCTCGCCCAGGTTCTCGGAGCAGTAAAAACGCTTTAGCCGCCAAGCTGATGACCTGCTCTTAGCAGGCAGGCTAGTCTTCTGTGAGAAGTAGCCTTTCCATTCGCCACCGAAGGACGCCATGACTGCCAACTCCAATGCCCCGCAACGCGCAGCCATCATCATCAACCCTGCCAAGCCGGTGGACATCGATGTGCGCGAACTGGCAGCCAAGCACAGCGCCGAAAACGGCTGGGGCGAAACGCTGTGGTTCGAAACCACCAAGGAGGACCCCGGCGTCGGCCAGGCGAAGGAAGCCCTCGCGCAGGGGGCCGACATCGTCATCGCCGGCGGCGGCGACGGGACGGTCCGCTGCGTGGCCGAAGTACTCTCGGGGGGCGATATACCCATGGGCTTGCTTCCCTTGGGCACCGGCAACCTGCTGGCCCGCAACCTCGGCATGGATGTCACGGATTACGACGGCGCCATGGCCGGCGCGTTCGCCGGCACCGAGCGGAAGATCGACGTCGTCCGTGCCCGCCGGAGCGACCCCGAGAAGGAGCAGCTCTTCCTGGTGATGGCCGGTGTGGGGTACGACGCCACCATCATGGCCGACACCGACGAGGAGCTTAAGCACAAGGTGGGCTGGCTGGCCTACGTGGATGCCGGCATCCGCAACCTGCCGGGCAAACCGGTCAAGGCAACCATCGTGATCGACGGCCAGCAGGCCGTGCGCCGCGGGGTCCGCAGCGTCATGGTGGGCAACTGCGGCAAGGTGCAGGGCGGCCTGGAAATTTTTCCTGAAGCCAAGATGGATGACGGATTGCTCGACGTGGCGGTGCTGGCTCCCCACCATGGCCGGCTGGGCTGGCTCTCGGTGGTGGCCGGAATGATCGGCAAGGGCCGGGGCAAGGACACCGCTGTGGAGTACTTCCAGGGCAAGACCGTGGAAATAACCCTGGAGCACAATGACGACTACCAGCTGGACGGCGACCACGAAGGTCAGGGCAAGCACGTCCTGATGTCCTTGGACCCGGGCGCACTGACCATCCGGATGTAGCTAGTGGGGTGTGCCCGCCGCCCGCTGGTGCGACAGGATTTCGGCGAGCTCTGCGAGCCGGTGGGCCCGGGCTGATTCCGCCGGCGTGAACGGTTCCCCGGGCCGGACGAAGATGATGGGGCCGTGCCACGCGGTGGGGATCTTGAGCCGGGTGCCGGCGTCGTCCTTTTCCAGGGCGGCCGCCGCAGGAGTGAGGATCCGCGCCCGGAGCAGCTCGGCCACCGCCAGCGGAAGTTCGTCCGGTGCGTCCGCGATCCGCGCCGCAAGGCTAAGTGCCCTGGTCTGCCCGTCCGCCATGGCCAAGGCGGTGGTGGGCCAGACGTGCGAGCGTGTCCCGCCGCCCTCGTGCAGCGCGTCCAGGAGCCCGCGCTCGCCAAGGTGCCCCGGGGCTGACAGGACAAACTCGTCCAGCACCCCGTCCGCCACCGGATGCACGTGGATGTCGCATGCGTGTTCGGTACGGGAGGCTTCATGCCTCAAGCATCAGGGGGAGCTGTTTCAGCGGTGTTGCCCCGCGGTTCCATTCATGGGAACGCCCGGGCCGGCTCCGGAGGGCCCCGACGTAGGATTTAGCAGGAACGTCAGCGCGGCCGCCCGTCAGAAGTCCACCCGCAGGAAGGCGCTCCTTTCGTGAAGATGCTCGCTGAGATGTTCAGCATTGGTCCCGGCAACAAGGACCACCACCCCGCACTGCGGTGCGCCGTGGGCGTCTTCGTTCCGCTCCTCACGCTGGTGCTGCTGGGCCGGCTGGACCTGGCAATCTTCGCATCCTTCGGCGCCTTCACCGGAATCTACGGCCGCGGCGAACCGCACGGAACCCGGTTCGCGCTCCAACTGCGGGCCGGGCTGCTGATGCTCGCAGTCATTCTCCTGGCCACCCTGGCGGCGAGGGCAGCGGCGGCCCTCGAACTGGACGGCGCCGGCACAGCGTGGCTCCTGGTTCCAGCCACCACCCTGGTGGCTGGCGCCTGCTCATTGATCATTTCCTGGTGGCGGATGCGTCCGGCCGGCTCGCTGTTCCACATCTTCGCGTTCGCGGCGATCGCTTCCATTCCGAACCAGCCTCCGCTGTGGCAGGCCATGCTGGTGGCCGTCCTCACCACAGTGTTCTGCCTGCTGGTGGGCTTCTCCTCCAGGATCCTCCCCAGCCACCGGACCCCCTGGATCCGGCCAAGGCCCGTCCGCCGCACGCCCAACGAAAAACGGACCGCCTGGCTGGAGGGCCTCGGCTACCTCATCGCCGCAGGCCTGGCCGGGACCCTGGCCACCTGGGCCGGCCAGCTGCTGGGCTTCGGGCACAACTACTGGGCCATGGTGGCAGCCGTTGTGCCGCTGGTGGGGCACACCACCCGGCACCGCATCCGCCGTGGCGTTCAACGGATCATCGGCACGGTTCTTGGCCTGGTGATCCTGGCCGGGATTGTGCTGCTGGACCTGGAACCCTGGCAGACGGTGCTGGTCATGGCACTGTGCCAGTTCGGCGCGGAAATGTTCATTATCCGCCAATACCTGCTGGCCCAGCTTTTCGTCACACCCCTCGCCCTGATTTCCACCCTCCTGGTGGTTCCGTCCCCGCCTGCCATCCTGCTCCGGGACCGCATCATTGAAACGGTGATTGGGGCCGCCGTCGGCATTGCCGTGGTGCTGGCCCCGGAGGTCTGGCGCCGCGTTCGTGGACGGACGACGGCGGGAGTCTAGCGGGTGCGCCAGCCCACGGGGGGCTTTCGGCGGTAGGCTGGGAACGTCCCATTGAACGGAAGCGGGTGTGTGGTGGCTAATTCCGCGTCAGGTGATTCGGTGGTGGACAGGATCGTTCGCCTTATCGCTGCCTTCCCGCAGGATGTCCACGCCCTGCAGCTCTCCGAACTTGCAGAACGGGCAGGCCTTCCGCTGACCACCACCCACCGGCTGGTCCGCCAGCTCGCCGGCCATGGCCTCCTCGAAGCCGGACCCGGTGGCACGGTGCGGCCCGGACTCCGGCTGTGGGAGCTGGTCAACCGGACCTCTCCCACGCTGGCTCTCCGGCAGGCGGCGATGCCTTTTATGGAGGACATCCAGCAGGTCCTCAACCAGAACGTGAACCTCGCGGTGCTTGACGGCTGGGAGGCGCTCTTCGTGGAGAGGCTGTCCCGGCGGGGTTCGGTGGCCAACCGGGCCCAGGTGGCAGGCAGGATGCCGGTCCACATTTCTTCTGCCGGGCTGGCGTTAATGGCGCACCAGGACAAGGCCCTCCAGGGGCAGTACCTGGACCAGTTCGCCGACCCTGACGGGAAGGTCACGCCGGACGACGTCCGGGGGCTGCTGGCCGAAACTGCGCACCAGGGATTCGCCCAGCTGAAGGGCGTGGTGGACCCGGACACCTGGGGTATCGCTGTGCCCGTGCTGAACCGCCGGCAGCGCGCCGCGGCATCGCTCGGCGTCGTGGTGCCCCTGCGCGAGATGCGCCTGCAGGCGCTGGTGCCCGTGCTGCAGACAGCCGCACGCGGTATCGCCCGCCAACTGGCCGATTCCTGACGCTTCCTCCATTCAACGGAATCAGTGTGCCCGTGGTCACTCTGTGTGGCGCACACTGGGTGCCAGACCAGGAAACCCGGCACCGCCCCCGCGGAGCCCGCAATGAAGCGAGACAACGCCATGGCAGCACGAAAAATCATCACCACCCAAGTGGCCATTATGGGAGCCGGGCCTGCCGGGCTGATGCTCTCCCATCTCCTGGCCAAATCCGGCATCGACTCCACCGTGATCGAAGTCCGCAGCCACAAGGAGATCTCCGAAACGGTCCGCGCCGGCATCCTGGAGCACGGGACGGTCAACATGCTGGTGGACAGCGGGGTCTCGGACCGGGTGCTGCGTGACGGCGACCGGCACGACGGCATCGAACTGCGCTTCAACGGTGAGAGCCACCGCGTGGACTTCAAAGAGTTGGTGGGGGAGTCCGTGTGGCTGTACCCGCAGACGGACGTGTTCCTGGACCTCGCTGCCCGCAGGAAGGCCGACGGCGGCGACGTCCGCTACAGCGTCACGGACACCTCCGTCCACGACCTTGAGGGCAAGCCAAAGGTCTGGTTCACCGATGACGGGGGCGTGGAGTACGAGATCCAGGCGGACTTCGTGGTGGGTGCTGACGGGTCCCGGAGCCATTGCCGGTTCCAGATCCCGGAAGCGCACCGCAAGTGGTACTTCCACGAATACCCCTTCGCCTGGTTCGGCATCCTCGCCGAAGCCCCGCGCAGTTCCGACGAGCTGATCTACGCAAACTCCGAGAACGGGTTCGCCCTGATCAGCCAGCGCACCGCGACCGTGCAGCGGATGTACTTCCAGTGCGACCCCAAGGAAAACGTTGCCGAGTGGGATGACGACCGGATCTGGGCCGAGTTCCGCCGCAGGGTCAACGGCAACGGCTTCGAGCTCAACGAAGGGCCGGTCATCGAGAAGATGGTCCTGCCGTTCCGCAGCTTCGTCCACACGCCCATGCGCTATGGCAACCTGTTCCTGGCCGGGGACGCCGCACACACCGTGCCACCCACCGGCGCAAAGGGTTTGAACCTGGCGATCCACGACGTGAAAGTCCTCTTCGAAGGACTCGACAGCCACTACAACTCCGGCTCCGGCCGCCTCCTCGAGGGCTACAGCGACCGGGCCCTCGAACGGGTGTGGAAGGCCCAGCAGTTCTCCTACTGGATGACCACCATGCTGCACACCCCTACCGACGCCGATGACTTCTCCCGCGCGCGCCAACTCGGCGAACTGCATTCCGTCGTCTCTTCCCGCCACGGCATGGCCTACCTCGCCGAGGCCTACACCGGCTGGCCCGGCCAGGCCTGACAGCTCCGGGGGCGCGGTGGGGAAGAACGCCTCAGGGGGCCAGCAGCCGCCGGACTGCTGCGGCAATGGCTGCAGCGTCGGGCTGCTCGTCCCGCCTAACCGTCAGCAGGTGGAGCAGCACGCCGTCACCATAGTCGGCAACGTCCCGGGCCCGGGCGGGTGCATCGGCTATGCCCAATACCGCGAGGGCCTGTTCGAGGCCGCCCACCAGCCGGAAATGCCCGGCTGTTACTGATTCGGGCTGGTCCAGAGAGAGGGCCAGCCGGGCTCGGGTGAGGCCCTCGTGTTGTCCTGCCAGGGCCAACACCAGGGCGGCCAGTTCGGCTGCAAGCTCCTCAACGGTCTGCGGCGGGCCGGCCGGTCCCTGGTCCTGCAGGAGCGCGGCGTCCAGCTCCAGCAGACGGTCCAGCACCGCGTCGACCAGCGCCGCGCGGCTCCGGTAGTAGTTGGAAGTTGTGCCTTGGGGCAGTGTGGCCGCTGCATCAACGGCCCGGTGGGTGAGGCCCTTCATCCCCTTATCCGCCACGACCTTCAAGGCGGCATCCATCAGTTCTGTGCGGCGGTCAGGCATTGGCCCAGTGTATGGCCCTTCCCATGTACTACAAAAGTAGTAGAATCGCCCCATGCAAGCAATCTCGATTGTTGGCGGCGGCATTGCCGGCCTGGCGCTGGCCTCCTGCCTGGACCCGGACCGCTTCGACGTGACCGTCCACGAGAAACGGCCAGAGCTGCCCACCGTTGGTAACGCGCTGGGGATGTGGCCGAACGCCCAACGTGCGCTCGAACGGATCGGGGTGCTAGAGGAGGCGCGGGCAGTCAGTCCCGTGATCGGCAGCGGGTCGGTCCGCAACGCCGCTGGCGCGCCTTGGGTCACTGTCAGCGGTGGGGATATGTTCGCGATTTCCCGGGTTGACCTGCTGCGGCTGCTTGATGCGGCCGTACCTGGGACGGTGCGCCGGATGACGGGCAATGTCCAGGCGCTTCCGGCCCCCAACGGCCTGGTGGTAGGGGCGGACGGCGTGCACAGCATGGTACGCCGCGAGGTGTGGGGTGCCCGCACCGCTGCCAGACTCACGCCATACCTTGCCCTCCGCGGGACTCTCCCTTCCCGGGTCAACCCGGACGTGGTGGGCGAGTACTGGGGCCGCGGGGACTTGTTCGGCCTCGCCGCTGCACAGGATGGATTGTTCTGGTACGCCAGCTACCGGTCCGGGCTTGGCCCCTATGGAATTGATGCTGCGGCAGCCTTGGAGCAGGCCCGGAAGCGCTACGCCGGGCACTCACCAGCCATACGCCAGGTGCTCGCTGCCGCTACGCCTGAAGGCATCCTGGTGCAGCGGATCTGGACGGCTCCCCGTCTTAGGTCCTTCGTCCGCGGCAGGTTTGTGCTCATCGGCGACGCCGCGCACGCCATGGCTCCCAGCCTCGGGCGTGGCGCCTGCGAGTCGTTGGTGGACGCGGTAACCCTGGCTGACCTCCTCAATACACTGCCCGTGGATGAGGCACTCCGTGCCTACGACCGGCGGCGCGTGCTGTCGACCGGCGCCCTGAGCCTGGCGTCCTCGGCGCTGGTGCGCGTCGCCCTTGCGGATCGTGCCCAACCGCTGCGCGACGGCCTGCTAAGGCTTGCCCGACGGCGGAGCCAGCGCGCCGTCGCCGGCACCAGTTCCGGCGGCTGATCAGCGAGCGGCAGCTGCGGGCTGAGTGGTGTCCTCGGTGGGCACAGGGGCGCCGGCGAGGGTGGGCCCGGCAACGGGTGCGGCAGGCGGGATGCCCGGCAGCCGCTTCTTTGCTGACCCGCGCCGGCGGGACCGGCCGTAGACGAGATACATCGTGACACCGGTGATAACCATCAGGAGCACGGTGTAGACGAAGGTATTCGCCACGCCTTCCACGCCCTCGGCCCCGTCCGTGTTGGCCTTGATGACCAGGCCGAGGGGCTGGACCAGCGGGTGGGCAAGGAAGATGGCTGTGTCGTAGTCGTCCAGCAGGCTGTTGAAGTTCAGGGCCGTGATGGCGGCGGCCGCGGGCAGCACCAGCGGCAGGAGGATCCGCCGGAACACGTAGAGGGTTTTGGCGCCCATGATGGCTGCCGCTTCCTCGAGTGAGGAATTAACCGAGGCGAAGGACGCCTTGAGCATGCGAAGCGTGAACGGGATCTTTACGGTGACAAAAGCGATAAGGAGGATCACGGTGGTTCCGGTAAGTACAGCCCCACCCACCAGCGGATTCGGATGGTCGTAACTGATGATCAGGCCCAGGGCCAGAAGGGCTGACGGCAGGACCCAGGGGATGTGCAGCAGGTATTCGAAGACCGCCGACACCCAGTTCCTGTACTTCTGCAGCAGCCGGGCCACGAAGAGCAGGCCGCCGACGGCGATCAGGGCAGCCAGCGCGCTGTACACCACACTGACGACGAACGGACGCAACCCGGACTGCTGGGTCAGGACCCGGACATAGTTGTCCAGCGTCAGGTTTCCCAGCGTGAGCTGTCCGGTCTGGATGGCCGCGCCGTCGGCGAACGAGTACACAACGATCAGAACTACCGGCAGGGTGTACACGGCAAAGAGCAGGTACGCCACGGCGTGGACCGCCACGTTTGCCACTGGATTGGCGATGTCCTGCTTCTCCAGGGCTGATGAAACCTTTGACACGGAAAAATAGGTGCCGCCTTTCTCGAGGCGCGACATCACCGCGAGCATCAGGATGGTGGCCACGCCCAGGATGACTGCAAGCAGCGCCGCCAGGTCGCGTGAGGTGGGACTGTTCGTAAACGTCAGGATCATCGGCGTGATCGTTTGGAAATCCCGGCCGCCCAGCACCTGCGGGGCGCTCAGCGCACCGAGGCCGGTGAGGAAGGAGAGGATGGTGACGGCGAACAGCGTTGGCTTGAGCATGGGCAGCACAATCCGCCGCAGGATGGTCCAGGTTGAGGCGCCGAGGTTCCGGGCTGCCTCAATGGTCTGGTAATCGATGCCCTTCAGCGCGTTGGCCACGAAGAGCATGTGGTTGGTGGTGGTGGCAAAAGTCATCACTACCAGGACTGCGAAGAACCCGGAAAACCACCCCGGGTCCATGGCCGGGAAAACCTTCACGAGCAGGGACGTGACGATTCCTTTGTCCCCGTAAATGAACTTGTAACCGGCGGCCAGGACGATGCCGCCGTAGATGAAGGTGGAGGCGTAGCCGAGGAAAAGGATCCTTGAGCCCCGGATGCGGAAGTAGTGCGTCACCAGGACAATAAATATTCCCACCAGGTTCACGGTGATGGACAGGGCGACGGCGAGCAGGAAGCTGTTTCCCAGGGCTTTCATGGCGCGTTGGGAAGAGAAGAGTTTTTCGGCAGCGCGTCCCGAAAAATTGCCGTCCGGGAAGAAGGTGGCGATCAGGACGTTGAGGTTTGGCCACACCAGGAACGCAGCGATGAACCACGTGAGGACAGCCCCGACCACCAGGACGAAGGGGGAGCGGGCCATGCGGCGGACCGGTGTCCCGGCCATCACAGGGATACCGCCTGGTCTTCCCGCTTGAGTACGGCGCCGGTCCCGGGATGGTATTGCAGCACGTGGGCGGGCTGGAGGTAGATGGTGGTCTCCGTGCCCGGCTCAGGATGGGCGCCGCCGTCTTCCTTCACCAGCAGGCGGATGTCCGCGCCATGGCTCCGCACCACGTAGCGGCTGTGAAGGCCGTGGTACGTGCGGGACGTCACCGTTCCGGGAAGTCCGACGGCGGCACTCCCGTCCGCCGCCGGGTTCAGCGACGCTTTTTCAACCCGGAGATAGGACTTCGCGTCCGGGCTGAGCCCCGCACCTGACAGCCGGTTCAGTTCCGCCACGAACTCAGGCGTCAGGGCGGAGCTGTCCCCGATGAAGTTGCAGACGAACTCGGTGGCGGAGTGATCATAAATCTCCTGCGGGGTTCCCACCTGCTCCACTACGCCTTTGTTGAAGACTGCCACGCGGTCGCTCATCGCCAATGCCTCGTCCTGGTCATGGGTGACGTAGACAGTAGTAATCCCGAACTCGCTTTGCAGGTCCTTCAGCTGCTGCCGCAACTGATGCCGGAGCTTGGCGTCAAGGTTGGACAAAGGTTCATCCAGCAGCAGGATCTTGGGCCGCAGCACGAGTGCCCGCGCCACCGCCACCCGCTGCTGCTGGCCGCCGGAAAGTTCAGCCACGTTCTTGGACAACTGCTCATCGCTGAGCTCCACCCGCCCGGCAATGTCCCGGACCAGGCGGTCGCTGTCCGCTGGTTTCTCCTTCCGCACCCGCAACCCGAAGGCAATGTTCTCCCACACACTCATGCTGGGGAACAGGGCATAGTTTTGGAAGACCATGCCCACCTGCCTTTTGTCGCTGGGAAGCCGGGTCACGTCCTTGCCATCCACCTGGACTGTCCCCGCGGAGGGCTGGATGAAACCTGCCAGGGTGCGTAACGCGGTCGTTTTGCCGCAGCCTGAAGGCCCCAGCAAGGTGAAGAACTCGCCTGGCCGGACGTGCAGGTCCAGATGCGGAATGGCGGTGAAGTCACCAAAGGATACTGTGATGTTGTCCAAGCGGATCATGGCAAAACCTGTCTGGTGAAGCGGGTGGGAGGGCCGGAAACCGCGGGTTACGTCATGTACTCGAGCTCGATCTTCTCCACCCAGGCGCCCATGTTCTCCTGCACGAACTCCCAGTCGATATCCTGTTGCTTGAGGTCCGCGAAGAAGTCCACCACCTCGGGGTTGGCCTTCGCTTCAGCAGACTTGTTCACCGGCATGGAGTTGAACTGCTGCGCAAACTCGCCCTGGACGTCGGCGCTGCCGAACCAGTCGATGAACTTTTGGGCCTGCTCCTTCTTCTTGGTGCCCTTCACCAGCGCCACCTGCTCCACGGCAAGCGGGACACCGACGGACGGGATCACCGTCTCAACGTCCACCTTGAACGACTTTTCACGCTCGGCGATGATCGAGGACGGCATCTGGCCCATGTCCACTTCGCCCGATGCAATGCGGGCAAAGAGGTCGGTCTTGGCGACGGCGGGGCTTCCGTTCTGGAAGTACTGTTCCACCTGCTTCCAGCCCTCATCAGAAATGCCCAGGTCGCCTGAGTCATCCCTGTAGCGGCTCAGGATTCCGGCGAAAACCAGTTGCGCAGTGGCAGTGCCCAGGCCCGTGACCCGCTCATAGCGGGCCTTGAACTCGTCCTTCGTCCAAAGGTCCGTCCAGTCCTGCGGGGCAGCATCCTTGGCAAACTTATCGGAGTTGTAGCCCAGGAGGATGGCCTGCTTGACCAGCGGCCAGTAGGTCTCGCCGTCGCCCAGTTCCTTGTCCACCTCGCCGGCCCAGGCGGGCTCATAGGGTTCAAGGGCACCCTCGGCTGTGATTTGGGAGAAGTACATGTTGTTCAACCCGAACGCAACGTCAGCGATAGGGTTGTTCTTCTCTGCGATCAGCTTGTTGGTGGCGTCTGCGCCGCCTGCACCGACAATCTCGATCTTGAAACCAGCCTCCGCTGCTTTTGTGGTCAGCCACTCGCCGCGGCCTTCACCGTTGGAGTTCGTATAGACAACCAGGGTCTCCCCTGAACCCCCTGCGGGGGCCGAGGAGGCATCGCCTGAGGCGGCTGGTGTTGCTGTGCCCCCGCCGCATCCGGCGAGGAGGGTGACGGCGACGGCGGCGGCAACCAAAGTCTGCAATTTACGCACGATCAGGACTCATTTCTGGACTGGAATCGGAGCATGTCCGGCAAGCCTATAGCCGGGCATGACGAAAGTCGGGCCCTATTGCTATCGATTTGATAAACAGCCCGACTGTCCACCGTGGTCCAACGAGGGAAACGCCCGGCGCCGGGCGGGCAAACCTGCGGTTAACGTTTGCCGGGGTGCCGCTGCGGGTCGTCCGGGAGGGCAGAGTGTGCGGGACGGCAGTCCTGCCGTGCCCGGTCCTGCCCGTGCGTCAGTCCTGCTGGAGGGTGTCCGTGAGGTGATGGGTGGGGATCCGGTCCCTGTCATAGGTGATTTGGGTGTAGCCGTGGGGCTCCGGTTTGCCGGAGGCGTTGAGGTTCACGAAGACGATCTCTTCGATGGTGAGGATGCTCTGGCGGGTGATCATGTTCCGGACTTCAGCGCGCATCGTCAGGGATGTTCGGCCAAACCGTGTTGCCGTCAGCCCCATCTCAATAAGGTCGCCCTGCACCGCAGAGCTGACGAAGTTGATTTCCGAGATGTACTTGGTGACGGCACGCCCGTTACCGAGCTGGAGGATGGCGTAGATGGCCGCTTCCTCATCGATCCACTTCAGCAGGCTGCCGCCGAAAAGAGTGCCGTTGGCGTTGAGGTCCTCGGGCCGGACCCACTTTCGGGTGCGGAAGGTGATGTCTGCTGATTCCATAGCCCGAGGTTAGCGGAGCCCTGCGGGCGGCACCGAGTGTGACGGATCCCCGCGCCACCCGCCGCTCCTGCTACGCCATGGCGGTATGAGCAGCGCTGCGGGCGTGGATGCTCTTGGCATAGCAGTAGGAGTGCGCAACGCCAATGTAGGGGCCGAAGTTTGGTACCGGCTCGAACCCGGAGTTCTCGTAAAAGTTGCGCCCGTCAGGCTGGGCGGACCCGGCCTCCGCTTTGATGCGGGTGATTCCCTGCTTAAAGGCCTCGGCTTCCAGCGCCGCCAGGATGGAACTGGCCACTCCCGATCCGCGGGTGTAGGGGAGAACGTACAAGCGCTTTATTTCTGCTGTCCTGTCATCGAGGAGCCGCAATCCGCCGCAGCCCACAGGCTGGCCGGATCCCTTGTCATAGGCCACCAGGAACACGGCGCAGTCAGCACCCGACGGCGGGGTGCCGGGTTCATGGTCAGGGGTACCAAAGCGGGCATCGAGTTCAGCTTGCTGGGCACGGCGCAGGTCCGCACCAACCGGGTTGGACCACGTGACCTGCCGGATGTTCAGGCGCGGATTGGTCTGCATGTCTGCCTCGATTCGCCGAAGGGATATGCAAATCAAGGCTAGGAGGCTCTGGTTACGCTGGTGTTTCTCTTCGGTAAGCGGCCGAATAACGCTTACGGCGGCACTCGCTTGGCTGTCTAGATACCAGTTGATCTAGAATGTTTGCATGCGTTCCACCGGTAATGAAGGCTCTGGCTATTGGTACGGTCCCGACGGCCAGCTGGACTACAGCGCGGCAGTGCTGAAGTCCCTGCGGGATTATCGGGCCGCTGAGACGATCGTCCGGCGTTCTACCCGTGACTCCATGGGCATGGGTGAAACGGACATCCTCGCCCTGCGCTACCTGCTGCGCGTCCAGGCCGCAGGCGAGGCGACAGCGCCAAAGGATCTGAGCCAGTTCCTGGGAATCACCAGCGCCTCCACCACCACGCTGATAGACAGGCTTGTGCGGAGCGGGCACGTGCGGCGGGAAGCCCACCCTACGGACCGGCGCTCCGTGGTGGTGGTTCCAACCGTTGAGTCGGACAAGGAAGTCCGCGTGACCCTAGGTGCGATGCACCGCCGCATGATGGCGGTTGCTGAGGGGTTGAGCGCCGACGAGGCGCGCGTTGTCATCGAGTTCCTGCAACGAATGACTGACGCGTTGCAGGACGTTGATGAAGGGCACGGACACAAGTAACTAGCCGGACTAGCTAGATCGACTAGTAATATGTATGCTTACGATCAATCCTGAAATAACTTCGGCTGGAGTCGTGAGAGCGTTGGCAACTTTTTCTGACCTTGGTGCTCTGAGTGCCTGCACCAACAGGCTGTCGCTGGACCCTGCAGGGCAGATGAACGGCGCGTGGCACGGGGCCCCCTTGCACTGCGGAACAACCATGGAACTGGTGACGCCTGCTGTGGGGCCGGTCGCCGTCGGCTATACCTTCGAGCCGGACGACGGCCGTCCCGTCCAGCTGCCGCCTGTCTGGCGCTGCGGCTGCGGCTTTCAGCTCGACGCCTGGATCCGTTCCCCCTACGCTTCCCGGGAGCAGTTTACTGATCCGGGAGAAGCCCATACCGCGGCCCTCTCCGCATGAGTTCCGCCGCAGCAGCGCCACTGCAGAAGAGCGCTCCCCTTCTTCCCGGGATGTCCCTGATGGCGGACCGTTACCACCTCAGGGAACGCTTGGGCCGGGGCTCACTGGCTGAGGTTTTCCGCGCTGCCGACCTTGCGGGCGGTCCCGATGTCGCCGTCAAAGTCGCTGTTGGCGGCTCCGCAAAGCACTTCGAGAGGATCCGCAATGAAGCAGAAGTCCTGGCCGCACTGAAACACCCCTCCATCATCAGGTTCATTGCCCACGGCGTGATGCCCGCCGGGACGCAGCTTGCCGGCCGACCATTCCTGGTTGAAGAACTGGCCCTCGGGGCGAGCCTTGCAGAGGCAGCGCGCAGCGGCCGGCCCGGCGCCGGTGACGTTGCGGGTTGGGCGTACGGCCTCTTTGGGGCCCTTGCGCATCTGCATGGGCAGGGATTGGTCCACCGTGATATCAAGCCCGCCAACCTGATGCTCAGCGGCTTGCGGAGGAGTCCGGTACGCATCATCGACTTCGGCATCGTGGCTGCCGCCGGATCGGCTCCCGAACCGGGCATCTCGTCAGGAACGGCGCACTATATGAGTCCGGAGCAGGCGGCGGGCGGGTCGGCCCGGACCTCGTGGGACGTCTACGCCATGGGCTTGGTCCTGTTGGAGCTTCTCACGGGGTCCAAAGCCTTTCCCGGCACCGCCATCGAGTCCCTGGTGGCGAGGACCCTTCGCTGCCCGGTCATCCCGGATTCCCTCGGTCCCGGATGGTGCAGCTTTTTGAAGGCCCTTACGGCCATGGACGGCGATGCACGGCCGACGGCGGCTGAGGCTGCCGTTATGGCTGCACGGCTCGTGCACCAGGTACCCGTTGTGGAGAGCACCAGCCAGTGCCGAAAAATGGTCGTGTTCCCGGCCCGCCGGATCAGGCAGCTGGTTTAGGGCCCTTCCACATTGCGTCCGGTAGGGTCCTGAGCTGTGGGATCGGCAAGTGCCAGGCCGCCCACCGGGCTGCCGTCCCAGTGGATCAGCCTCCACCCGCTGTGCGGATCACCCTCGAGCGCCACAATCCCGGTGTTGGCCAAAGCATGTTTCGCGGCGAACTCGTGGTCGGCGTCCTCGGCCCGCCGTCCGGCCCAGGTACGGATGGCTGCGCCGTGGCTGACAACTGCTGCCGTGGCCTGATCCCCGGATGCGCGGTCCAGAACCCGGGCGATGGCTGTATCAAACCGTTCGAAGAAGTCATGCCCGTCAGGCCCGGCCGGCATCCGCTGGTCAAGATCCCCGGCGGCCCAGGAAAACACCGTGCCCATGTACCGTTTGTGCGACTCGTGGTCGGTCAGTTTTTCCAGTGACCCGGCCTCGATTTCGTGGAGGCCATCCATGACTTCGACGTCCAGGCTGTACAGCCGGCCCAACGGTGCCGCGGTGATCTGGGTTCGAACCAGGGTGGAGGCATAGAGGGCCTCGATCGGCTCGTTGGCTAACGAACGGGCCAGGGCTTCGGCCTGCCGCTCACCCAGTTTAGTAAGCCCGGGACCGGGGTGGGCAGTGTCCAGCTGGCCAAGCACGTTGCCCGGAGTTTGTCCGTGGCGGATCAGGAGCAGCTTCATTCCTCCAGTTTCGCACCTTGAAGCATGGTGCCGTCCCGGCCGCAGGGGGCAGGAATGAAGGAAGGTGCCGGGCCCTCCCAGGCCCGGCGCCGCCGTCGTACTTTTATTTCAGGTGGTCCACCAGCTGGTCCGCGATGCCCGTGTACTTGCCGGGGGTCAGCGCGAGGAGCCGCGCTTCGGCTTCGGGGGAGAGGCCCAGGCCCTGGACGAATTCCTGCATGCGGGCGGCGTCAACACGCTGTCCGCGGGTGAGGTCCTTGAGCCGCTCGTAGGGGTTCTCCATGCCTTCGACGCCGGCGATCGCCTCTGCCCGCATGACCATCTGGATTGCTTCGCCCAGGACTTCCCAGTTGGTGTCCAGGTCTCCGGCCAGCACGTCCTCGGCAACGTCGAGGCGTTCCAGGCCCTTGGCCACGTTGGAGATGGCCAGGAGTGAGTGGCCGAATGCCACACCGATGTTGCGCTGGCTGGAGGAGTCGGTGAGGTCACGCTGCCAGCGGGAGGTGACGAGCGTGGATCCCAGTACGTCCAGCAGCCCGGAGGAGATTTCCAGGTTGGCCTCGGCGTTTTCGAAGCGGATGGGGTTCACCTTGTGCGGCATGGTGGAGGATCCTGTGGCGCCGGCCACGGGGATCTGCGCGAAGTAGCCGATGGAGATGTAGCTCCAGATATCCGTGCAGACGTTGTGCAGGATGCGGTTGAAGCGTGCGACGTCGGCGTAGAGTTCAGCCTGCCAGTCGTGGCTTTCGATCTGGGTGGTCAGCGGATTCCAGGTCAGTCCGAGGGCCTCCACGAAGGATTTGGACACCTGCTGCCAGTCCACACCGGGAACCGACGCAACATGGGCAGCGTAGGTGCCGGTGGCGCCGTTGATCTTGCCCAGGTATTCAGTTTTGGCGATGCGGTCGAGCTGGCGCGTGAGGCGGTGCGCGATGACGGCCAGTTCCTTGCCCAGCGTGGTGGGGGTGGCGGGCTGTCCGTGGGTGCGGGACAGCATGGGGACGGCGCGGTTGTCCCGGGCCATCTTGCTGATCTGGGCCACCAGGGCGCGCGCTGCTGGAAGCCACACGTCCTCCACAGCACCCTTGACGCCCAGCGCGTAGGAGAGGTTGTTGATGTCCTCGGAGGTGCAGCCGAAGTGAACCATGGCTGTGAGGTTCTCGATGCCGATGGCCGGGAGGCGCCGGCCGATGTAGTACTCCACGGCCTTTACATCGTGGACGGTCACGGCTTCGATATCAGCCAGCTCGGCCACCGATCCGGCGTCGAATTCGGTGACGATGGCGCGCAGTTGGTCCTGCTGCGAGGGGGTCAGGGGACCTGCGCCGGGAAGCACGTTGTTGCTGGTCAGGTGGATGAGCCACTCAACTTCCACGGCCACGCGGTCCCGGTTGAGGGCTGCCTCCGACAGGTAATCCACGAGCGGGGCGACGGCGGACTGGTAGCGGCCGTCCAGCGGGCCGAGCGCGATTCTTTCCGGGGACGCGGCGAGGGCCAGGCGTCCTGAGGGCGTACGGGTGTCAGCTGTGGCGGCAGTTTCAGGCATGTGCTGATTCTTTCATGAACTTTTGTGCCAGCTTGAGCCGTTCCCGCGGGATTACTTGTCCACATAGACGACGCGGGAGTTGGCCGGGTGGTTGTCCCGCCGTAGCGTTCACGTCAGTAGTTCCAGGGGCGGGCATCCGGGGCGCTGGACAGTCCGGAAAGGGAAGGGCAATGAGTAGTGAGCCGGCAGGCGCAAACCTGCAGCAAGACATGGTGCGCGCTTCCCAGGTGGAGCAGTTGGCCGGCCGCGTGGCCTATTGCCTCAGTCGCGGAGAGGACGTCCTGGCAGACTTCAGGGATATTCAGTTGCTGGAATGGGAGTCGCCGGCCGGCCGTGCCTACCGCGAAGCGGTATCACTGCAGTGTGCTGCCTTCCGGCGAGCCCTTGAGGCGCTCGTTGAAGCAAAGGCTGCTGTGGAGCGGCATGCCCTCGAGACCTTCACCGCTGATTGCACTTTTCCGGGCAGGCCATGATGGCGGAAGCTACGCCGTCCGGGAGCGGCTCCATAAGGCTGTACGGTCCTCCCGACGACGGGCCCCTTACCGTCCGTGGCGGTGTCGGCGGCATCAGTTTCCAGTTGGAGGAACTGGCCGGAGGTGCTGAAAGGGTGGATGACCTCGCCGCCAGGCTTTCCGAACTGGAGGTTGAGGTCCGCCGGATCCGGGAGGACCTCGTTCCCTTCCAGAACCTGCCACGGTGGTCCGGGACCATGGCCCTGAACGCGGTTGGTGAGTCCGAGCGGAGCCTTCGCGCAGTATGGACCGAGCTGCAGCGCATCAGCAGCCAGGTCCGCGCCTGCAAACGGGAGTACGAGATGGCGGAGACTGTGGCGGCGGCTGCCCGCAGTATTGGCGTTCCAAACCTTGAGGCTGAGTGGGAAAGGCACACAGACTTTTGGAGGACTGGCTTCCTTAACAACAGCGCCCTCGAAAACATGACTGCAGGGGCGGTATCGGCCACGCCTCTGCTAAAGGCGCTGGTGGAGGGTGCACTGCCAGGCATGCGGTCCCGGCTGGTGGAGGTCCAACGGGAGGAAAGCATTTCAATTGACCTCGATCCTTCTCCTGCAGGGCTGCTTGAACGAGTACAGCTGATCGATCAGCGTGGTGCGGGTTTCATCGAGGTCATAGAGGTCGATCACGGCGGGCAGAAGGTTTACGTGGTGGTCATCCCGGGGACCCAACTGGATGGTGGAGTTGCGAGCGGGAATCCATTTGGCCTGAGCGGAATAGCCGAAGGGGTAGGCAGCAATTCCAAGAACGTCAGGGCGGCCGTTAGGGAGGCGCTGACGGCGGCTGGAGCCCAAAGGGGAGCAACTGTGGTGGGCGTTGGCTACAGCCAAGGAGGGATTCACGCCATGAACCTGGCGGCAAGCGAGGAATTCCTGGCCGACTACGACCTCAAGTACGTTCTCACGGCAGGGTCGCCCGTCGCCGGAATCACGCCGAATCGGAACGTTAATACCCTCCATCTTGAACACCGGACCGACTGGGTCCCGGGCACCGACGGCGCACCCAACCCCGACACCAGGAACCAGGTCACAGCCACGATGACGGATAACCTGTACGTGCAGACGGGGGAGAACGTTGGCATCGGTCCAGGCCACCAGCTCAGCGGCTATCAGGACGGCGCGCGGCTCGTTTCGGCGAGCAACGATCCCTCGCTGGCCGGGTCCACCGCCGCACTGGGGGCGGTGCTGGGAGCCGGCGGGGCAGCCACCGCTACCCGCTTTTCCCTGGCCCGGACCAAGGCCCCCACGCCAAATCTCCATGCCGCAGACACCCGCAGGCAGGAGCGCGGCTATGGCGGACGCTAGCCGGGCCGGGACGTGGCTTCAGCACCTGCAGTGTGCACAGCGCCTCGAACCTTCAGCTACCTTCGGGTTCCAGCAATGCGGCCGGCCACCAGTGAGATCAGCGTGATGATGATCGCCGCCAAAACGGCAGTCCAGAAAAAGGAGTCGATGGTGAAGTGCACCGGCGTGTAGCTGCTGATCCAGGAGGTCAGGTAGAGCATTGCCGCGTTGATGACGATGGTGAACAGGCCGAGGGTCAGGATGGTGATGGGCAGCGCGAGGAGGCTCACGAGCGGGCGTACCAAGGCGTTCACCAAGCCGAAAATGGCGCCGATGAACAAGTAGGCGAGGGCGATCCCAGCGGTGTCCGCCCCCTGCGTCACGCCGATTTTTGCCACTGCGTCCGTGGCTGCTGAACTGGAGATCTCCAGCCCCGGCAGGATCCAGCTGGTCACCCAGAGGGCGAGGGCATTGATCAGTACCCGGGCAATGAGTCGCATGACCCTATGGTTGCACACCGCCTGAAGGCCCCTGCGGGGGTAGCGCTGCAGCTTGGACCCGTTCAGTGGGTCAGGCTCCCGCCGAGTGACCGCGCGTGACGACCCTGCGCAAGCGTGTGTCAAATATCAACTGACCCTTGACAAGAAGAAAGCGTTTTCCGATAGTTGAGAAATCGCTTTCTGACGTGCTGGCGGTTCCAAGTCCGGCACCGAAGCGTGGTTCATTCCAACGGAGGAAGAGAGATCATGCGCAAGAAGATGCCCTTCGCGCCCGTATCGGTCGCCGCGGCCGTCGCCGTATCCCTGCTCGCAGCCCCTGCCCATTCAATAGCATCTCCATCCCCGCAGGCGGATCCAACATCCCAGACCGCACGCCAACCCCTTGAACGCCAAGTACTCCCACAGAATGATGGCTGGGCAGCTTCGGGGGCCGGAACCACTGGCGGCTCGACCGCTGCGGAAAACCGGATCTACGACGTCTCCAACAAAGGACAACTCCTCGCGGCCCTCGCCACGGGCACCGAACCCAAAATCATCCGGGTCCACGGGGACATTGCTGCGAATGCCAGCCCGGACGGCGCACCGATCAGCTGTGAAGACTACGCCAGTGGCACCGGCTACTCGCTGACCCAGTACCTCCATGATTTCGACCCGGCCCGCTACGGAACCGCGAAAAAGCCGGAGGGCACGCAGGAGAACGCGCGGCGGCTGGCCGCATCCAGGCAGGCTGCCGCCATCCGCTGGGACATCCCCAGCAACACAACGATCGTGGGGGCCGGCCCGGACAGCAGCATCACCGGAGCTGCCCTGAGGATCAACGGAGCCGAAAACGTCATCTTCCGGAACCTCACAGTGCGGGATGCCGCCGACTGTTTCCCGTCGTGGGACCCTACGGACGGTGCCACCGGCAACTGGAACAGCGAGTATGACCTGCTGCAGATCATCAACGGCTCCAAGCATGTGTGGGTGGACCACTCACACTTCACGGATGCCCCGAACCTGGACAGCGCCCAGCCCAGCTACTTCGGCCGGCCGTACCAGGTGCACGACGGAGCAGTGGATGTCACCAACGGTTCCGACCTCGTGACGATGTCCTACAACCGGTTCTCCGAGCACGACAAGCTCCTGCTCATCGGCTCGACGGACTCGACCAACAGGGGAGACGCCGGCAAGCTGCGGGTGACCATCCACCACAATGTTTTCGAGAACGTAGGCCAGCGCGCACCCCGGGTCCGTTTCGGACAAGTGGACGTCTACAACAACCACTTCAAGACGACCACAGGTTCCGATATCCCATATGGATACACGTTCGGTGCAGGGGTTGAGTCCCACCTGCACGCCGAGGCCAATGCCTTCACACTCCCGGCGGAAATCCCCGTGCAGTCACTGATCTCCTACTTCAAGGGGAAGGTCATCACCACCAGCGGAAACGCAGTCAACGGCAAAATCGTGGACCTCCGCGCCGCCTACAACGAAGCTGCGCCTGCGGACAGGCAACTGAGCGCCGATGACACCTGGACGCCTGTCCTGCGGACGCACGTCAACGCCGCCCAGGCCGTTCCCGCACTCCTGGCGGACGCCGTCGGGCCTATCTTCACGGCGGGGGATGCCCGCTGATGCGCCGCTTCCAACCCACGCGCCGCTCACTGCTTGCCGCAGTGGCCACCGGAGCCGTCACCGCGGCCGCGGGGCTCGCCGGACCAGGGGTTGCCCGCTCAGAAGCCGCAGTCCGTGCCGTGACGGTCCCGCCGCGGACAAGAACCAAGCCCGTCATCTTCGTGGTGGGCGATTCCACCTCCTCCGCCTACCAGCACTCCGAACGTCCCCGGGCCGGCTGGGGGCAGGCCCTCCCGCTGCTGTTGGGGCCACAGGCTGACGTCTTCAACTACGCCTGGTCCGGAGCTTCGTCCAAGAGTTTCGCCGACGCCGGCCTGCTGGACGAGGTAGTGTCGTTGCTCCAGCCCGGCGACTACCTGCTCATCTCGTTCGGGCACAACGACGAGAAGGTGGAGGACCCCGCCAGGGGAACCGATCCGCAGACCACCTTCAAGGAGTACCTGCAGAAGTACATGGACGGTGCCGCCGGCCGTGGTGCGAAGGCTGTACTGGTGACGCCGGTGGAACGCCGCCGGTTCAGCGCCCTTGGCATCGCGCAGGACTCGCATGGCGCGTACCCGCAGGCCGTACGCGAACTTGCGGCGGCCACTAGGACCCCGCTGGTGGACCTCACCGCCTCCTCAAAGGACCTGTGGCAGAAGCTCGGGGCCGAGGGAACCAAGTCCCACTTCCTCTATGCCTCGCCGGGCCAGTATCCGCAGTATCCGCAAGGCGTGACCGACAATACGCATTTCCAGGCTGAAGGCGCCCTGGCCGTCGCCAGGCTGGTTGCGTCCGAACTTCGGGCACAACAGGCCCTGCCCCCCGGGTACTTCCAGCACCTCGACGCCGGGCTGGATGCTCTCACCGGCATCTACTGGCCCAGCGAACGCCCCGTGGACAAGCCCACGGTCCTGGATGTGGGCAGGGGCCAGGCGTTCCCGACCGTCCAGGCAGCCGTGGACGCCGTGCCCACGGGCAGTACCCGCCGAACCCTCATCCGGATCCAGCCGGGCGTTTACCGGGAGGCCATCAGGGTGCCGGCCAACAAGCCAAGAATTTCGTTTCTCGGGCTCGGCGGGAAAGCGGAAGACGTTGTCCTGGTTTACAACAACGCCTCCGGCACTCCTAAACCGGATGGCACCGGGCCCTACGGGACGGGCGGAAGCGCAAGCGTTCGGATTGACGGGCCGGACTTCATGGCTTCAAACGTCACGTTCAGCAATGACTTTGACGAGGCCGCCAACGAGGAGATGAAGAACCGCCAGGCGGTGGCGCTCTTCCTGACAGGGGACCGTGCCGTCCTTAACAACGTCCGGTGCCTGGGCAACCAGGACACGCTGCTGGTTGATTCCCCCTCCCGCGGGGTACAGGCGCGCTTCTTCTTTAGCGGCTGCTACATCGAGGGCGACGTAGATTTCATCTTCGGCCGTGGCACTGCAGTCTTCTCCGGAAGTGACATCCGCTCCCTTGACCGTGGGTCCGACAGCAACAACGGCTATGTTTCGGCCGGCAGCCTGAATATCGGGATCAAGCACGGGTATCTGTTTACCGACTGCCGCTTTGTGTCAGACGCCGCTGCCGGTTCGGTCCATTTGGGCCGCCCCTGGCATCCCAGCGGGGACGTGGATGCCATCGCCCAGGTGCTCATCCGGGATTCCTGGCTGGGCGCGCACATTTCCGCCGCACCCTGGACGGACATGAGCGGTTTCTCCTGGCGGGAAGCGCGCTTCCACGAGTTCAACAACAACGGCCCGGGGTCCCGCATCACCCCGGAGAGGCCGCAACTTGATCCGGGGCTGGCACAGGAGTTCACGCTGGAGGCGTATCTCCAGGGAACCGACGGTTGGGCCCCCCAGCTGGCGGGCAGCCGGTCCGACAGCACTCCGCGGGTGTAGGGCCCCCGGGCAGGGAACCGAGAAGGAACAGGTGGCCGGACGGTCCGTGCTTGGCGGCCCGTCCGGCTGCCCGACCCACTACGGCAGGGGGTGCGACCCTGCGCAGATGCCGCCTTCCGTCCCGCGGCTGGAGAAGTAGGCTGGTTTGCATGACTTCATCAGATACCCTCGCCGGGGGCATCCAGCCGCGCCCTGTGGTGGCAAAGCTGCCCCGCTACGCCGCTGGCAAACCTCCCGTCGCCGTGGACGGACTGACCAGCTACAAGCTGTCTTCAAACGAAAACCCTCTGCCCCCGATTCCGGCGGTCATTGAGGCGATTGCACGGCAGACGGACTTCAACCGCTACCCTGATCCGCTGAGCAGCAGGCTGCGCGCCGAACTCGCCGCGTTCCTTGATGTTCCCGCCGAAGACATCGTCACTGGCGCCGGCAGCCTGGGCGCCCTGAACCAACTCCTGGCCGCGTTCGCCGGGCGGAACGAAGACGGCAAGCCCGATGAAGTCATCTACGCCTGGCGCTCCTTCGAGGCATACCCCATCAGTGTTGGCCTCTCCGGCGCAGAAGGCGTCCCGGTCCCGTTGGCTGACGGCGGCCGCCACGACCTCAAGGCCATGGCGGCGGCAGTCACGGCCCGCACCAAGGTGATCCTCCTGTGCACCCCCAACAATCCCACCGGTCCTGCCCTGGCTGCGGCCGAAACAGAGGCGTTTATCCGCTCCCTCCCGTCTGACGTGGTGGTGGTGATTGACGAGGCCTACCAGGAATTCGTGCGGGCGGCTGATGCCGTGGATGGGATCGCGCTGTACCGGAAGTACGCGAACGTTATTGTGCTCCGGACCTTCTCCAAGGCACACGGGCTTGCCGGCCTCCGGGTGGGCTACAGTGTCTCCAATCCTGTGCTGACCCAACACCTGCGGGTTGCGGCCACACCGTTCGCCGTGTCGCAGATTGCAGAAACTGCAGCAATTGTTTCGCTGCAGAATTACCCCCAAGTTGTAGAGAGGGTACAAAGGCTCGTGGACGAACGGGAGCGCGTCACGGCAGGCCTGCGGAGCCTCGGCTGGAGTGTTCCAGATGCCCAGGGCAACTTCGTCTGGCTGGATCTCGGCGCTGACAGCACTGGGTTTGCCGATCTGGCTGCCACGCAGGCCTTGTCCGTGAGGGCCTTTGCGGGCGAAGGCGTCCGCGTCAGTATCGGCGAGGAAGACGCCAATACGCGTTTTCTCGCTCTGTGTGCGAACTATACAAAGGCCCCGCGCGGTTCCTAGCACTTAACAAGTAGCCCCGCGGTTACTTACTGAAGATAAAGTTAGGATCAGTAAGCCAATATATATGCCGCCGGAGGAATCTATTCCTTTTGAAGCATATATCCCAGCGACATTGCATTGCATCCGGATGCGGCAAGCAAGGAGACGGTATGGGCACACATCTGCCTGCCACCGAGTTCGACGGAACAGCTGTAGACGATCAGCGTGAGGCTGATGCCGAAGCCGTGATGGGAGAGCCTCCGGCGCAGATGGTCCAGCTCCTCGGCCCCGACGGGAAACTGGGTTTTGATCCGGTCTTCACCGGATACGCTGAAAAGCTCACCCCGGAGAAGCTCCGCGGGCTCTACGCGGACATGGCCGCAATCCGCCGGTTCGACGTCGAAGCCACAGCCTTGCAGCGCCAGGGCCAGTTGGCGCTCTGGGTTCCGTTGACCGGCCAGGAAGCCGCCCAGATCGGTTCGGGCCGGGCCAGCCAGCCGCAGGACTACATCTTCCCCACGTACCGGGAGCATGGCGTGGCCTGGACCCGCAATGTGGACCTTGCCGAGCTCCTGCGCCAGTTCCGCGGCGTCTCCAACGGTGGATGGAACCCGAAGGACACCAACTTCCACCTCTACACCCTGGTCCTGGCGGCCCAGACGCTCCACGCAGTGGGCTACGCCATGGGAATTCAGCGGGACCAGAAGCTTGCAGCCTCCAGTGCCGCGGCAGTCCGCGCCGACGGTCAGGACAACGGGGCTGCCGCCCCGGACGCCGCGGTAATCGCCTACTTCGGCGACGGCGCCAGCTCGGAAGGTGACGTCCACGAGTCCATGGTGTTCGCCTCCTCCTACAACGCGCCGGTTGTATTCTTCTGCCAGAACAACCACTGGGCCATCTCCGTCCCCACCAACGTGCAAACGCGGGTGCCCCTGTCCAACCGGGCCAAGGGGTACGGCTTCCCCGGCATCCGGGTGGACGGCAACGACGTCATTGCCGTGCACGCCGTCACCGAGTGGGCATTGGAGCACGCACGCCAAGGCAAGGGCCCCGTCTTGATCGAGGCCTTCACCTACAGGGTTGGCGCTCACACGACGGCGGACGACCCCACCAAGTACCGCGAGTCGGCGGAGGAGGACGCCTGGCGGGCCAAGGATCCGCTGATGCGCCTGGAGAAGTACCTGCGCGCCGAAGGCCTGGCCGACGAGGCGTTCTTCGCCAAGGTGAAAGCTGACGGTGACGAGCTCGCAGCCTACGTCCGGCGCACCACCCATGACCTGGAAACCCCGGATATCCGGTCCGCCTTCGCCAACACTTACGTCGAAGCCCACCCGCTGGTGGCAGAGGAACTGGCCTGGTTCGAGGAGTACTCAGCGGGTTTTGCAACTGAAGAAGAACCCGCCCGGCAGGCAGCAACAGCGCAGGCATACCAAGAGGCAGGCCACTGATGACCACCATGACTCTCGCCAAGGCCATCAACGAGGGCCTTCGCACAGCACTAACTGACAACCCCAAGTCGCTGCTGATGGGTGAAGACATCGGCGCCCTGGGTGGCGTGTACCGCGTGACGGACGGGCTGATCGGCGAGTTCGGCCCGGACCGCGTAGTGGACACCCCGCTGGCCGAATCCGGCATCATCGGCACCGCCATCGGCCTCGCACTGCGCGGCTACACCCCGGTCTGTGAAATCCAGTTCGACGGATTCGTTTTCCCGGGCTTCAACCAGATCACCACCCAGCTGGCCAAGATGCACGCGCGCAGCAACGGCAACCTCACCGTTCCCGTGGTCATCCGCATCCCCTACGGCGGGGGCATCGGCTCTGTGGAGCACCACTCGGAATCTCCCGAAGCGCTCTTTGCCCACACGGCCGGCCTGCGGATCATCACCCCGTCCAACCCGCACGACGCCTACTGGATGATCCAGCAGGCGGTCGACTGCCAGGACCCGGTGATCATCTTCGAGCCCAAACGCCGTTACTGGCTTAAGGGAGAGGTCGACGTCGAGGCACCCGGCCTGGCGGAGGACCCCTTCAAGGCCCACGTGCTCCGGGCCGGGACGGACGCCACGCTCGTGGCCTACGGACCGCTGGTGCCCGTGGCGCTGGCTGCGGCGAACGCGGCGGAGGAGGACGGCCGCAGCGTTGAGGTCATCGACCTGCGCTCCATCTCACCCTTGGACTTCGATACCGTCGAAGCCTCGGTGAAAAAGACCGGACGGCTGATTGTGGCCCACGAGGCACCCACCTTCGGTGGAATCGGCGGTGAAATCGCTGCCCGGATCAGTGAGCGGGCGTTCCATTCCCTGGAGGCGCCGGTGATCCGCGTGGGCGGCTTCCACATGCCCTATCCGGTTGCCAAGGTGGAGGAAGACTACCTTCCGGACATCGACCGCATCCTCGAGGCGCTGGACCGCGCCCTCTCCTACTGAGCCGCTGCATCCTTTCCGCCCGGCTTCCGTTCCCCAACAGCAGCCGGGCTTCCCGAACCGAGGACACCATGACTCTCAACAAGTTCAACCTGCCTGACGTCGGCGAGGGCCTCACCGAGGCGGAAATCGTCTCCTGGAAGGTCAAGCCCGGCGACGCCGTCGCAATCAACGACGTCCTGTGTGAGATCGAGACGGCCAAGTCGATTGTGGAGCTGCCCTCGCCGTTTGCCGGCACCGTCAGCGAACTGCTGGTCCCCGAAGGGGTGACCATCGACGTCGGCACCGCCATTATCAGCGTCAGCAGCGAGGTTGCCGGTGATCCCACCCCGGCTGACGTGCGGGCTCCCGAGACGCCCGTGCAGCCGCTCTACGGCACGCTTCCGGCGCCCGACGGCGACACCTCGGATAGTGCCTTGGCAGGCGGTCCGCTGGTGGGTTCCGGGCCCAAGGCCGACGCCGTCAAGCGCCGCCCGCGGATTTCGGCCAGCTCAAACACTGGTGGCGCAGCGGGCACCATCACGATAAATGCCCCGGAAGTGGAGCCCGTCCAGCCCCACACCCCTGCTGCGGTGACGGCCAGGCCGGAAATGACCACAGCGGGCGCTGCCAAGGAGGCCCCAGGCCAAACCGCCGGCGACGCCGTCGACAACCGTCCAACGCTTGGCGGCACCATCACAGGCCTGGTGAACAAGGTCCTGGCCAAGCCCCCGGTCCGGAAGATCGCCCGTGACCTTGGCATCGACCTGGCAGATGTTGTGGCCACCGGTTTGCGCGGTGAGGTGACGCGCGAGGACCTGGTCAGCTACCAGGCCCAGCGGGACGCCGAGCTGGACAAGGCTGACGGCTTCTGGGGTAGAGCCGGAAAGCCGCAGGACCAGCGGGTGGAGCGTATCCCCGTCAAGGGCGTCCGCAAGGCCACGGCGAAGGCGATGGTGGACTCGGCGTTCTCTGCACCGCACGTCAGCATTTTCGTGGACGTGGATGCCAGCCGCACCATGGAGTTCGTCAAGAGGCTCAAGGCCTCGCGTGACTTCGAGGGCATCCGGGTATCGCCGCTGCTCATCCTCGCCAAGGCCGTGATCTGGGCAGCAGCCCGGAACCCCAGTGTCAACGCCACCTGGGTGGACAACGGCGAAGGCAGCGCCGAGATCCAGGTCAAGCACTACATGAACCTGGGAATTGCGGCGGCAACCCCGCGCGGCTTGATGGTGCCGAACATCAAAAACGCCCAGGACCTATCCCTGAAGGAACTGGCGCTGGCCCTGAACAACCTGGCCACCACCGCCAGGGCGGGCAAGACCCAGCCCGCGGAAATGCAGGGCGGGACGCTCACCATCACAAACATCGGGGCTTTGGGCATCGACACGGGCACGCCGATCATCAACCCCGGCGAGGTGGCGATCGTGGCGTTCGGAACCATCAAGCAGAAGCCCTGGGTACTGGACGGCGAGGTAATTCCCCGCTGGATCACAACCCTTGGCGGCTCATTTGATCACCGGGTGGTGGACGGCGACCTGTCCGCCCGCTTCATGGCCGACGTCGCCGCCATCCTGGAGGAGCCGGCGCTGCTGCTGGACTAGGAACTGACAGCAGTGGTCAATAACGCCGGCCGTATCCGTGCCAAGAACAGGGCAGCCAGATGGATCACGGAGCTGTTGCAGCCGCCAGTGGTGGTGAGTGTGCAGTTGTTGATCAGCCCCCTGACGCAGGCCGGCTTTCCCGGAACGATGGCCTACGGCGCCCTGGCGGCGCTGTTCGTCTGCGTGATCCCGCTGTTCCTGCTGCTGCTCCTGGTGAAGCTGGGCAAAGTCACCGATCACCACGTCAGCGACCGCAAACAGCGGGCGCCCGTACTGCTGATGGCACTGGCGTCGATTGTTGCCGGGCTTCTGGTGCTGTATGCGGCAGGAGCTCCTGAGAGCGTCGTCGCGATGGTCCTGGCAGTGGTGGCCGGGGTGGTTGTGCTGGCGGGCGTCAGCCCATTCTGGAAGATCAGCGGGCATGCTGCCGCAATTTCGTCTTCAGCAGTGATTGCTGTGCTGATGCTCGGAGCCCCGTGGCTTCCGCTGCTGCTGCTTATCCCCGCTGTGGGCTGGTCGAGGGTGGTGCTGCGCGCCCACACGCTGGCGCAGGTGGTTGCCGGTTCGCTCTTCGGCGGGGTGGTGATGGCCGGTATCTGGCGCGTACTGCAGGGCTGGATGGTGCTTTAGCCCGAGGTGTACATCAGTACGTGGAGTAAACCGAGAGCATCTCAACGGTGGAGGGATCCACCACAGTCCCGAGGGAAACGGCCGCTGCAATCATCAAACCGCTGAGTACGGCGCCTGCTCCGCCCAGTGCGGTCAGCAGCTTCCAGTCTTCGCGCAGCACGCTGGCCACGGTCTCGGGAAGCTGAAGGTCCGGGGCGATCAGGTTCGGTGCGCTGTCCACGGTTCCATCGTCCAGCAGCGCCACCACCCTGCCGTTGCTGCGGTCGACGCGCATGGAGCAGATGTGGTTTCCGTGGCGGGCCAGGAGGATATCGTGGCCTACGAGCTGGCGGCGCTGCAGAGTGATCAATGGTGCCCCTTGATAATCGTGGATGCTGGGTGTCCGCTCCGTTGGGGGCTTATCCAATTTTATCGTTGCGCCCGAGGCCTCAGTGGTGTATCCGGCGTGAGAACAGACACTCCCCGTAGCGACCTTTGCCACCAAGGGGAGTGTCCGCGGTAACTTCTAGTCGGCGTCGTAGGTGTTGGCGATGTAAACGTCGCAGGGAGCGTTGTGGGCAACGCTGTTCGCAACGCTCCCGAGGACGCGCCCAATGCCCTGCATCCTGCGGTTTCCGACCACAATGATGCGGGCTTCCATCCGCAGCGCCTCCTTGATCAGGGCGTCGGCCGGGCGGCCGCGGGCAGCGGAGTAGGTCACCTTGATGTCCCGGCCCAGGGATTCCGCCACGGTGCGGGCCACGTGCTCGGCGGCGTCGGCGTCGGAGACGATCCACTGGTCGCTGCCGCTGCCGAAGACCTCGGTGCGGTCACTGTCGAAGGCTGAGACGACGTGAAGCGATGCACTCAGTGCTGCGGCGAGGTCCCGGGCGGACTCCGCTGCCTTTTTGGCTGTACCGCTGCCGTCAACCCCTACAACGATGATTCCGCTCATGTGTTGCTCCTTTGCTTGGTTATTGCGGCTTAAGTCAGTGAGCCCAAGGCTACAGTCCGGCGATGGCTTGCCGCAGTACCGGCGCCAGCCGGCGCACGCCTTCCGTGATGGCTTCCGGCGGCACCGCACTGAAGGCCAGGCGCAGCTTGTTGGACGGCTCGTCCGACGGCGTGAAGGCGGCGCCGGGGATAAACACCACTCCGGCGTCGATCGCCTTGTGCAGCAGGGGGTAGGTGTCCACTCCTTCGGGCAGGGTTACCCAGACGAAGAATCCGCCCTCCGGGCTGGTCCAGCTGGTCCCGGCGGGCATGTGCGCCTCCAGGGCAGCGAGCATTGCCCGGCAGCGCTCCGCGTACAGTCCACGGTACGTTTCGATCTGGCCCCGCCAGTCGTAGTCGCGCAGGTAGGCGGACACCAGCATCTGGTTGAGGGCGGGCGGGCACAGGGTTACGGCTTCGGCCGCAAGGTAGTACCGGCGCTGCAAGTGTTCGGGCACCAGGGCCCATCCGATGCGGAGTCCGGGGGCGAAGATCTTGGAGAAAGAGCCCATATAGATCACGTCGGCAGGGTTGTCGGCGCGGAGGGGCGGCAGCGGTTCTCCGTCGAAGCGCAGGAGTCCGTAGGGGTTGTCCTCAAGGATCAGAATATTCGCGTTGCGGCATATGTCCACGATCGCCTGCCGCCGCTCGCGGGCGAGGGTGATTCCGGAGGGATTGTTGAAGTTCGGAATGGTGTACAGGAATTTGACACTCTTCCCAGCGAGCTGCAGGGCTGCGATCTTCGCCTCAAGGAGGTCCGGAACGAGGCCGTCCCCGTCCATCTCCACCGTTTCCACCTGGACCTGGTACGCCTCAAACGTATTCAGCGCGCCCACGTAGGTCGGCTCTTCCACCAGCACCACGTCTCCCGGATTGCAGAAGACTTTGGTGGCCACGTCCTGGGCGGACTGCGACCCTGCCGTGATCACCACGTTCCGGGGCAGGGCGTCGAGGATGCCCTCGGCGGCCATCACTTCGCAGATCTGGGTTCGCAGCTCTTCGGTGCCCTGGCCGCTGCCATACTGGAGGGCCGCCAGCCCGTCCTCGGCGATGATGGTTGCTGCAGTGGCGGCCAGCCGGTCAAGGGGGAGGGACTGCAGGTAGGGACTTCCACCCGCGAGGGAAACCAGCCCGGGGCGCAGGGAGATATCGAAGACGTCCCTGACTGCGGACTGGCGGATGTTGGCGGCGCGCTCTGAGAAGAGTTCCTCATGGCGGTGGGCGGACGTTGCCGCCCGCTCGATGGCATCAATGGCTTCGGCAGGCAGCGTCTGTGCTGCGGCGTCGAGTGTCTCGTGGCTCACATCAATCAGGATACAGGCGAGTGTTGCTGGATAGGCAACACTCGTTGAGTAAAGAAGTACCAGTGAGCGGCAACCCGCCTGTTAGTCCTGCCGCAAAGCCTCGGCCAGGCTGCGCCCGTTGATATGAATCTCCGCCCGGATAGCCCCAACGGCCGAGACCGCCGTCTGTGTCAGCTGGGCTTCTACGCGCGGGAGGTCGCAAACACCTCCCATGCTGAGTGTGCCGGCGAGGTACACCGTGACGGTGGTGCCGTCGAAGCTTCCCGAGAGGAACTTCAGGTCCGAGCCCCGGAGGGCGTTATAGACGTCCGGTGATGGTTGGGGCGGAACTGCATCAGCCGGCGTCTCCAGCAGCGCTCGAATGGCAGCGGGAAGCGGGTCCTCTCCGGCGGACCTGGTATGGGCTACGCCCACCAGGCTGTCATTGCAGCCGAACCGCACGCCGTTGCTGCCGCCGTCGTCCACGAGCACGTAGTAGGCGGTCACCGTCTGCAGGGCCGCCGCACTGCCCGAGGGAACCGGCTCGGATGTAACGGGGCCCTCCAACGGTGGTACTTCGGGCGTTGGCGAAGCCGTGGGCGTGCCGCGGGGCGTGGTCCTGGCCGGGCTGGGCGGGACCACGCCCGGCGTTACCCCGGTTGTGCCTTCG